>DATLST010000015.1:0-77063 GCA_035534055.1 Candidatus Acidiferrales bacterium | reverse complement strand
TCGGCTATGCCTTGGACTTCCCCGAGGCGCAGACCTGCTGCGGCCAGCCCGCCTTCAACACCGGCTACTGGCAGGACGCCCGCCCTCTGGCCGAGCGTTTTGTGCGGGTTTTCCGTAGCGCGGAGATGGTCGTTTGTCCTTCCGGATCCTGCACCACCATGGTTCGCAATTTTTATCCCGAGCTTCTCGCCGGAACGCCTCTCCTTGCGGAGGCTGCCAGCCTCGGCCAGCGCGTCTTCGAGTTTTCCGAATTTCTCGTCAAGGTCGCGCGCGTATCCGACGTGGGCGCCAGCTTCCCGCATCGCGTCGCCTATCACGACGCCTGCCATGCGCTGCGCGAGCTGGGCCTGAAGCGGGAGCCGCGCGAGTTGCTGCGCCACGTCCGCGGCCTTGAGTTCGTCGAGATGCCCTACTGCGAGGAATGTTGCGGCTTCGGCGGCACGTTCGCCACGAAGTTCAGCATGATCTCTTCCGCCATGGGCGATACCAAAGCGGGCAACGCCGAGTCTTCCGGCGCCGAGTACGTCACCTCCACCGACCCAAGCTGCCTCATGCACCTCGACGGCGTCCTGCGCCTGCGCCAATCTCCCGTGCGCACCATCTATCTGGCCAGCATCCTCGCGCAAACGGCCGGCTCAGCCGATCCTGCGGCCCGCGTATCCGCGGAGGAAACGGCTCGATGAGCGCGCCCGCCGAGGAATTTCTCCGCAACGCCGCTATAAAGTCAGCGGACCTCGCCCATCGCCGGACCATCCGCCACGCGGTCGATACCTATGAAGCCGCCGTCCAAGGTGGCCGCGCGCGCTTCCTCGATTGGCAGGCGGGTCGCGAGCGCTGCCACGAGATCAAGTGGGACGCCATCAACCATCTCGACCGATACCTTCTCGAATTTGAGGCGCGCGTGAAGGAGCGCGGCGGCCACGTCTTCTGGGCGGAGACTTCCGAGGACGCCCGCCAGTACATTACCGGCCTCGCCGCCAAACGCGGCGTTCGCACCGTGGTGAAATCGAAATCCATGGTCACCGAGGAAATCCACCTCACGCCCGCTCTTGAAAAGAACGGCTGCAAGGTTTTCGAGACGGACCTCGGCGAGCTGATTGTCCAGCTGCGCAACGAGCCTCCCTACCACATCATCACCCCCGCCATGCATCTCACGCGGTCCGATATCGCGGCCCTCTTCCGCGAAAAGCTCGACGGCGTCGCAAGCGACGACCCGCGGGAGCTGGTGGCCGCCGCCCGCCGCATGCTGCGCAAGGCATTCTTCTCCGCGGACATGGGCATCACCGGTGCGAATTTCCTGATCGCCGATTCCGGCATGGTCGCACTGAGCACCAATGAGGGCAACGCCCGCCTCGGCACCAGCCTTCCCCGGATTCACGTGGCCGTCGCGGGAATCGAGAAAATCCTTCCGCGTTTCGAGGATCTCGCCGTCTTCTGGCCCATGCTTTCAACCTCCGGCACCGGCCAGGCCCTTACCTGCTACAACACGCTCATCGGAGGCCCGCGTGGCCCGCGGGAGCTCGACGGCCCGGCGGAATTTCACGTCGTCCTGCTCGATAATGGCCGCGGCGAATTGCTGGCGGATGCCGAGCAGCGCGACGCCCTGCATTGCATCCGCTGCGGAGCCTGCCTCAACGTCTGCCCCGTGTTTCGCACCATCGGCGGCCACTCGTACGGCACCACGTACGGCGGTCCCATCGGCAGCGTCATCACGCCGCACCTGCGCGGCTTGAACGAATTTCAGCATCTTTCCTACGCGTCGTCTCTGTGCGGCGCTTGCACGCAATCTTGCCCGGTCGAGATCGACCTGCATCACCACCTCCTGCACAATCGCCGCAACGCCGTCCAGGCCGCCGACCGTCCCGCCAGCGAGCGTCTTGGATTCCGTCTATGGCGCTGGTCGATGATGGGTTCCATGCGTTTCGCGTTTTTCGGCTGGGCTGGACGCGCGATCGTTCGCGCCAGCCAGGCGCTCGGCCTGGGCGGCACGTCGCTCGATCCTCTGCGGCCCTGGACCAAGGTCCATGCCGCCCCCCACATTCCGAAAAAATCCTTCCGGGCGCTTTGGAGAGACCGCCGTGGCGCAAGCTGAAAATCCCGGACGCGAGCGCATCCTCGCGCGCATCCGTGAGGCCCTGCGCGAACCCGCGCCCCGGCACGCGTCAGGTGCCGCTCGCCCCATTTTCGCGCCGGTTCCGGAGCCTCTCGATCGTTTTCAAAGGGAATGCGGGGCCAACAACACCGAATGCATCGTTGTTCCCGATGCAGGCGCGGGCGCGGCAGCCGTTGCCGGCGTATTGTCGTCTATTCCCACGGGAGAAATTTTCGTGCAGGACGCGCCCGAACTCCGGCGCATGGCGGATGCTTGGCGAGCCACCCGCGGCATTCGATGGTCCACCGCGGGAGGTCCCGCCGAATCTTCGCAGGCTACGATTACTCTGGCCGACGTGCTGGTCGCCCAGACCGGATCGGTGTTTGTATCTTCATCCGGCGGGGGGCGCGGCGCTTCGATCGTCGCGCCCGTTCACATCGTGGTCGCGAGTCTCGCTCAGTTGGTGCCTGGCCTCGACGACGCCTTTGCGCGCCTACGCGAGCGCGACGCTGCGGCAAAAAATTCCATGCTCTGCCTGATTACCGGATCGAGCCGCACCGCCGACATCGAAAAAATCCTCGTCCTGGGAGCGCACGGCCCTCGCCGCCTGGTGGTCGTCCTCATGCTTCGTCCCAGCTAACGTTGCGGCCTTCAGCTTCTCGGCTGCCGCCGTTCCCAGCGCAGCGTCACAACGCTTCCCCCCGCACCAGATCGTCGTATGTCTCGCGGCGTCGCGCGATTCGGAACCGCCTTCCTTCCACCAGCACCTCGGCGGCCCGCCTCCGCGCATTGTAATTCGAGGATTCCACGAATCCATACGCGCCTGCCGCCCATATCACCAGCACGTCGTCGGCTTTCGCCGGCTCGAGCGCATAATCGCGCGCCAGAAAATCCCCCGATTCGCACACCGGGCCCACCACGTCCACCCGTTCTTTCTTGCCCGCCGCTCCCGCCTCACGCACCGCCGGTGTGATTGGATGCGTCGCATCGTATAGCACCGGGCGGATCAGGTCGTTCATCGCCGCATCCACGATCACGAACGTCTTGCCGCGATTTTTCTTCACGTATAGCACGCGCGTCAGCAGCACGCCCGCCGGTCCCGCCAGCGTGCGTCCCGGTTCGACCAGCAGCCTGCACCGGAGCGGCCGCACGATCTTCGCGAGGGTTCGCGCATACTCGTCCACATCGAGCGGGTCTTCATTCGTGTACCGGATTCCCAGCCCCCCGCCGATGTCCACGTATTTGAGCCGAATTCCGTCGCGCGCCAGTTCGCGAACGTGCCCGGCCAGCCGTTCGAGCGCTCGCCGGTACGGCCCTGTGCTCAGGATCTGCGATCCCAGATGCGCGCTGATGCCGCGCCACGCAATCCACCGAGAATCTTTGTACTCCCTGTATAGCCGCCGCGCTTCCTGCCAATCCACCCCAAATTTATGATGATGCTTCCCGGTCGAAATGTGCTCGTGCCCGCCCGCCAGCACGTCCGGGATCACTCGAATGCCCACCGAGGGCCTTTCTCCGCCCGCGCTCACATGCCGCGCCGCTTCGCTCAGCAGCACTTCCAGTTCCGCCCTCGACTCGATGTTGAACAGCAAAATGCCGCCGCCCCCCTCGCTCTTTCCCGGATAGCCAAGCGCTTCGCGCATCTCCTCGCGCGTTTTCCCCACTCCGGAGAACACAATGCGGCTGCCCGACACGCCGATGCGCCGCAGCCGGTCGAGTTCCCCGCCCGACACGATGTCGAAGCTGCTGCCCAGCCGCGCCAGCAGCCGCAGCACCGACAAATTCCCATTGGCCTTCATGGCGTAGCAGATCGTGTGCGGCAGCCGCCCAAGCGCTCGGTCGAGCCGCCGGTAAGCCTCGGCGATGCTGCGCCTGCTGTAAACATATGCCGGCGTGCCCACTACATCGGCTATCTCATCGAGCGACACTCCTTCGCAGCACAGGACGCGCTTTCCAGGCGCATCCCGGCCCGCGGAGCGATACGCATAGAAAGGCGTGTAAAGCGCTGGATCGGCGGCGGCGCGCCGTTGCCCGCTCGGCATACTAGACTTGGATGTCATGAAAGCGGCGGAGACGCTTCTCCGCTGTTAATGCAGGAGAGCCGGACAACTTGGTTCGAGCGACGAGTCATGGCTAACCATCTTACAAAAGTTCCGCGCAAAATCCACCGGCCATCACCGCAACCGCGTTCCAGGGTGTAATTTTTCTCTCGTGGTGGGAAGCGCGCGGAAAACGAACGTGCCCGATGACGGGGTGATGGAAAGCCCACTGCGCTATCGACGGTCAACAGTGCCGTCGCGCTCAGCCCTCCGGCGCCCGGACGGTGCGATTTTTCTTTCGCAGCCCGCGTCTGTAACGAATGTTCTCGCGCAGGTCTAAAGCTTCAGCAGCTTGGTCAGGTTTCCGCCCAGGACCATTTCTTTTTGCGCGTCGTTCAGGAAGTCCGCCTGCAGGATCAAATCCAGCCCGTCGGGCCAGTTGAATGGCATGTCCGTCCCGTACACCACCTGGCTTGGGCCCATCTCCGCCACCATGTGCCGGAGTCCTTCTTCCTCGAAAATCATCGAATCGGCCAAAATCTGATCCTTGAAATACGCCCTTGGGCTTTTCTTGTTCGCGCAATTCGCGTTCGGCCGCACTTCGCAGGCCACGTCCGTCCGCCCCAGGTACGACGGCAAATAGCCGCCCGCATGCGCCCCGCAGATTTTCAGCTTCGGAAAGCGGTCGAGCGTCCCATCGAAAATCATGTGTGAAAGGAAGACCGTCGTTTCCAGCGGGTCTCCAATAATGTTGCCCAGGTCGCCTCGTCCCTTTAACGCATCGTCCTTCACCACGTTCGTCGCGCCCCCCGGATGCATGAACACCAGCGCCCCCAGCTCTTCCGCCTTGGCCCAGAACGGATCGAACTTCGGGTCCGAGAGCGGCTCGCCCTCCACATGCCCTCCCACGGCCGCCCCGCGCAGTCCCAAGTCCTTCATCGCATGTTCGAGCTGCTGCGCCGCCAAGTCGGGAAACTGCAGCGCCACCGACGACAGCCCCACAAATCGGTCCGGATGCGCCTTGCACCACTTCGACAGCCCCTCGTCGTTCACGTTCACGATCTTGCTCGCCAAATCGCGGTCTGTCGCCGCGTACCACCAGAACACGTTGACGCACAGCGCCTGCACGTCGATCCCGCGCGCGTCGAGCATTTGAATGCGCTCAGGCCCCAGAATCTGCGGTCCCTTGGCGGGTATTTTGCGGTCCATGCTCGTTCCCTTGATGACGTCCGCCACCTCCGGGAACATGCAGTGCGCGTGTACGTCCACCACTTTCGCGCGCCGCCCTCCCACCATCGCCACGCGGCGCTTGGCCGGGGCGGCCTGCGCGAATGGTTCCGCGAACGCACGGCCCGTCAGCAGCATTCCCGCCGTCGCGCCCGCCATCGTCTTCAGAAAATCCCTGCGATTCCGCATGATCGCCTCCTGAATCTGTAGTCCCTCAACCGCATCTCCGCCAAGCCGGTTCCTCGCGGTTTTTCCACCGAACGCTTTTCGGCTCGACTGTCTCCCCCGCTTCCGCTTCGTCCGGCTTGCCATCGCCCGCGGCAAATCGCGCGCAAGCGTCGCCGCGGCAACCTTCTCGTCAACCGAAACGCCGTAAGTAAACCCCCGCTCGCCCCGGAAGTCAAGCAGCGTTGCCGTATCGAAAGTTGCCGCCGATACAACCGACGCTTTACGAAAAGTGCCCAGTCGGATGTCTGCCCCGGCGTGGTTGGATCAGTCTCCGAATCGCACCCTGCGCAATGCGCAATTACTCGGGAAGTACTCAAGGGAACTCTCTATCTCCGCATGTGAATTTAACCCTCCGTAAAATTGGGGTCTGCTGGTGATTTATTCGCGAACTATTACTTCGAATAACAGTCTTCGGAAGTTGTAAGTGGCGTATTTGGAAGAATAAATCTTTTGTAGTTTGGAAATGGCACTTGACTTCCTCTACAGGCAGGAAAGAACATCAGACCGCCGAAATCGAAGTCGCGGGTTGCTTTCGGACGTTCCTGCTTCTTATTTCATCGCGCCGAACGATGAGTCCCTTGATGTCGTTTTGATTTTGCCCTCCTTGTTGTGGCATGTCTGCTTTTCGGATGATTCCTCTCTTCTCTCAGGGCCGCATCCTGTTTTATTAAGTCATCCCTGGCTTTCGTCATTTCGTCAAGACGATTCCCCATCTCACCAAGCTGTTTTTGAAGGTCTAACACCTGTGACTTCAGTTGCTCGTTCTCTTGTCGTGCCCTCGTATCCTGGCATGCGGTTAGCCCCAGCGCCGTGGACAGCACGAAAGCCAAAAGAGCAACGGTGTATTTACTCATCTCATCCTCCGAACAGTTTCTGGAAGGTCATGCACCCTGAAGAAACTTTCAGGACAAGGTAGGGAAATAGGGGTGGTGTTGAAGGATAGCGTTCACCGCATTGAGCAGACCTACACCACCTTCGTCCTTGGATACAAATCCGCTGAGACCGATTTTCTTGGCGCTTTCAATGAACTCGCGAATTTTATGCGTTGAGAAAATCAAAATGTCGGTCTCCGGTCGATGCCTCTTGACCACCTCTGCCGCGCTGAGGCCGTCGAGGATAGGCATGCTTATGTCCATAATGATCAAGTCGGGCATCAAATTCTGGACCTGTCGAATGGCTTCTTCGCCGTTGGCAGCCTCGCTGATCACTTCAAGACTGCGGTAGCCATCGATCACCGCGCGAAGAGCTTTTCGGATTGCGGCATTATCGTCAACAATCACAGTGCGTATGGAGGCCATAAGGCTTATATGCCCAATCCTGTCGGCGAGGATCGTGGAGATTGGCATCGATGGTGCCGGACCAGAGTCCCATCGTGCTCCTGAGAAACATCCAGAACAACCTTCAGACGGCGATAAAAGGCTCGGGGAAGGGGTGAGGGACCGAACGGAGTCAGATCCGGTCCCCTGTGCTTCTCTTCAGACAAAGAAAGGCTAGTCCTGACCCTCTCCATCGTCCATAAGGTATTTCCTTCATTTTGAAGAGAGAAATTTCTTTGACTGCAAAATGGGCCCGCGAAAGTTCACGTCCTTGGACTTCCCCATCCCGGCCTCGCTAGACTTAATTCTGTTCTTGGTAGAGGTGCGGAGGCCATCAGTAGCCGGGCGGCGGTTCCGAGCTGTTTCGGAGGCTCAGCGAAAGAGGTTTTTCACTCCCCCAAAATCGCTGCAAATTCCGCATTCCCCCTTCTGAATTTCCGATTACCCGACACCCAGCAGTTACTCTCCGACCGCTCGTTTCGATCAGGGTTGCGAATAATAGCCCTGACGAGTGCGCGCGGTTAGGCCGGGCTTTGCGATATGGATTTCCAGACGATGGTATTCGTGTGGCTGACCGCCTGGAGGTGGATCGAAGGAGAGCTCGTAGTAGGCCCCCGTATCGGCGAGGCACCTCTGCAGCTGGGCAGCCACGTCGTTGCTGGAATTGAGAGCGATACCGCCGCTCTGGGTGGCGAGCACCTCCAGCCCTAAATCCCCTGCCTGGACCTGACTAGGTTTGCTAATCCCTTTGACAAAGTCCTTCCAGTAGACGGTGCGCAAGCCGGTGTCGGCGACGCCTAAAGGATCGATACTGTAGAGGGTGATGCGTGCCTGCAGAATCTGAGTCGAGAAATTGACAATATCCGTGAAGAGCCGTTGCTGTTCCTTTGCGTTGAGCTCGACGTTGGGGCCGGAGAGCAGCGGCCAGCCGGGAGAAACCCACAGTACGACCTTGCGTCCCGGGTGCGGGGCCTCGCGTGCCGCAAGCTCATGCAGGCCCTCGAGAGAGAGTTGGAAGAGTTCGGCCGCGCCCCAGAAGCCGTCGGTGCGGCGGACATTACGGAGGCTGACGGTGTACTGATCCAACGAGGCGCTGAGCGCGTTACCATCGATCGAGAAGCCCTCCTGAATCTGGGTGCCGGTATCTGTGAGGACGGCAAGAGCGGTGGGATGAGCAAGGTGACCTCCGTCGGCGCGGAGGAATTTGTCGATCTGATCGCGTTCATAGGCGACGCGTTGGTAACCGGTGTTCACCGCATCGACCAGAAGAATGACCTCAATGGGAGCCTGCCTCCCGTCAACTGCCTGGAAGGAGGTGAGGGTCTGCGGCGCCTTGTTGTCCAAAAGAGTGAAATCCTGCTGCTGAAGACCGCTCACGGGTGACCCAGACTTCGCAGTCACGACCACATCAAGGAAGATCCTGCCCGCGCCGGGTTGGGTTACCGGGCTGTGCTGCTGGGCCGAAACTGCGGCGGCGCATAACAGAGGTACGAGAAGAAAAAGGCAGCGACGCCCATTGATGAACATGAGTTTCACCCTTTCGCGCAAAAGCCATGAGGCCTCCGCTGGAAGCACTTCGCGGATTTGGAGCACACGAGGCGCTACTTAGATTAACGCGATTCAGGGCTGGCGGGGTACGAGTTCAACGATCCGCTAGTTGCTCGATGCTTAATAAACGTTAATCAGGCCTTGGCGCGGTTCTCTCAATTGTTTTTGGCGTGTGAGTGCAATGAAAGGGAGGGAGGTCGCATTCCTTGTCCGCGCACTCGGCGCGGTGCTAGACTTCGGCTCTTCGTACCAAGGAGCCAGTATGAAAACGCCAGTAAAGATTGTTGGGTCAATCATAATTGCCTTGGCCGCGCTTCTGCTGATACTGAGTTTCACTGGTTTCGAACCTAAGGACTGCCCACCAGCCAATCGATCTTGGTCGTGCAAAGTGCCAGGACTTTGGCTCAGGGGGGAACGCGTCACTAACCCAGTCACCGACTGGTCGTTCACGGACAAGATTCCACGGATCAAGATTCAAACCCAGACTCCGTTTCTGCTGCCTCACTCAGTAACGATTTGGTGCGCCGTATATAACGGCAATCTCTATGTGACGTCTTATCGCGGAAGGCTGTGGGTGGAAGATATAATCCGTCATCCTCGCGTGCGCCTGAAGATAGCTGACCAGGTGTATGACCGTACCTTGTCACTTGTCAGCGATCCAGTTGAGAAAGCAGCCGTGCTGCAGACTAAGGGGAAAAAATATCCCCAATGGAAGGTACCTTCGGTCTCGGCGTCGACTGTCTTTCGCGTGAACCCTGAGTAGCGCCAGCCATACCGGGCGTGAAACCCGATCACTACGGCAGTTGATTTCGTGCGGATCGTCGATCCAGTCGGATTATGAGTCTTCCTCTCACTGATTGATCTTCTCCGTCAGCCAGTCGGCCATTTGTGGGATCACGACTGGCCAGTACTCCACCGCGCAATGCTCACCGCGGCCGAGCAGCCATAGATCGCCCTGCTTCGCCGCCTGGTAGGTCGACATCAGGTCCGGAACGGGGTTGCCGGGATCGCGCGTGCCGTTGACCACGAGTAGAGGCCCGTTGATCAGCTTGTCTCCGGGTTTTGCGTCAGGCGCCAACGAGTTCTTCTCGCCCAAGTGCAGCCCCGCACACATGGCCACGATCGCCTTGACGCGCGGATCGTTTCGCAAGGCCGCACGCAACGTCGCGCCCCCGCCATAGCTTTGCCCGAAGAAGCTGATGCGCTTGGTATCGATATCCTCTCGCTTCATATAGGTGTCGAGGACGGCGAAATTGGCCTCCGCCTTGAAATCCGGGCCCCATTGCCTGCTCTCTCCGAAACCGGGCAGGTCGAGGGTGGCGACGGCAAATCCTTTGGCGAGCATGTCCTGGATGGGGCGCCAGTGATTCGCCTTGTACTGGTCTACGCCACCGCACCAGATGACGAGCGGCGGCTTCTCGACGCCGAACGGCTTGTGCAGATAGGTGGTGATATAACCGTCCTTGTACGGCACCTTCACCACCTCCAGTGGCACGTCGAACAGTTTGCCGCCCTTCTGGTACACCCGCAGCTGCGCGTCGTAGGCCTTGGCCTCCTCTTCCGAGTTGATCCTCGGGAACCAGGCGAGCGCGTAGTAGACGCTCGAGGTCATGTAGGCGTGGAGGGCCTCATGCCGCAGTTCGCTCTTGAGGAACGCGTCTCCGCGGTCCTCGTAGTACTTGCCGAGGAGGCTCCACTCGTAGACCCACCCTCCGGGGGCGTCGCCTTCCTGCCTCACGATCCGCTGGACCGTTTGCCGGATGACGTTTTCATCGCCTCCTAGGTACGTATATGCCCGGATGCGACGCTCTTCGAGCACCACCTTCCCGTCTTTGAAGTTCGGGCTCTTGGCGGTCGCTTGGAACGCGGGCAGGGGCGGAGCCTGGGCAAAGCTGGCCGAGACAGCCAGGAGCGACAACAATGGCGCGATCAGAGCGGTCGCCACTGATCCGCAGAACGCCCGCGTAAGCGTCTTCCAGGGACGAGGCATAAGCATAAGATGGATCCTCTCTAGCAGCAGATGACTTGATTGGCGGAACATATAGCACTCGCTACGCCCCTAGGCAAGATGTATTCATCGAAGTGGCTCACAATCTCAGTCTCGCAAAAGAAACGGCGTAGCGCCGCCGCCCTTATATAATAGAGCCTTTTGGAGCCGAATCAGCCTGTGACCGTTTTTGAAGTACCGCTTCACTTTTCCGAGAGGGCGTTAACCAGGACTTGAGATCATGGGCAGAATGGAAGTCGTGACTCACTCGCGTTCTGTGTGGTATTTCCCGCTCGGTACCTTGGAGGTTACGAATGGGTTTTGCCTCAAAAGGGGCCGGAGTAGCATTTGTGGCCATTGGTTGGGGCTTTTGGATGTTATTTCGGACCACGCGCCGTCGAAAGGCTGCCAACATTAAGCCTTCGTTGTCTTATGGGGGCGTACTGTTTTGGGATATTATGGGCTTGGACTTAGGACTGATCGCCATCTACGGCTGGCAGGCTTTCCACCGACCTTTGCTCTATATGACCGTTCTCGCGTTGGCTGCGACGGTTGCGACCGCAACACTCGGCCCAATCCCTAAGAAATCCATCGATGCTTGAGTTTTTGCAATTCTTCATTGGCCCAGTACTCCAGACGTTCGGTTTCGGCTGCGTTACTCAGGAGCTAGCCAGAAACTCCTAGCGCAGCCCGTATTTCACGATCATGTAGATGACTCACATACTAAACCCAACAAATAACGTAAGGGGATGGCGACGATGCAGAAAAGAATACGGGCCCAGCGCTGATTGGTGCAGATCGCGCCGCTGATGCGTGTCATCGCCACTGCGGCCACCCCAGCAGTATAGGTGAATAAAATGGACGCAATAAAACGAGCGGCCAATGTTTGGCAGGCGCGCGGCTATTGGTCGGAAGGAAAAATGCGATAGCGCGTGGGCTTGGAACCACGGTGCGCAGGATTCACGATAATCCAGATGAGACCCAAAACACCCAAGAAAACCGCAACGTAAATTGCAGGCGCATGTCCTCCAGCAGAATAAGAAAGGCCAACCGCGACGGCATATGCAATGAGGACAGACAGAATCCTCTTTCGAGGTGGATATTGTTGGCGCTCGCCCATGCCGCGAATTGTAGCGCAAGAGGAAAAGCCCGGCGATCCAGAGCGGAAATATGTTAGGCATTTCATAACTCCCGAGAAGTCGGCTTACCGGACAAATACGGCCAGTACGGCACATTATCCGGTTAGGGCGCCGATCGGGGCATTGCGAATGCTGAGGGCGTGTGCCGCTCGCAGTACGGCTTTCCTTTTTTCCGCAACCCTATCTTCTATCCCCGCCCTTTCCTTGACTTCCTCATCCCCTCGCCGATAGACTTATTCCGTTCTTGGTAGAGGTGCGGAGGCCATCAGTAGCCGACCGGCAGTTCCGAGCAGCTTCGGAGGCCCGGCGAAAGGGGTTCACTCCCCCGAAATCGCTGCAAATTCCGCATTCTCCCTTCTGAATTTCCGATCCTTCAGCCGCATCCCCGACGATGTCAGTTACGCGCGCTTTTCCCCGTGAGTGCTGCTCGGCCCGACCCGCTCACGCTTCTGCGACGATTCCCATCGCTGCGGAAAGCCGCGCGCCAGTGTTCACCGTGGCGATCTTCTCGTCGGCCGAAACGCCGGAAGCGTCCCCAGTCACGGCGGAATCAACCAACGACAGCACAAACGGGACACGTCACGTGCAGAGGCGAGTTTTCTTCCCAGTAAAGTATTTATAAGTCAAATTTTAGTAAACTGGTACCATGCAATTGCGCGCCGGTTTCCCGTTTGCCTATAAACTGAGCTGTTGACGACTGCACCACGCGAGTGAGGAAAGATGAGGAATCCTATCAACGTTGATAACTTCGGTGGCACCGACGCTGACAACGACGATATCCTGCTTCAAGCCTTTGAGGACCATGAAGCATATCTCGACATCATTGCACTTCGACGTCACATGATTGTCGGCAAGAAAGGAAGTGGCAAGACCGCAATATTTAAAAAGATTATCACTACCAAAACACCCAATTTCTTCTCTTATGGACATACGTTTTCAGACTATCCGTGGCACTACCATGAGAAGCAAGCTCGCATTGGAATCCCCGATTTCGATAAGTACACCCACAGCTGGAAATATCTAATTTTCCTTTCCGCTGCCAAGATTGCACTAAACCAAGATCAATCACTTCCATTCGACGCATCGACGATGGAAAAAATGGTCCGACTTGAATCATTTATTGTGGATACATATGGGAGTCGTGACCCGGATCTTTCCCAAGTATTCAGCCCGACAAAACACCTCAAGCTCAAACCCTATTTTGAACTCGACTGGACAATCCTTAAGGCAGGCATTACCCCAGAAGCTGTGCCCGTAACAGACTTGCCAACGATCGTTCAGGAGGTAAACGTCGCTTTTCAGGATACAATCCTAAGCTGTCTGAACCCTGCGAACAAATACTACATCGCATTCGACCAGCTCGACCTCGGCTTTGATCCCAATATGCCCGAATATGCAAATAGATTGATAGGATTACTGTTGGCTAGCAGAGACATTAACCTCGCAGCACGAGATGCCGGAATTCAGTTATTCGTGGTCGTCTTTCTCCGCGATGACATCTACGACTGCTTGCATTTTGAAGACAAAAACAAGATGACCGAAAATTGCGTTTCACTAATTGAATGGGATACACCGCGAGCAAAGAGAACTCTCAAGGCACTCATGGAACGCCGCTTCGACATAGTGCTCCGTGAAGGAGCCGAAGAACAAATCAGCTGGAACGTTGTATTTAATGAGGACCGTGAGATGCCCGGCCATCAAACCAAGTACGAGCACATGCGTGACCGTACATATCTCCGACCACGCGATTTAATCAAGTTCATCAATTGTGCCCTTGCCCGATACAAGGAGAGAGCTGGGCGAGACGCGGGCGCAGATCATCCTAACAAACTCGACAACATCGACATTCATAATGCCCGCGTTGAATTCAGCGAATATTTCTTGTGCGAGATCGACGACGAGGTCCACAAGCATATGCCTGACTACGAAAAACACCTGGACGTTTTGCGCGCTCTTGGTAAGTGGCAATTTGAACATGATGAATTTGACGCTACCTACAGGAAGCAGTGCCCAGAAGCAGCACTTTCACCGGCGGACGTTTTAGAGAAACTCTATGACTTCTCTTTCATCGGCTTTTACCGTGCTGGCGGCCGTGGATTTGGAGGATCAGAGTACATGTTCAAATACCGCGACCCTCGTACCAGGTTCGACCCCACATCAACTCGTTACCGCATTCATCCAGGACTGATTGAAGTGATGGGACTGAAGCGAGCATAGGCGACAGCGAACAGGCTCCCTAATGGGCCGCACTATGTCCCTTTCCTTGACTTCCCCATCCCCGCGCCGCTAAACTTGTTTTGTTCTTGGTAGAGGTGCGGAGGCCATTAGTAGCCGGTCGGCGGTTCCGAGCAGCTTCGGAGGCCCGGCGAAAGGGGTTCACTCCGCCGAAATCGTTGCGAGGCTGCTCTCGCCGCGGTTGGGGGACAAGCCTAAGGCTTATCCACTGTCATCCGTTGCACCGGATGGAGCGCTATCGAGAGGCGAAGACGCCTGAGCCGTACGACCGGCGATCCTTCCTTCTCCTCCCCGTTCCGTCCCAAAAGCAGGCAGGCAATGAACGTTTTCGAGTTGACTCGCGCCCTGGTGGATGTCGAGTCGGTCAGCGACAACGAAATGCAGGTGGGTGCGCTGCTCCACAGCTATCTCTCGAATCTCGCCGCCGCTTCCGGCGGCCGCGTCGAGCGCATGGAGGTCGAGCGCGATCGCTTCAACGTGCTCGCCACCTGGGGCCGGCCGGTCGTCACGCTCTCCACTCACATGGACACCGTGCCGCCCTTTTTCCCCTCGCGCGAGGACGCGGAGTTCATCTGGGGACGCGGCGCGTGCGACGCCAAGGGCATCATCGCCTCCATGGTCGTCGCCGCCGAAAAGCTGCTCGCCGAAGGCGTCAAGGATTTTGGCCTTCTTTTCGTCGTGGGCGAGGAGCGCAACAGCGCCGGTGCGGCTGCCGCCGCAAAATCGCCGCGCGGCGCGCGTTATCTCGTGAATGGCGAGCCTACCGAAAATAAACTGGCGCTGGCGTCCAAAGGTGCGCTCCGTTGCGAAGTGCTCGCGCGAGGCAGCCTGGCGCATTCGGCTTACCCCGAACTGGGCGAGTCGGCCATCGAGGCCCTGCTCGACGCGCTCGCGGCGGTTCGCCGCGTCCCGCTGCCGCACGATGCGCTTCTCGGCCCGAGCACGCTGAACATCGGAACGCTGGCGGGCGGGCGCGCTCCCAACGTGATCGCCGATTCCGCCAAGGCGGAAATTTTGGTGCGCCTCGTGGGCGATCCCGCGCCCGTCCGCGAATCGCTCGCAGCAGCCGCCGGCCATCGCGTTGAATTCAAGGAAATCCTCTGCATCCCGGCAATGCGCTTCGAGCCCGTCGATGGCTTTCCCACGACGGTCGTTTCCTATACCACCGACGTTCCGGTTTTCGGCGGCTCCTGGGGACAGCCGCTCCTCCTCGGCCCCGGCAGCATCCATGTGGCGCATACCGCCGAGGAGCGCATTGCGAAGCGAGATCTTTCCGAAGCGGTCGATCTTTATGCGGAGCTGGTGAAAAAACTTTTGGCGGCTTCTCGATGAGGTCGTCCTCCTGAACCCATTGCGCCGGGCGAAGGATCGTTCTTCCGCGGTCGATTGCAAATGGACCGCTGGCCGTTCCGGGCAGCCGGTTAGCGCAGCAGCAAGCGTGATGAAAAATTTATTTTTATTTTTCCAGGAGCTTTGGGCCAATGATCGTCATGAAATTCGGCGGCACTTCGGTGGAATCCTCCGCGGCAATCGAGCGGGTCGCCGGAATCGTGCGCTCGCGGTTACCGCGCCATCCGGTGGTCGTCGTTTCCGCCATGGGCAAGACGACCAACGCTCTCCTGGCCCTCGCCGCCGAAGCCACTCGATCGAATCGCGCGCAGGCCATGGCTCAGCTCCACTCCCTTGAGGAATTTCATCGCCGCGAATCCCTGCCGCTCGTATCGGGCGAAGGCCGCAGCCAATTGGAACGCATCCTCGCGGACCATTTCCGCGACCTCGCCGAAATGGTCGAGGGACTCTGCGCCCTGGGCGAGCTTACGCCGCGCTCGCTTGACGCCGTGGCCAGCTACGGCGAGCGGCTTTCGAGCGGCATCGTCGCTCTCGCCTTCGAGAGCCTCGGCATTCCCAGCGCGCACCTAGACGCCCGCGGCGTGATCGTCACCGATTCGCGCTTCACACAGGCCTCTCCCATTATCGGCGATACCTATGCGCGCATTTCGACCGCCATCTCCGCTATCGGCCGGGATCGCGTCGTGGTCCTGGGCGGCTACATCGCCGCCAACCACGAAGGCGTCACCACCACGCTCGGGCGCGGCGGCTCGGATTTTTCCGCGGCGCTCGTCGGGGCCGCAATCGACGCCGAGGAAATCGAGATCTGGACCGACGTCGATGGAGTCCTCACCTGCGACCCCACTCTCGTCCCCGACGCGCACCCGGTAACGTCCATGTCGTTCGACGAGGCTGCCGAGCTTGCCTACTTTGGCGCCAAGGTGTTGCATCCCGCCACGGTGCTTCCGGCCAAGGAGAAGAACATACCCGTGCGGATTCTGAACTCTCGCCGCCCGGACGCGCCCGGCACCAAAATCGTCGCCGACGCGGCGCCCTGCGCCAATATTCTGAAGTCGGTGGCGTGCAAGCGCGGAATCACCGTCGTGAACATCCGCTCCACGCGCATGCTCGGCGCGCACGGCTTTCTCCGGCGCATTTTTGAAGTCTTCGACCGCTACGAAACTCCGGTGGACATGGTCTCGACTTCCGAAGTCAGCGTCTCGCTGACCATCGACAACGATGCGCGGCTTTCGGAAATCCGCGCCGAGCTCGAGCCGTTCACCGATGTCGCCATCGAAAAAGACCGCGCCATTTTATGCGCGGTCGGCGATAACATAAGGGAGACCCCGGGAGTGGCGGCCCGCTTTCTCTCCGCGCTCAAATGCGTCAACGTGCGCATGATTTCCCAGGGCGCGTCGCTCCTGAATATCGGCGTTGTGGTAACTTCTCAGGATCTGGGCAGGGCCGCGGCGGCGCTTCACCGGGAATTTTTCACGCAGCGCGATCCCGCGGTTTTGGGCTGAGGTATTGGACGCATGGGAACTTCATCGGACAAAAATCTCGCGATCGTGGGCTACGGCAAAATGGGCCGCATCATCGAGCGCCTCGCGCCCGAATACGGCTTCGCCGTCAAGCTGCGCCTCGATATCGACAACAACGCCAATTTCGAGGGCCTCACCGAAGCCAATTTTCGCGGCATCGATGCGGCGGTGGAATTTTCGACGCCGGCCACCGCGCCCGAAAATATCGAGCGCCTCGCTCGCCTGGGAGTGAATGCCGTTGTCGGAACCACCGGATGGTTCGAGCACCTCGATGGCGCGCGTTCGGCCGTACTGCGCCGCCAGACGGGCCTGGTCTGGAGTCCCAACTTTTCCGTGGGCGTCGGCATTTTTTCGCAACTCGTGGCCGAGGCCGCGCGCAGGATGGCCCGCCAGCCCGAATACGGCGCCTGGGCCTGGGAGATCCATCACGCCACGAAGAAGGACGCGCCTTCGGGCACCATGCTCGCGCTTGTGGATAGCATGAAGCAGTCGGGCTATGATCGCCCGGTGGACGTCCAGTGCAATCGCGCGGGCGCGCATCCCGGCGCCCACGAAATTGGCTTCGATTCCGCCGCCGACACGATCACCATCCGCCACACGGCTCGCAGCCGCGATGGCTTCGCGCGCGGCGCCCTGCGCGCGGCCCGTTGGCTCGCCGGCAAAAAAGGCTTTTTCGATTTTCGGGATATCGTCGATCGGGTATAACGACTAGGTATAGCTATGGAAGGAGGCAGCAAATGTTTACCGGATGCGGTACCGCGTTGGTCACTCCGTTTCGCCGGGATATGTCTCTCGACGAAGAAGCCGTTCGCCGTCTGGCGCGCCGCCAGATCGATGCAGGCATTGATTTCCTGGTGCCCTGCGGCACCACCGGCGAAAGCCCCACGCTCTCGCACGCCGAGCAGCGCCGCGTCGTCGAAATCGCCATCGACGAAGCCCGCGGCAAGGTTCCCGTCCTGGCCGGCGCTGGCGGAAACGATACGGCCCACGTAGTCGAGCTCGCCCGCGAATTCGAGTCCCTGGGCGCCAACGGCATCCTTTCCGTGAGCCCCTACTACAACAAACCCACGCAGGAGGGCCTTTACCAGCACTTCAAGGCCATTGCCGCGGCCGTTTCTCTGCCCGTCATTCTCTACAATATTCCCGGCCGCACCGGCGTCAATATCGAGCCCGCCACCGTCAAGCGGCTCTCCGAGATCGACAACATCGTCGGCGTCAAGGAAGCCTCCGGCAACATCTCGCAGATGGCCGTGCTGCTCGATACCGTCCCCGATAAATTTATCGTCCTCTCCGGCGACGACGGCATCACCGTTCCCTTGATGTCCCTTGGCGGCCGCGGCCTCATTTCCGTGGTCTCCAACGAAATTCCCGCCGAGATGGTTCGCCTCGCGCACCTGTGCCTGGCCAACGATTTCGCCGCCGCGCGCGAAATCCATCGCCGCTACTTCCGCCTCATGGACGTCAATTTCATCGAGACGAATCCCATCCCCGTGAAAGCCGGCATGGCGCTCATGGGCCTGCTCGAACCCGCCTGGCGGCTGCCGCTCGTGCCTCCCAAGGCGGAGAATCTCGCCAAAATCCGAGGCGTGCTCGAAGCACTGGGGCTGGTCCAGCAGGTCTATGCTACGCGCTGAAATCGAGCGGTTGTTCGACGACAATCCATCCCAGTACGCGCCGGACCATCTCCGCCTGTTTCAGCGCTTCAAGGACGCGCTCAACTCCGGCGAAATTCGCGCCGCCGAGCCCGACCCTTCCTCGCGCACCGGCTGGCGCGTCAATCCCTGGGTTAAAAAAGGGATTCTGCTCGGCTTCCGCATGGGCTCGATCGTCGACATGTCCATCGACGCGTCGCGCCAGCCCTTCTTCGACAAGTCCACCTATCCCGTCAAGGCGCTCACGCCCGCTTCCGGCGTGCGCGTGGTTCCTGGCGGCTCGAGCATTCGCGACGCCTGCTTCCTCGGCAAGGGCGTCACCTGCATGCCGCCGATGTATATCAACGCCGGCGCCTATATCGGCGATGGCTCCATGATCGACTCCCACGCGCTGGTCGGCAGTTGCGCGCAGATCGGCGCCAAATGCCACATCTCGGCCGCCTCGCAAATCGGCGGCGTGCTCGAGCCCATCGGCGCGCTCCCCGTGATTATCGAGGACGAAGTTCTGGTCGGCGGCAATTCCGGCGTCTACGAAGGCACCGTCGTGAAGCGCCGCGCCGTTCTCGGCAGCGGCACGATTCTCAACCGCTCCACGCCGGTCTACGATCTGGTCACCGGCGCGGTACATAACGCCGGCGACGATGAGCCGCTCGTCATCCCGGAAAATGCCGTCGTCGTCGCGGGCTCGCGCGCCATCTCCCACGGCCGCGGCAAGGATTGGAACCTCTCGCTCTACACGCCGGTGATCGTCAAGTACCGCGACGCCAAGACCGACGCCAAAGTCCAGCTCGAAGACCTTCTCCGCTGACCCTGCCGAGAATTTGCCGCAAGCTAGAAAGTCGAAAGTACTCCGCACAGCGAAGCTGACTAATTCATTTAATTATTGATGGCCTGCCGAATAGCGTGGACAAGTCCCTCCCGCTCGACGCCAAAAAATCGATGGATTATGCACCGTTTAATAAGGCCATGTGACTTTGAGAACAGGACTACATAACCGGGCGTAAAACTTGATTGTTCGACATCCAACACCTCGGTGATAGGGATGAAAACTATTTTGAAAGGACCAAAAAGCGTAAGACCGACTCCTGGATCAACCTCGACCGCGTAGGGCCAGTAAACAGCGAGATTGCCAGGGAAGTATGCCAGCAAACCTATCACAACGCCGATGCCCAAAATGCAATACATTCGAACATCCACATGGGGTATTCGCCCGTTCCGTGAGAGGAGTGTGAAATAGAGAGTAAGCAATGTTGCTCCTCCAAGTCCCCCCACGATTGCTCCATAAGAATTGAGCCTCCACAGAAAAGAGCCCTGGAGTACTCTCGATTGTTCTGACATGGGCTTCTCCACCAATCCACGGTATTCGAGTTAATGGAGCCTATGGCGAAACATTGTAGCTATTTTCGGTTTTATTCGTTCATTTTGCGGGACTGGCGGTTCTAGCGAACAGTATTTCTGCCGAGAGTGTCACTCCTGATCAATGCGGCAATCGAAAACCCGCTGACCCTCCACCGCTCCAGTCCTCGCTTGACAAATTTCATCGATTCCCTTAATTTCAAATGCGTCATGAAGCTGCGGGTGCATTACCATCATCCTCATCACCATACCAAACCGTGCCCGCGGCGGTGTGGCTAGCTAGCAATTCAAGCTGGACTCATTCGCCCGCTGGCGCGGCATGCGCTAGCGGGCTTTTTGTTTTTCAGGAGACGCAATGGAACTCGATTTCGAGAAGGAAAACGGTCTGATCCCCGCCATCGTCCAGGACGACGCCAATGGCGAAGTCCTCATGCTCGGGTTCATGAACCGCGAGGCGTACGACCTCACCCGCACCACCGGATTCGTCACTTTCTACAGCCGCTCCCGCAAGAAGCTTTGGACCAAGGGCGAGACCAGCGGCCAGAAGCTTCTGCTCCGCGATTTGCGCGTCGATTGCGATCGCGATGCCCTGCTCGTGCGCGTCGAGCTCGCCGGCGGAGCCGTTTGCCACGAAGGCTACCGAAGCTGTTTTTTCCGCCGCATTGGCGCGGAAGGCGACGCCGCCGTCGTGGCCGACCGCGTCTTTTCGCCCGAGGAGCTTTACGGAAAGGGACGGAAATAATGGCCCGCCTCAAACTCGGCATCCCCAAGGGCAGTTTGCAGGATTCCACGGTCGAGCTTTTTGCGCGTGCCGGCTGGCGCATCACCGTCAGCTCCCGCAGCTATTACCCCTCCATCGACGATCCTGAAATCGAGTGCATGCTCGTCCGCGCGCAGGAAATGGCGCGCTACGTCGAATACGGCGCCCTCGACGCCGGCCTCACCGGGAAGGACTGGATTCTCGAGACCGGCGCCACCGTGCAGGAAGTTGCCGAGCTGGTCTATTCCAAGACGAGCCTGGGCCGCGTCCGCTGGGTCCTGGCCGTCGCCGAGGATTCCCCCTTTCAGAGCGTCAAGGATCTCGAAGGCAAGGTGATCGCCACCGAAGCCGTGCACATGACACAGAAATATCTCGAGCGCCACGGCGTGAAGGCCCGCGTCGAATTTTCCTGGGGCGCCACGGAAGTGAAGATTCCCCAGCTCGCCGACGCCATCGTGGAAATCACCGAAACCGGCTCGTCCCTGCGCGCCAATCACCTGCGCATCGTCGATACGCTGCTCGAATCCGCCACCTGGTTCATCGCCAATCGCTCCGCCTGGCAGGATTCGTGGAAGCGCGAAAAAATCGAGAACCTCGTGCTGCTGCTCGAAGGCGCCATCAAAGCCTACCGGCGCGTGGGCCTGCTTCTCAACGTGCGCCGCGACGATCTCGAAAAAGTGGTGGCCACGCTTCCGGCCCTGCGCAATCCCACCATTTCGCAGCTCAGCGATCCGCAATGGATCGCCATCAACACCATCGTCGAGGAAAAGCTGGTTCGCCAGTTGATCCCCAAATTGAAGGCGGCCGGGGCCGAGGGAATCGTCGAATACCCGCTCAACAAGGTCGTCTATTGATGCGCGTTCTCCGCCTCACCAGCGCACGGCAGGAGAAAGTCCTGGGCTCGCGTCGCGACAGCAGCCGCGGGGCCGAGCGGGCCGCCTCGAAAATTATCGACGACGTGCGCCGCCGCGGCGATGCCGCATTATTTTCCTGGACCAGGCGATTCGACCGCGTGGATCTCAATGCTCGCAGCGTGTGGGTCTCACGCGCGGAATTGGCGCAGGCCCGCCGCACCGTTTCCCGCGAATTTCTGGCTTCGGTTGACCACGCCGCCCGAAATATCCGCGCCGTGGCGCGCCGCCAGAAACCTCAAGAATGGACGTTCGAAGTCGAGCCGGGCGTGCGCGTCGGCCAGCGCGTCCGCGCCATCGAATCCATCGGCTGCTATCTTCCCGGCGGGCGCTTCTCGCTTTTCTCCACCCTGCTTATGACGGTGATTCCCGCGCAGGAAGCGGGCGTGCGCCGGATCGTCGTCGCGAGCCCGCAGCCCGGCCCCGCGCTGCTCGCCGTCGCCGAACGACTGGGAATCGAGTCCGTCGCTCGCGTCGGCGGCGCGCAGGCCATTGCGGCGCTGGCCTATGGCACGCGTTCCATCCCTCGCGTGGACAAAATTTGCGGCCCCGGCAATCGCTTCGTCACCGCCGCCAAGCGCCTCGTCAGCGCGGATTGCGCCATCGATCTTCTTGCCGGGCCCACCGAAGCGATTGTGTTCGCCGCAAGCGGCAACCCGAAATTCATGGCCGCCGATTTGATCGCCCAGGCCGAGCACGATCCCGACGCCATTTCGATTTTCGTCACCACATCGGCGCGCCTCGCGCGCGGCGTTGCCGCCGAAATCAATCGCCAGCTTGCCGCGCTTCCGGCGCCGAACCTCGCGCGCCGCTCCCTCGCACAGAATGGCGCTGTTCTGCTGGCCCGCGACACCGCCGACGCCGTCCGGTTCGTGAACTTATTTGCCCCGGAACATCTCACGCTGCCGGCGGGAGCCGCTTCCCTTCTCGACAAAATCGACTCCGCCGGAAGCATTTTCCTCGGCGACTGGAGCGCGCAGACGTTTGGCGACTACGCCAGCGGCACTAATCACGTACTGCCCACCGGAGGCGTGGCGCGCACCCGCGGCGGCCTTTCCGTCGCCGATTTTGTGAAGTGCATCGGTGTGCAGGAAGTATCGCGCGCGGGCTTTCGCCGCCTGGCCCCCGTGGCCCTGGAATTTGCGCGGGCCGAGGGATTGGACGCGCATGGCCGCTCCATCGAGGTGCGCCAGTGAAGCCTCCCGTATCCATCCGTCGCGCGGTCGAGCGCATGCGCCCCTATAATCCGCCGCTCGAGGGCCGCACCGATAAGCTGCGCATGGACTTCAACGAGAATCCCATCGGCTGCTCGCCCACCGTGCGACGCGCCCTGGCCCGGCTCAGCAGCGCGGAAATTTCCGCTTATCCGGAGCAGGAAACCGTTCGCCGCAAAATGGCCGCGCATTTCGGCGTGCGGCCCGAGGAGTTGCTGCTCACCAATGGCACCGACGACGCGCTGCACGTCGTCGTCAGCACCTTCGTCGAGCCCAGGGACGCCGTGCTGCTCGTCGAGCCAACGTACGCCATGTACCGCTTTTACGCCGAGCTCGCGGGCGCGCGCATCGTGGCCCCTCGCTACGGCGCGGACATGCAATTCCCGTGGAAAGAAACCCTGGCGGCTCTGCGTTCGGGGCCTCGCGTTTTTTTTCTTCCCAATCCGAATAGCCCCACGGGCAATCTCCTTTCTCTTCCCGAAATTCGGCGCATCCTCGCGGCGGCGAAGCGCACCATGGTCGTCATCGACGAAGCCTATTTCGAATTTTCCGGCGTCACCGTCATTCCCTGGATTCGCCGGCACGCCAATCTGATCGTGACGCGCACTTTTTCAAAAACCGCGGGCCTCGCCGGGCTGCGCCTCGGCTGCATTTTCGTGAATCGAGATCTGGCCGCGAGCATGCGCAAGGCGCAATCGCCCTATCCCGTCAACGCGGCTGCGCTCGTGGCCGCCGAAGCCGCCATGAAGGACCGCGCCTTCATCGCCCGGACGGTTCGCGAAGTCCGGCGCGGCCGCCGCGAACTCGAGCGCGGTCTCGCGCGCCTCGGCCTCCGCTATTTTCCAAGCGGCGGCAATTTTGTCCTGGTTCGTTTCGGTGAACGCGCCAAGCCGGTCGTCGCCGCGCTCGATCGGGAGGGAATCCTGCTCCGCGACCGTTCCGGCGATTTTGCCGGCGAAGGCTACGTCCGCATCACCGTCGGAACGCTCGGTCACACCCGCCGCCTCCTGCGGCAATTGGAACGAATTCTATGAGACGAGCGACACTGCGAAGAACCACCAAGGAAACCGATATCCGCCTGCGCCTCAACCTCGATGGACGGGGAAAATCTCGCATCTCCACGGGCATTCGTTTCTTCGATCACATGCTCGAACAAGTCGCGCGCCATGGCGCCCTCGATCTTGACCTGTCCGCTCGCGGAGATCTCGACGTCGATCAGCACCACACCGTCGAGGATGTGGGCATCGCGCTCGGCGAAGCCGTCAAGCAGGCGCTCGGATCGAAGCGCGGAATCTTGCGTTCGGGCTATTTCCTGATGCCCATGGACGATTGCCTCGCGGCCGCGGCCCTCGATTTTTCCGGCCGCGCCTATTGCGTCTGCAACTGGAAGATTTCAGCGGCCAAAGTGGGGGATTTTCAGACCGAATTGCTCGAGGACTTTTTCCGGGCCTTCGCGCATTCCGCCGCCGCCAACGTTCATTTCAAGCTCGTCTATGGCCGCTCCTCGCATCATCAGGTCGAGGCCATCTTCAAGGCTTTTGCCAAGGCGCTGCGGTTTGCCGTCACGCGCGACAAGCGACTGCGCGGCGTTCTGCCGTCCACCAAGGGGCTGCTGTGAAAATTGCTATCGTCGATTATGGCGCGGGCAATCTGCCGTCGGTTGAGCGCGCCCTTCAAAAGCTCGGCGCCGATACCGAACGCGCCGTGCGCCCCGAGCAAATCGCCACAGCGAAAGCCGTCGTGCTCCCCGGCGTCGGCCACTTCGCCGCTTTCGTCTCCGGCCTTCACGAGCGCAATCTTGCTGCGCCGCTGCGCATGGCCTTCGATTCCGGCATCCCCATTCTCGGCATTTGTCTCGGCTTGCAGGTGATGTATGAATTGAGCGACGAGGCTCCCGGCGATCCGGGGCTTGGTTTCTTTCCGGGCGAGGTTCGCGCGCTGCCCGGGAACGTCAAATCGCCGCACATCGGCTGGAATCAGGTGCAAACGAAGCAGCCGAGCGCGCTGCTTCTGGGAATCCCCGAAGACGCCTATTTTTATTTCGCGCATTCCTACGCGGCTCTGGGCGGCGGCCGCGAGACGGTCGCGGTCTGCGACCACGGCTTTCCCTTCGCCGCCGTCATCGAAAGCGGGAATCTCATGGGCGTGCAGTTTCACCCGGAAAAATCGGGTGAAACGGGCGCGATGGTCCTGAAGAATTTCCTGGAATCGGTCGATCACAGATGACTCTCGCTCGAAGAATCATTCCCTGCCTCGATGTCGATGGCGGACGCGTGGTAAAAGGCATCGAGTTCGAGGGACTGCGCGACATGGGCGATCCCGCCGAGCTGGCCGCCCGTTATAATCTCGAAGGCGCGGACGAAGTCGTCGTGCTCGATATCAGCGCCTCGCATCAGGGCCGCGACACTTTTCTCGACACCATCCGCCGCGTCGCCGGGCAATTGAACATCCCTCTCACCGCTGGCGGCGGCATTCGCAAGATGGAAGATGGCCAGGCCGTGCTGCGCGCAGGCGCCGACAAAGTCACCGTCAACACGGCGGCGGTCAAGCGTCCCGAGCTGATTTCCGAGCTCGCGCAGCAATTCGGCTCGCAAGCGGTCGTCTTGTCGATCGATGTCAAGCGGACCGCAACTTCCTGGGAGGCGTACACGCGCGGGGGCCGCGATGCCACCGGGCTCGACGCCGCGCAGTGGGCCGCGGAAGCCGTCTCGCGCGGGGCGGGCGAAATTCTTCTCACCTCCATCGACCGCGACGGCACCTGCGTCGGATTCGATTGCGATCTCACCGCGAAAATTGCCGCCGCCGTGCAGGTGCCCGTGATCGCCTCCGGCGGCGCGAGCGCCTTCGAGGATTTTCTCGCGGTATTCGAAACGGGCCATGCGGACGCCGCGCTGGCCGCTTCGGTGTTTCATAGCGCCACGCATTCCATTCCCGCGCTGAAGAGATTTCTGGCCGAACGCGGAGTGCCCATCCGGCGGAGCCGATGATTATTCCCTGCATCGATTTGCAAGGCGGAAAAGCGGTGCAGCTCGTGCGCGGCCGACGCCTCGCGCTTTCGGTCGACGACGTGCTTGGATTGCTCGACCGCTTCCGCGACTATCCCATCCTGCACGTGATCGACCTCGATGCCGCCATGCGCAAAGGAACGAACTCGCGCTGGATCAAGCGGCTTTGCGGCCGTGCCAAAATGAAAGTGCGCGTGGGAGGCGGTATCCGCTCGGCGGCTCGCGCCGAACGAATTCTGTCGTGGGGCGCGGAGAAAATCATCGTGGGCAGCGCCGCTTTCGAGGACGGCAAAGTGTCGCACGCTTTTCTGCGGGAGTTCGCTTCCCGCGTCGGACGCAAGCGCGTCATCGTCGCCCTCGATACCCACGGCGGCCGCATCGTCGTGCGCGGCTGGCGGGAACGGCTGAAGCTGCGACCCGAGGATGTGATTCCGGAACTCGAGCCCTACTGCTCCGAATTTCTTTCCACTTTCGTCGACAACGAAGGCACCATGCAGGGCACCGATATCGCCTGGTTCCGCAAGCTGCGCCGCGTGACGAAATTTCCGGTCACCGCCGCCGGCGGAATCCGCACCATGCGCGAAGTGCGCGCCCTCGAAAAAATCGGAATGCAGGCCGCCGTGGGAATGGCCATCTATACCGGCCAGCTCGCCGCAAAAACGACGGGCATCCGTAAAAACCGTCCAAATTTGGTCGTATAAGCCCGGCTTACGGCGCATTTCCGTCCATTTTTGGCATTTTAGAGGGGGTTAAGAGAGGTAAAACCGCTAAAAGCGCCGGACGCTTCAAGTGCCCGGTGAAATGGTCAGCAGCAGGTCTTTCGCTTCCACGCTCTGGTTTGCGGCGACGAGAATCCTGGTAATGCGGCCCGCCAGCGGCGCATAAATATTCGACTGCATCTTCATCGCTTCGAGCGTCATCAGCTTTTCCCCGCGCTGCACGGCCTGATTCACCTGCACCGTAATTCCCGTCACCACTCCCGAGGCGGGCGCGGGAACCTGGCCGGGGTCGGCGGGATCGGCTTTCGGGTGTGTCCTCGCGGCGATTTTCAGCGCGCGGTCGCGCACGCGAATTTCGCGCGGCTGGCCGTTCAGTTCGAAAAACAGCGTGCGGGTTCCGTCGGAATGGGCCTCTCCAATTGTCAGGAAGCGGAGGATCAGCGTTTTGCCCGCTTCGATGTCCACGGTGATTTCTTCTTCCGGGCGCAATCCATAAAGAAATGCCGGAGTGGGCAGCACGCTCACGTCGGAGTAGATTTTGCGAAGGCCTTCGAATTTCTGGAAGACTTCGGGATACAGAAGCGAGCTGAGCAGATCGTCGTGGCCGACCGAGCGGCCCACTTTTTTTTCGAGCGATTGCCTGGCCGCCGGAAAATCGACCGGATCGAGCAGCGCGCCGGGACGCCCGCGGTCCGGCTTCGCTCCGCGAAGAACGATGGCCTGCAATTTTGTCGGCCAGCCGCCGGGAGGAACGCCGAGCGCTCCCTTGAACATTTCCACCACGGAGTTTGGCAGCGCGAGATCGTGGTCCACGCCGAGCTTCAAAATATCCGCGGCGCGCATTTCCCGCGACATTAGGAAAAGAGTCATGTCGCCCACCACCTTGCTCGACGGCGTCACCTTCACGATGTCGCCGAAAAGCCGGTTGACTTCGGCGTAGGTGCGCTCCACCTCGCGCCAGCGATGGCCGAGGCCCATCGAAGCGGCCTGTTCGCGGAGATTCGTGAACTGGCCGCCCGGAATTTCGTGCTGGTAGAGGCGCGCGGAGCCCGCGCGCGGCCCGGAATCGAACGGCTCGTAGTACGTTCGCGCCACTTCCCAATAATCGGAGCACTCGTTGAGCGCTTCCACGTCGAGCTTCGTGTCTCGCGGCGTGTGGCGCAGCGATTCCGCGATGGAATTCAAATTCGGCTGGCTCGTGCCGCCGCTCATCGCGGCGATCGCCGCATCCGCCACGGTAACGCCCGCTTCCGAAGCCTTCAGCACCGACGCCGCGCTCAGGCCGCTCGTATCGTGTGTATGAAAATGAATGGGGATGCCGACTTCCTGCCGCAGCGCCTTCACGAGATGAAACGCGGCGTAGGGCTTGCAGAGGCCCGCCATGTCCTTGATGCCCAGAAAATGCGCACCCAGCTTTTCGAGCTTCTTCGCCAGATCGACGTAATACTTCAGCGAATACTTGGGCCGGCCGGGATCGAGCAAATCGCCGGTGTAGCAGACCGCGGGTTCGCAGACCGCGCCCGTTTCCAGCACCGCGTCGATCGCGACGCGCATGTTGTCGATCGAATTGAGCGAGTCGAAGATGCGGAAAATGTCGATACCCTGCGCGTGCGCCTCGCGCACGAATTCGACGATGACGTTGTCGGGATACGACGTGTAGCCGACCGCGTTCGCTCCGCGCAGCAGCATCTGAAAGCAGATATTCGGCACGCGCGCGCGCAACTCCCGCAGCCGCTGCCAGGGATCTTCGTGGAGAAAGCGCATCGCCGTGTCGAAGGTTGCGCCGCCCCACATTTCCAGGCTGAACAGGTTCGCCAGGCGATGAGCCACGGCGGGCGCGGGCAAAAGCAGGTCGTGCGTGCGCACGCGCGTGGCGAGCAACGACTGATGCGCGTCACGAAAAGTTGTGTCGGTGATCAGCAACCGCTTCTGACTGCGCGCCCAATCGGCCAAGCCGCGCGGGCCCAGTTTCTGGAGCAGTTGGCGGGTGCCGTCGGGCGGCGTGCCTGCGGGTGCATGCGGAATGGGCGGAGGCTCAAGAATGCCGGGGACTTTCTTGCCCTTCAGTTCGGGGTTCCCGTTGAGGATCACGTCGCCGAGATAGGAAAGCAGCTTGGTGGCGCGGTCGCCGCGCGCGGGAAAGCGAAACAGTTCGGGCGAATCGTCGAGAAACGACGTGGTCACCTGCCCGGCCTGAAACCGGGGATGGTTCACCACGTTTTCGAGAAACGGAATGTTCGTCTTCACGCCGCGAATGCGAAACTCGCGCAAGGCGCGGTCCATGCGGCGGCAGGCGCCCGGCAGCGAATTGTCCCAGGCGGTGACCTTCACCAGAAGCGAATCGTAGAATGGCGCGAGGCGCGCCCCGGCATAGGCTGTGCCGCCATCGAGGCGGATTCCAAAACCCGCGGGCGAACGATAGGTGGTGAGCTTGCCGTAATCGGGCGCAAACTGATTTTCGGGGTCTTCGGTGGTGACACGGCACTGGAGCGCCGCGCCATTCAGGCGAAGTTCGTCTTGCATGGGCAGCGACAGAGGCGCCTCGTGCAGCTTGTGGCCCTCGGCGATGAGAATCTGCGCGCGCACCAGGTCGATGCCGGTGACCATTTCAGTGACGGTGTGCTCCACCTGGATGCGCGGATTGACTTCGATGAAATACAGATTGCCCGTGTCCACGTCGAGCAGAAATTCGACGGTGCCGGCGTTGCGATAGCCCGCCGCGCGGGCAATGCTGACCGCAGCCTCGCAGAGCTGGTTGCGAATCTCCGGCGCTAGATTTTCAGCGGGAGCGACTTCGACGACTTTCTGATGGCGGCGCTGCACCGAGCAATCGCGTTCCCGCAGATGCAGGATGTTGCCGTGCTGGTCGGCGAGAATCTGGACTTCGAGATGCCGCGCGCGGGGAAGGAATTTTTCGAGGAAGACGGAAGCGTCGCCAAAAGACGCGAGCGCCTCGCCGCGCGCCTCTTCGAGACGCTCCTCAAGCTGCGATTCCTGATGCACGACGCGCATGCCGCGCCCGCCGCCGCCCATGGCAGCCTTGATAATCAGCGGAAAGCCGATTTTGCGCGCGATCTCCAGGGCTTTGTGCTCGGACTGGACCGCTTCTTCGGTTCCCGGCAGGATGGGCACGCCCGCCGAAGCGGCGAGCCTGCGCGCGGCGGTCTTATCGCCCAGCAGCTCCAGCAATTCGGGGGTGGGACCGATGAAGATGATGCCGGCCTCGCGGCAGGCGCGGGCCAGCGCCGGATTCTCGGAGAGAAAACCGTAGCCGGGATGGATGGCGTCGACGTTTCGCTCGCGCGCCAGATCCACGATGGCGGCAATATCAAGATACGCCTCCACAGGCCCTTTGCCCGCGCCGACCTGATACGCCTCGTCAGCTTTGAAGCGATGGAGGCTGAGGCGGTCCTCCTGCGAGTAAATGCCGACCGTGCGCAGACCGAGTTCGTTGGCGGCGCGCAGAATGCGGATGGCAATTTCGCTGCGGTTCGCCGCCATTAATTTCTTGATAGGAGCTATTTTTTGCATGTGCGTCCTGGCCCAGCTCGCCATGGTCTCGCGATTCTTTCCTTCTTCGGCCTGGAAATCGATACAGGCTAAATTCCTAATAATAGCGGATTACAGAACGCGCGGACAGGGGATGTCGCGGTGAGTGGAATCTTCCGGCAAGGTCGACCGAAATGCTTGACGCGAACCGGCGCAGTGCTCCGTTTCCGATAAACCAACTCACCGGGGCTTAGCGCAAGGCCGCAAGGCGCGGCGCACACAGGAATCCACGGCAATTTCGAGACGCTTGACAATATCCGTATTTCCGCGATAATGGAAATAGTATGATCCCTCCCCATAAGAAGAACGCAGAACAGGTGGCCAAGTGCGCGGATATGTTCTCCGCGCTCGGAACTGAACCCAGGCTTCGGATCATGCAGCTGTTGCTGTCGGCACATCCGGACGGACTTGTGGTTGGCGACATTCAGAGTGAGCTGGATATTCCGAACTCGACTCTGTCTCACCATCTAGACAAGCTCAAAAACGAAGAGCTTGTGCTCGTGCGCCGCGAAAGCACTTTTTTGCGCTACATGGCAAACGCGGATACCCTGCAGAAGCTGCTGCAATTCCTCTACGCCGAATGCTGCACGAGAAATAAGGCTCTAAAACCGCAAGACATCGTTTCGTTATGCAAATAGGAGAATCCGGCATGAAAGACACGGACATAAAAGACGTCGTCAAAGAAAAATATGGGCAGGCGGCCTTGCGCGTGTACAGCGGCGGAAGTTCTTGTTGCGGAGCCTCCGCAGCCCTAGGCTCGGGTTGCGACCCCATTACGTCCAATCTCTACGACGATTCCCAGGCGGATCAAATCCCCACGGAGGCCATGCTCGCTTCACTGGGGTGCGGGAACCCGACCGCATTGGCGAAACTGAATCCCGGGGAAGTTGTCCTCGATCTGGGCTCCGGAGGCGGTATCGACGTGCTGCTTTCAGCTCGACGGGTTGGCCCTGGCGGCAAGGCGTACGGTCTCGACATGACGGACGAAATGCTGGCCCTGGCGAACGAGAACAAGAAGAAGGCTGGAGCCGAAAACGCCGAATTTCTAAAGGGGGAAATCGAGAACATACCGCTGCCCGATCGGTCAGTGGATGTCATCATCTCGAACTGTGTAATCAATCTCTCGGCGGACAAAGACCGCGTGCTTAGGGAAGCCTTTCGCGTACTGAAACCCGGAGGCCGCCTAGCCGTTTCCGACGTTGTGACTCGCGGCGAAATGCAGCCTGAGATCCGCAAAAGCGTTCTGCTGTGGGTAGGCTGCATCGCGGGAGCGCTCGAAGAAAAGGAGTACCGCAGTAAGTTGGCAGATGCCGGATTTGAACACGTTGAGGTGGAACCGACCCGCATTTATCGCGTGGAGGATGCCAAGGAATTTCTGGCAGGCGAAGGGATTGATGCAGACGCTCTGGCCGCCGAGGTGGACGGCAAGTTCATGAGCGCATTTATCCGTGCGGTAAAACCACTTTATTCACAAGGATAAAGCTTGCCGCGGGCCAGCGCGCCGGCCGCCGCTCGCCGAACGAATCCCTTGAAGGGTGAAACAAGATGCCGGAACGCTACAACGTTCTCTTTCTATGCACCGGAAATTCCGCGCGCTCCATCATGGCCGAGGCGATTCTCAACCGGAAAGGCAAACCCAATTTCACTGCGTATAGCGCGGGAAGCCATCCAACCGGGATAGTTCACCCCGAAGTATTGAAACAGCTACAAACCGCTCGGTTGCCCATCGATGGTTTGCGCAGCAAGAGCTGGGACGAATTTGCCGCTCCCGGCGCACCGAAAATGCACTTCGTATTCACCGTTTGCGATAATGCCGCAAAGGAAGCATGTCCTGTTTGGCCGGGCCAGCCCATGACCGCACATTGGGGCATCCCGGACCCAAGTGCCGCGGCAGGAACACCCGAACAAATCGAGCGCGCTTTCCGTGACGCGTTCACGATTCTCGACCGCAGAATTGGCTTATTTCTATGCCTCCCTCTCTCCAGCCTCGAAAAACTTGCGATCCAGAAGGAAATTGACCGCATCGGCCGGCAATGAGAGCCAGTCTACCCCAGCGATTTTCAGCCGAATTCCTCGGCACTGCATTTCTCGTCGCCGCCGTGGTTGGCTCAGGGATCATGGGCAACCGGCTTTCCAACGGTAACGTCGCTTTCACCCTTCTTGTCAACACAATCGCAACAGGCGCCGCTTTGGTGGCTTTGATTTTCACCTTTGGTCCAATATCGGGCGCTCATTTCAACCCGGTAGTCACGACGGCGGACGCGCTAGAAGGCGGCATTCCCTGGCGGGAAACTCCGGCATACATCGGCACCCAGATTTTCGGAGGGATTATCGGCGCGATCGCAGCTCACATCATGTTCGGCCTGCCGCTCGTCTCGCTGTCACATCACAATCACGGCGGGGCGGCACAGGTCTTCAGCGAATTCGTCGCGACGTTCGGTTTGTTATGCGTGATTTGGGGCTGCTCCCGATTGCGTTCCGACGCTATCCCCTTCGCGGTGGGAGCCTACATCACGTCCGCGTATTGGTTCACTTCATCGACCTCTTTTGCCAATCCCGCCGTCACGATTGCGCGATGTCTTAGCGACACGTTCGCGGGCATCCGTCCCGCAGATGTCCCCTGGTTCATGCTAGCTCAATTTGCGGGGGGAATTGCGGCCACGTTGCTTTTTCGACGGCTTGTTCCCAACCTGCAGGTCAGAGCCAAGGAAGTGCTACTGCGTCAAGATTTCGAGCGGGGCAGCTAATCCCATGTTTGCCCTTGTTCTTGTCACGGCTGGCCGACCGAACGCGCGGATAGGAGATGTCGTGGTGACTCTTTCGATCAGGTCGATCAAGACGCGTGACGCGAACCGGCGCAGTTTCCGGTAATTCAACTATCCGTCCGGATGAAAATGGTCAGGCGGGCCCAGGAGATGCCTGGTGGCCCGTGATCTGATCAATGTAAATACGGAAGTAAACGGGGACCAGTGGCCGTTCGGCGCCTTGGACGATCGTTTTCGCATACGCAGGTTCCCACCATGTGGGTCTTTTCTGGAGCAGTTGGTGCGCCCGTTCGCGAGCAGTTTCCCATTCCGGGGTGTTTGGCAGCTCCTCGTAGCGGCCAAAGATAATGATGCTTACCCATTCCTCCAAACTCACCACCTCGTCCGTCTCGACACAGACGAGCGGATTCGCGCGCATCCAGTTGATTCGTTGCCCGACCGTTGAAAAGCTGTATAGGTAATCACTGTCGTAAACAAAATAAAAAGGGGCGACATAAGGTTGAGCGCCTTGGGCACAGGCCAATCTGCCGAGACGCATATGGGCCAACCGCTTGAGGCTGTCCTGTCCCGCGATTTCGCGGATCAACATCACGGACCTCTCAGGCTCGCATTCAACTAAGAAAAAAGGGAATACTGCCACTGACCGCAAAGACGGTCATTCAATGGCCGAGTGCGATGCTAGTCATTTCATTACACGTACCCCGCATGATACAGCTGATCGCACATTTTACCCATCCAGGATTGAGGGGATCTTCCGACGAGGCCAATCAAAACGCTCGATGCTAACTCGCGCAGCGCTCAGTTTTCATAATTCGACTGACCAGGAGTTAGCCGGCTACCGCGGGTGCCGTTCTCGACAATTAGGCTACTTGGACAATAAGCAGAAACTGATCCGATGTCAGCGGAAAATTACCAATTAGCGATCTGTGTGAAACCTCATCCGAATCGCATGCGGTTTCTCCTGCTGCCATCCGTGCTCGGAACTGTACACCGCTCCGGGTGGCAACTCCTTAGCAGGATGCTCCTGCTAAACGGGGCAATCGGGGACTGACCAGCGCCGAGTTGCGTCTCGCTGGACTCAAGGCGGGGCAAACGGTAAGATCGGCTTTTCTTCCACGGCGGATTCCGACAACAACAGCGGCTATTCTAAAAAAGAGATGCGCCATGTACGACATGTAAGATGTGAAGAACCTTCGCAAGCTTAAGACCCTAGAGACCAACGCGCCGGAAGCCATGAAGGCGTTTTCGGCGTTCGACAAGGCGGCCATGTCCGGCGACGCGATTCCGCGCAAATATAAGGAGCCTATGAAGCTGGCCGCGGCATTCACCACGCAGCGCCCCTACTGTATCGAAATCCACGCGGGCAAGGCGCGGAAAACGGTCGCCACGGTTGGGTCAACCGCCGGTCGTCTATTCGCAAGTGATTGTCCATATTTCGACAGCAAAGACGCTTCGCCGCTCGTATGTTAACCTGGGCCAGACGATTCGCTCAAAGCCGGAAATTTCACATGCACGATGGATCCACAGAGAGATCATCTGGAATGAAAATGTTCGAAAAGCAGACTTGCCCTCATCGAAAGGGCACAAACCTTAATCAGGAGGCTCTCATGTCACGACACAGGCTTCTTCCGGCCTTTGGTTGGCTCAGCATTCTGGCGCTCACATTTGTGATGCTTTTCCCTGCCGTATCTCCCGGCGCACCGCAAGATTCAGGCTACCGGGTGCTCCGCACCTTTCATCTGGGAGGCGAAGGCCGATGGGACTACGTGACCGTCGACCCGGCCGCGAAGCGCATCTACATCCCGCGCAGCACCCACGTGATGGTGGTGGACCAAGAGAGCGGCAAGGTGATCGGCGACATCCCCGGCCTCAACGAAATCCATGGCGTCGCCGTGGCGCCTGAATTCAACCGCGGCTTTATTACCGGCAATAAGTCGGAAGACGAGGGCACGATCTATGTTTTCGACCTGAAAACCTTGAAAGTGACCTCCGAGCTCAAGTCCACCGGCGTTGACACCGATTCGCTGCATTACGATCCGATGACCAAACGCGTTTACGTAGGGAACGGGGACGGCAACAACATTACCGTCGTGGACGCGAAGACGGCCCGGATCGTCGGCACCCTCGCTCTCCATGGAGATCCTGAGGCGTCGGTTGCCGATGGCAGAGGGAACAACTTCGTGAACATCAGCGATAAGAGCCAGATGCTCGAATACGATGCAAGAACTCTGGCCATCAAGAATCGCTGGACGGCCGTCCCTTGCCAGCGTCCCGTTGGCCTCTCGATGGACACCGCTCACCGCCGGCTATTCATCGCCTGCCAAGGCGACACTCCATTGCTGGTGGTGATGAGCGCGGATGACGGCAAAATCGTTGCCACCGAACCCATCGGCATTGGAGCCGATGGCTCCGCCTACGACCCGGCTGTCGGCATGGTGTACGTCACCTGCCGCGACAGCGGCAACGGCAAGACCGGCGTGACGAAGGTCTTCCACCAGGATTCGCCCGACAAATACACGCTTGTCGCCAATGTCGAGACCATCTACGGCGCGCGTACAATCGCGCTCGATCCGAATACTCATCGCATCTACACAATCGGCACCGCGGAGAACACTCCCGTGCCTCCCACCGCGAAGGACCCGCATCCGCGGCCGCGTCCGGTTCCCAGCACCTTCGAGTTGTTGGAAATCGGCAAGTAGCGGACCGAAAGATTAAACGCATCCGGCTCCGCGCGTGAAGCACGGAGTCGGATGCGTGGATTCCCGACGGCAGCAGCGGCAATCATCCTAAAACACGAGAGGTGCGCCATGTACGACATGAAGAATCTTCGCAAGCTCCAGACCCTGGAGGCCAACGCGCCGGAAGCCATGAAAGCGTTTTCGGCGTTCGACAAGGCGGCCATGTCCGAGGGCGCAATTCCGCGCAAGTACAAGGAGCTGATGGCGCTGGCCGTGGCATTCACCACGCAGTGCCCCTACTGCATCGAAATCCACGCGGTCAAGGCGCGAGAGACGGGCGCCACGGATCAGGAGATTTCCGAGGCGGTGATGGTTGCGGCAGCGCTGCGCGCCGGCGGAGCCGTCACGCACGGCACGCACGCCCTGAAAGGAAACGAATAGCGTTTGCGGCCGGCGCGTTTTCGGAGCAGGAGAGCAGGGCCGAAAGACTCGCGTGGCGGCGACAACATCGCCAGACTGAGCGACAACACCGCCACACTCAGCGACAACATCGCCGCACTGACCTATAATGGCGGCACATAACGATTGCATCTGGGAGCCTGTCGATGGTGTCCATTCGCCCTGCCAAGGCTGGCGATGCCCCGCTGCTCGTAGCTATGATCCGCGAACTGGCCGAGTATGAGCATCTCAGCCAGGAAGTTATCGTGACCGAAGAGGATCTTCTTCGCGACGGATTCGGCGACAGCCGACAATTTCGCGCGGTGATCGCCGAGTGCGACGGCCAAATGGCGGGCTACGCCGTATATTTCGAGTTTTATTCCACGTTTCAGGGACGCGCGGGACTGTTCCTGGAGGATATTTTTGTGCGTCCGGAGTTTCGCAGGCAGAACATCGGCAAGGCGCTGCTCGCGCATGTCGCCGGAATCGCGCGGAAAGAGGGCTACGTCCGCATGCGCTGGGAAGTGCTCGACTGGAACACCGCGGCGATCGATTTCTACAAAAAGCTGGGCGCAGCGTTCATGGATGAGTGGAAGCCCGTGTGCCTGAGCGGCGACGCTCTTGAAGCTGCCGCGAAGGAAGCGGAAACAGGAAACTGAATTGTCGTCCGGTAGGAGGCCCACCATGGAACAAGCCGTGATTTTGAGCGCCGTCCGCACACCGATCGGAAAATTCATGGGCGGCCTTTCGCCGCTCGGCGCGACCGAACTGGGCGCGAGAGTGGTTGCCGAATCCGCGCGCCGCGCGGAGATCGATCCGAAGCGGGTGGACGAGGCGATTCTGGGCAACGTGGTGCAGGCGGGGCTGGGGCAGAATCCCGCGCGGCAGGCGGCCTTGAGCGGCGGACTCGATTCGCGCGTGGCGGCGATGACCATCAACAAAGTGTGCGGCTCGGGACTGAAAGCGATCGGGCTGGCGGCGCAGGGCGTGACGCTCGGCGAATCGGAAATCGTGATAGCGGGCGGCATGGAGTCCATGTCGAATTGTCCTTATTTGTTGAAAGGCGCGCGGACCGGCTACCGCATCGGGAACCAGGAAATTTTCGATTCCATGATCGTCGACGGGTTGTGGGACGCGCACGAAAATTTTCACATGGGCATGACCGCGGAGCTGGTGGCGGAGAAATATAAAATTTCTCGTGAAGAGCAGGATCAGTACGCGCTCGAAAGCCATCGCCGGGCGGCGCGCGCGACGAAATCGTGCTTCGTGAGCGAGCAGATTCTGCCTATCGAGGTTCCGCAGAAGAAGGGCGATCCGGTGACGATCAAGACGGACGAATCGCCGCGCGAGGACGCTTCGCTCGAAGCGCTCGGAAAGCTCCGGGCCGCCTTCAAAAAAGACGGCACGGTGACCGCCGGAAACGCGCCGGGCACGAATGACGGCGCCGCGGCGGTGGTGGTGACAAGCGAGCGCAACGCGGCACGAATGGGGAAAACGCCGATGGCGCGCATCGTGGCGCAGGCGGTAAGCGGCGTCGAGCCGAAGTGGGTGATGATGGCGCCGGTGGAGGCTGTCGAAAAACTGCTGGCGAAAACGGGCTGGGACCGCGACAAGGATGTCGATCTGTACGAGTTGAACGAGGCGTTTGCCGTGGCCGCGATCGCCGTGACGCGAGTGCTGGAGCTCAACCCTGAAAAGGTGAACGTGAATGGCGGCGCGGTGGCGCTGGGGCATCCGATTGGAGCGTCGGGCGCGCGCATTCTGGTGACGCTGCTTTACGAATTGCAGCGGCGCAACTTGAAGCGCGGAATCGCCGCGCTGTGCCTCGGCGGAGGAAACGCCGTGGCGCTGGCCGTCGAGCGATAGCCGGACCGTTGCCTCCGACACATAGGGAGATGGGCGAGATCAAAACAATCGGGGTGCTGGGTGCGGGAACGATGGGCAACGGGATCGCGCACGTGTTCGCGCGCGCGGGCTACGGCGTGATCCTGCGGGACGTCGAGCAGCGATTCCTCGACCGCGGGATGGAAACGATCGCAACAAATCTAGGCCGCGAAGCGAAGAAGGGGAAAATCAGCGAGGCGGAGAAAGCTGCAGCGCTCGGTCGGATTCGTACGGCGCTCGACGTGCGCGAGCTGGCCGAGGCGGATTTCGTGGTGGAAGCGGCGCCGGAACAGCTTGAAGTGAAGCTGCGCGTGCTGAAAGACGCGGACGCTGTGCTGCGGCCCGAGGCGATTCTCGCGAGCAATACTTCCTCGATTTCGATCACGCGGCTTGCCGCGCAGACGAGCCGCGCCGACAGATTTATCGGCATGCACTTCATGAATCCCGTGCCGGTGATGGCGCTGGTGGAGGTGATCCGCGGGCTGGCGACGAGCGCGGAGACATTCCGGGCAACGATGTCGCTGTGCGAAAAGCTGGGGAAAAAACCCGTGGCGGTGAACGACTCGCCGGGATTCGTCTCCAACCGCATATTGATGCCCTTAATCAACGAGGCGGCGTTCGCGGTGATGGAAGGCGTGGCCACGCCCGAGGCCGTGGACGCGGTGATGAAAACGGGCATGAACCATCCCATGGGGCCGCTCGAACTGGCCGATTTCATCGGGCTGGACGTGTGCGTGGACATCCTCGACGTGCTGTTGCAGGGCTTCGGCGATTCGAAATACCGAGCCTGCCCGCTGCTGAGGAAATACGTGGCGGCGGGATGGCTGGGCAGGAAAACGGGCCAGGGATTTTACAAGTATTAGAAAGGCAGCGCAGCCGGGGCGATGAGCGAAAAATAACTTTCGCCTTATATTCGCCTTGTGGTAGGATGCGCTTTCGGAAATGCCGGGGCCGGCCGCATTGCTCTCTGGTAGAATCGGGCCGCCCGCCGCGGCGGGATCTAAACGAAAAACGCCCAATCGAGGTGGCACTGTGAACGACGAAAAAACCAAAAATCTGGATCTGGCAATCGCGCAAATTGAAAAGCAGCACGGCAAGGGCTCGATCATGCGCCTGGGAAACCGAGACGTGCTCGTCCCGGTGAGCGTAATTCCCACGGGATCGATTTCCATCGACGCGGCCCTGGGCATCGGCGGATTTCCGCGCGGCCGCGTAATCGAGGTGTACGGCCCGGAATCGGGCGGCAAAACCACGCTGACGCTGCACGTGATCGCCGAGGCGCAGAAGCTGGGCGGGCAGGCGGCATTCATCGACGCGGAACACGCGCTCGATCCGGTGTACGCGCGCAAGCTGGGCGTGGATGTGGACAACCTGCTGGTGTCGCAGCCGGACAACGGCGAGCAGGCGCTCGAAATCGCCGAAGCGCTGATTCGCTCGAACGCCGTGGACGTGGTGGTGGTGGATTCGGTGGCGGCACTGGTGCCCAAGGCGGAACTCGAAGGCGAGATGGGCGATCCGCAGATGGGGTTGCAGGCGCGGCTGATGTCGCAGGCCCTGCGCAAGCTGACGGGCATCGTCTCCAAATCGAAAACGTGCCTGATCTTCATCAACCAGATCCGCGAAAAGATCGGCGTGATGTTCGGCAATCCCGAGACGACCACTGGCGGGAGGGCGCTGAAATTCTATTCCTCAATCCGCGTGGATATCCGGCGCATTCAGTCGATCAAGGAAGGCGACCGCGTGGTGGGGTCGCGCACGCGCGCAAAAGTGGTGAAGAACAAAGTGGCCGCGCCGTTCCGCGAGGCGGAGTTCGACATTATCTACGGCGAAGGCGTGTCGCGCGAAGGCGACCTGCTCGACATGGGTGTGATGAAGAACGTGCTGGAAAAATCGGGCACGTGGATCTCCTACAAGGGCGAGCGGCTGGGACAAGGCCGCGAAAACGCTCGTTTATTCCTGAAGGAGAACGCCGACATTCGCGGGAAGATCGACCACGAACTACGCAAGGCGCTGGGCCTTGCGACCAATTCCAACAATTCCCATGAGGACGCCAAGAAACCGGCGGCGGAGCCGGAAAAGGCCGCGTCGATGGCCGCGTCGGCGGCCAAAGGGCGTCCGAGCCGCTAAAATCTGGCATCCTCGCCAAGTCCCCCATCTCGAACTATCGAAGCGCGCCAGCCGGGAACCCTCCGTGGCGCGCTTCTTTTTTTGGGGCCCCGGCCACTTTCCAGGTTCCCGGGGATAGCAATTAGGAACTGCCGCGCTAGATTTTTCGCGCAACGAATTGCGCGGATGGAGTATCTTATCCCGTGGGTGCTTCCTTCGCACCCGTACCGCTGCGCCAGCGGCAATCCCCCACGACACGGGGGCATCCGGAGCATTGCTCGGGTGCATCCCGCAGCCCTTGCCCCGCAAATTTCCCCTCGCGAACGTGCTAAAGCCGCTTTCGCATCGGGTTTCATCATTTCACCGCGGAACGATGCAAGTTTCCGCGCAGAAATCAGGAGGATTGAATGAAAAATCTCATTACTTTTTGCGCCGCGGCGCTATTCATCTTGACGGCCACCCCGGCGGTTCACGCCCAGTCGACCCAAATCATTCCCGGCACGCAGGTGCGCCTGATGCTGCAAAACGGCTTGAGCACAACCGCCGCTCATGACGGCGATCCATTCACGGCGGTGGTGGCGGAGCCAGTGTTCGCCGGCAACCGGATCCTTCTTCCCGCCGGCGCCAAGGTACACGGCACCGTGACCAGCGTCAGCCACCCGCGCCTCTTCTCGATGTTTCGCGGAGGAGCGTCCATGAACCTGATGTTCAACTCGATCGAGGTGGAGAGCCGCATCTTTCCCGCGCGCATGAGCATTCTATCGATCTACGCTCCGGGAGCGGATATGGCGAAGACGCGGAAAGACTTGACGACAGTCGAGGGCGAAGTGATCGAGCAGAAGCACGACGTGAAGACCGACGTGGAAGACGTGGCCATCGGCACGGCCGGAGGTTCCATGGCCGGACTTGTCTTCAGCCGCGTTCTGCGCGGCACGGTGTTCGGCCTGATCGGCGGCTCCGCCTACGTGGTTGCCAAGAAAGGCAAGGATGTGGAGTTGCCGGCGCAAACGGGCCTGATGGTTCGCCTGGACTCGAACGTGTCGGTGCCCGCATCGCTGCTGCACAATGCGGTGTATCAGTCCGGCGGCTTCTGATTCGAAAAACAATCTGAAATCTGAAAAAGACCGAAGATTCCGCCCTGCGCGATTAGCGGCATAGGCGAAGAAGGGTTTTCCCTCCGAGAAACGGTGCGTGGTTCGGCTCAAGCGAGCAAACCACGCGCCGTTGACTTCCATCCCTCGCCAGTCCAGTGCCATTGGGCTGTTTTTGACTCCCATTCGGTTCCAGGCATGCGGCGACTTTCGCCGCTTCGCATAAAATCAGCTCGTTTCCACGGCCGATCCATTCGGCGATTCCTTCCCAGGCGTTACCCTGAAATAATGCGGAATACGGATTCAGAATAATGAATGAGCGGGCGGAAGCGGTGCGAGATAAAACAATACGCGGGCTGAAAAGGATGCGAATCGCTAGGCGGCGGTATTGGCCGCGGCGCGCTTGCTGCCGCGCTTCAGAAAGCGATACAGACTGGTGCGGCCAATATGGAGAGTCTGGGCGGCGCGGACGCGGTTGCCGTGGCAGAGATCGAGCACGCGCTGGATGTGGATGCTGCGGATTTCATCGAGCGGGAGCGGCCTCCAATTCTCTTCCGGCGCAATGGCGCGGCGCTGCGGCTTTTGCAGGTGCGCGGGCAGATCGCAAACGTCGATGAAATCGGCGGTGGCGGTGATGGCGGCGCTGGAAATGACGTTCTCAAGTTCGCGAACGTTGCCGGGCCAATCGTGCTGCAGCAAGGCGATTTGCGCGCGGCGGGAAAGCCCCTGAAAAGGCTTTCCATATGCCTGGCTGTACTTCTTCAAGAAATGCTGCACGAGGGTGGGAATGTCTTCTGGGCGTTCGCTGAGCCCGGGAACGCGGATTTCGATGGTATCCAGGCGATAAAAAAGATCCTCGCGAAAGCGGCCGGCCAGAACCTCGGAGCGCAGGTCGCGATTGGTGGCCGCGATGAGGCGCACGTCGACTTTGCGCATTTCGGGAGAGCCGACGCGCTGGATTTCGCGGTTCTGGATGACTCGCAGGAGCTTGGCTTGCATCTGCAGGGATGTTTCGCCGACTTCGTCGAGGAAAACGGTGCCGCCATTGGCGTATTCGAACAGGCCGACGCGGGTGTCGGTGGCGCCGGTGAAAGAGCCGCGGATGTGGCCGAACAACTGGCTTTCGAGCAAGGTATCGACGAGCGCGGAACAGTTGCACACGGCGAAACGCTGTTGCCCCACGGGACTCAATTCGTGCAGGGCGCGCGCGACCAGTTCTTTGCCAGCTCCGGTGGGGCCGGTGATCAAGACGTTGGTATAGTGCCGCGCGACCTTGCGGGCAAGATCGTACACCTCGAGCATAGCGGGGCTTCTCCCCACGATGCCCTGGAATTGGGAGTTTTTGAAAAGCCGCTCTTCGAGGCCACGAATTTCCGAACGCTGCGTAAAAATGATGGCCAGTTCGTCGAGCGTCTTTTCAAGACGCGGGTAATCGAGAGGCTTGCACAGATAGTCGTAGGCGCCGCGCTTGATGGCCTCGATCGCGGAATCGACCGAATAATATCCCGTGACGAAAAGGACGTAGGTGCCCGGATCGTATTGCAGGGTCTTTTCGAGAAACGTGAGCCCATCCATGGCGGGCATATCGAAATCGGCGAGGACCACACGGCATTCTCCCATGCGGATGCGATGAAGCACCTCTTGCGGGTCCGTGGTTCCGATGATGGGAAAGCCTGCGCGGACGAGGTTGTGCGTAAAAAGCTCAACTTGATCGGGTTCGTCGTCCAAAACGCAAATCGGGAGATTCTTTCGCGCAATAGGAATGGCGGATGTTAGCGTTGGCGTCGAAACCATGGACATGCTTAGGCAAGGACTCTGCCAGACGGCGCCATCACTCCAAAAAAGCTGGCGAGGAAGCCGAAACTTGTCGAACGAAATCGGATGCCCCGCCTAACGTGCGTGAATTGTTGGCGTTGACGGACCGTGCGTGACGCAGGGCAAACACACCGGGCGGCCGTTGGCACAGAATGTTGTTCTGTTCATTTGTCGCCGCGTTCCGATGTGGCATCGCGGTCCCAAAGGGGGACGAACGGGACTGCCTCAAGCGCTTTCGGAACCATGGGGACTCAGGAAAGCACGGATGCTTTCGTCGATTCGCGAATCAAGCGACTTTCACCGCCGAACCGCATAGATCTTTGGCCCTTTCCCTGAAGGGCGGCCTTGGCTGCAACTGCTGCAAGCAAACACGGGTATGGCTATCGGAGGCCCGGAACCGGACGTTGACCGCCTGATAGGCGATCGACAAATTGGGAACGATCGAGGCCGGGTCAAGCAGACGGACAAAGACGATGCATCCTTCGCGAAGCGGGGATCGCAGGCTGATTTCTTTTTGCGCGTTCTGGTCCCACCCAAGGGTGGCCGTTTCGACAAAAAAATTTCCCGCGACATCCCAGCCGGATACCTCCACACGATAGTTCCTCGTCCGCTGCATATGAAAATCCATGTTCGCTCCCAGCCACGATGAATGCACAAACCTTGCCAAGGCAGCCTTTTCCCACCGTTGGAACCGAAGCGATTAGCGAGGCGAGAGGACTAACCGGAAGCCTGGAGTCGGCGGTTTCGCCACAGATGTGCCGTTGTGAACCAGAACACCCGGTCGACAGGGGGATGACGGGTCAACCCCAGTGCGACCCAGGATAGAGAGCAGCGAGAGAAACCCGGAAAATAAACCCGAAGACACGGTCGTACAGGACCCAGGCAAGCAGCAAGCCCGCCATGCCGAGCCCCGCGGTCCGCGTCCAATTCAGGAATCGAAGCGCGGTGGCCTCATTCATGAACAAGGTGATGCCGGTGTTGCCGTCGAGGGGAGGAACCGGCAGAAGATTGAATGTGCCGAGAAGGAGATTCAGCACAAAAAGGATGCTGAGAAATGTGACGGCCAAGTCCGCGTTCCCGGAAACGGAGGCTTCCGCGATGTGCGTGAAGCCGGCCGATTCCGGCAAGCGAAAATATCCCAGATAGATTCCCACGCGGATAGCCACGCCCGAAAGGATGACCAGGACAAAGTTTGCGGCGGGGCCGGCAAGGGCCATCCAAGCGGCCCGGCGCGGATAGCGCTGCTGCCAGGCAGGATCGTACGGCGCGCTGGCCCAGCCCATCATCCAGTGGGCGAAGACGTAAGACAGGATGGGCACGACCACCATGCCCATCGGCTCACGCTGCAGGTGCGGGATGGGATTCAGGGAAACCTGGCCGCCATGGAAGGCCGTGGGATCGCCGCCCAGATGCGCGACCAGCGAATGAGCGCCTTCGTGGCACGTTGTGGAAAACAGGAAGACGATGTACCAGATCACACCGAGAACGAGGAATTGAGGAGTCATGCAGCCAGACAGATTACGGTGTGAACGCTTTTTCCGCAAGGCACGCCACGCGTTTGCCTGAAGGCATGCGCGACCGCATCCTGCATCTGGCTCGCACCCGCTACGCCGGCTTCAACGATCGTCCCCTCCGCGAGAGGCGTCGCAAGGTCGAAGGCTTTTGCCCGAGCCGCGAGGCACTCCACCAACTGTGAGAGAAAGACCGATCCTTGCCCGAATTGTTTCGCTTCACATATTGTTCGCGCATCCTGTTTGTTACAGAGAGTGCGAGATCATATTTCTCCCGGCTGATGGTTCTCAATGTCGTCAATACCGTACATTCGGGTTCATGATCGAGAAGCTCGGCCGCGATCGCTATCATCTGTTCCCAATCGTGCCATTCGCCGATTGCGTCCTTGCTCTCGCCGAGCGCATCCATGAATTGCCGATCTCTATCACCTTTCTCAGTCTGAAGAACATAACGCAGTTCCTTGATCTTGATCCGGTATGAGTGCAAATTGCTTCGATTCAGGATCGCAGGAGCAGCCAGGTCCATTGAAAGCTTCCGAGCCAACCCTGCGGCTTGTGCGTGCGGATCGGTCTGCATATCGGAAGAATTTTCCTGATCATGGTCGATGATTCTTTCGAGGCGAGCAGATGTTCGCTTCAGCCGACGACGAGTTTTGGGGCTGTGTCGTTGAATCGATTGCCGGAGTTTCCGAGCAAAACGATATCGCTGCGCACCCAGATACTCAATTAATTGCAGCAAACAATCGCACCCGGCATTCATCTTTTTTATGGCGCAGGCATGGGAGGTCAGCACATCCATATCTCTTACTTTTCCTGCCTTTTTTCGTATGCGGCCGAGCCGGCGAAGCAATTGCCGCTCGCTATGGTCGGATGAGAGGCCCACTGCCGTGAGGATTGCTTCCATTCGGCGGGTGCGGGTCCGCAGACGATGCACGTCTTGCGGCTTCAGCAACTTCGATGATTTCTTGAGGATCTTCCGCAACTTCCGGATATTCGTCTCGATTCGTGTTGCGTCCAGGGCCATCAAATACCGTCAGAAAGCCTTATATGGAGCCGATTCAGAGAAGGCTCCGATGTACGATCCTTCGCGGGGAAGATTGCGATCCGCTACGGAGATGCCAGGCCCCCCCCCCCCCGGTGAATATACCAAACAGGGATGATATTTTCACGTTGCTGGAACACCCAGGGAACTGACGCAAATCTCCGGGGAGATCGTATGAGAGCGTTTTCGCCATGCCGCTCTCATACCCGGAACAATTCAGGCCCGTCGCTTGGATTTCACGATTTCACTTTGGCTTCCTGAACATATCCGCCAATTTCGTGCAGCAGCGGTCGCGCTGATGCGGGAACGGCAACTGTACCATTCAAAATTTCGCGGCGGTTTACATCGTGGCCATACATGGCTTCATCTCCACTTTTGTCGGCTTGCACCACAGCGCCCCCCAGGCTCACCCCGGCGAAAACGCCTTTGGTACGCGAATAAGACAGAATCTCTGCATTCAGTTTGAGGTCTGTGCCGGCGGCTGCGTTTCGTCCCACCGGCCCGGCAGCTACGGAGGCGTCGGCGCCGAGCTTGAATTTATCTTTGAGCAAACTTTGCAAGGCGTGGTCGTTCATAAAAAGCATCACGAGGTCGGTGGAAGAGCCCCCGAGCTGATACCCCACGCTGCCGCCATCGATCGCCACAAACATAGGGGCGCTCCAGCCATGGCCGGTGCGACAAGTTGCCAAACCCCTGCCGTAATTGCCGCCGAATATAAAGGCGAACTTCACGTCTCCTGGAATGATGGCAATGCATTTCGCCGATGCCAGCAAATCCTGAGGAATGCCTTGATCCGGAGTATTCATGATCTCTTTAAAGACCTGGGCAGCTTTGTGGGTGCGATTCACATCATCGTCGCGGTCCGAGGCGACAGCCGTTAGAGTGACAAGCAAACACAGCGTTGCGACGATCAGAATATGTTTCAACATTTCGTTATCTCCTCCCGCGCTTGAACTCGCTAGCGGAAACGCGCTGCCAATTCATTGATCCCAGGATTCGGTTCAATTCTAACAGGCGTAAAATCGTAAGCGCAAACCCATGCGACCGTCGTGAACGAGCTGGATTTTTGGTTCCTGCTTAACGGCTCGTTCACAAACGAGCTGAAAGAATTTTTATCAGGACGTTTTCCCTTTGCAGCCGACGTGTCCGCACGAACAATCGATGTCCGGCGTCTTCTCCATCGCCTCGCACTGGGTGCTGCAGTATTTGCCCGAGGTCGTTACACACGAACAAACGGGGTGTGCACACTTTTCAGCTTTCGCAGTCGTCATTTTCTTTTCTCCTGGCTTCGGATCGGCAACAGGTGACCCAAGGCGACATCTTAGACGCTGAAAAAGAACGTTTCTGTCCAATAAGGGACATATTCAGCTTGGGTGAAACCCCTGATAGATATCCGGCAGGGGCTCGGAGCGCAGAGAGTGATCCGCGCCAAACGTAGAAAACAACTTGGCGCGTACACGGAGTGGGTGCCGAGATGCGGCGGGCGTTTCCGCGACCATTCTACCGGCAGCTTTTTGTGATCGAGAGCCTGTTTAATTCGGTGAAGACAATCTCTCGGCTCATGGCCGGGGCCGACCGTTGCATACCCAGATTCGGCAAGCACTGCTGCTCGGATTGAACTCCAACTTCTATCGCCTATCGCCACCGCCTGAGGCATCGCTACGTTTTCACGAGGATGATGTAGCCAGTGAACGCCGCGGCGACGCGTAGCGATTCGCGCAGTGGACAAAATCGACCTGCTGTTTGATAATGCAGATGGTTCCGGCGCTCCAACTAGACTATGAGCACTTCCACAAGAGTTGAAGGAGAAAACCCGGGGCCTGCTTTTTTCTGCGCAATATGCAAAACAAATCCGCTAAGTCTCTTGCGCGCCCGTAGCTCAGCTGGATAGAGCGTCTGGCTACGAACCAGAAGGTCCGGTGTTCGAATCACCGCGGGCGCACCATCTTTTCATTCACTTGCAAAATGGGGTCAACTTCACCAAATGAGACCAACTCCATAACTGCCCCACTTTACATAGAGCGTCCATTCAGGACTGGATTCACGTACATCGCGTCCATCACAACCCGCTGTGCCTGAACAAATTCAGGCGAAAGATGTGCGTGACGGTCGAGTGTTATCTCAGGGTTCGAATACCCAGCTCCGACAAGTTCCTATGAGGCGCGGCACCCGGTAGTCGCTTTACAAATTTGCCACGAAAGCTCTCCTTTTCGGAATGGGTCTTCAATCCGCGCGTCAGGATGAAACTCAGCCGGCGGCGATGTCAAAATAGCCTGGAGGGAAGGCGTTTCAGCGGGGCTTTGTTCTCGGTTCAAAACGACGGGTGACACTCGGAAATGACCACGGATGCCGCTTCGTGCAGCAATCCTACCCAGCGCAGCCAGGGCTCGGTTAGAGCCTCGCCTAAACAGAGCCTTTTTATTATGCTTTTCGCCTTGCGGGTGTAGCGGTTCTCCCAGCGCCGAAAAACAATAATCCTTCTAACTCTCGATCTTGCGGTCGAAAAAATGTCCTAATCATGTGAACGAGCACAGGCTCTGGTCTCGCGGGCCGAGAACCGCTATCATGGCGGATTCGGAAGAATCGCAGGGCGGGCAAGGAGCGTTTTGTGAGCGCACGCATACTGAACGGGAACGCGATCCGCGATCAAATCTACGGCGAGATGACGGAAGAAATCGCGGCGCTGGCGAGCGCAGGAATTCGTCCGGGGCTGGCAGCGGTGTTGGTGGGCGACAATCCGGCCTCGAAGCTGTATGTGAGCAGCAAGATTGCGGCGTGCGGAAAACTCGGATTAGCGAGCTTTCTGCTGACGCCGCCCGCCACGATTACGACGAACGACTTGCTGGCGGTGGTCGACGGGTTGAACCGGAGAGAAGACGTGGATGGCATCCTGGTGCAGATGCCGCTGCCGTCGCAGGTGGACGCGAAGAAAATTCTGGAGGCGGTCGATCCGGCGAAGGACGTGGACGGCTTTCATCCAATGAATGTGGGCCGGCTTGTGGCGGGGCGGCCAAACCTGGTGGCGTGCACGCCGGCGGGCGTGATGGAGATCTTGCGGCGCAGCGGGATTCCGATCGAGGGAGCGAATGCGGTGGTGATGGGACGAAGCGACATCGTGGGCAAGCCGATGGCGCTTCTCTTGCTGCACGCGAGCGCGACGGTGACGATCTGCCATTCAAAGACGCGGGAACTGAAGGAGGTCGTGCGGCGCGCGGAGATCGTGGTGGCGGCCATGGGACGAGCGGCCATGGTCACGCAGGAGTATATTCGTCCAGGCGCCACGGTGATCGACGTGGGGCAAAACGTGATCACCGACCGCGCGCAAGCGGAGCGAATTTTCGCTAAATTTCCGGAAAAGATCGCATCGTTTCGAACGAAGGGATCGGTGCTGGTGGGCGACGTCCATCCCGACGTGGTGGAAGTGGCAGGGGCTTTCACGCCCGTGCCAGGAGGCGTGGGACCGCTGACGATCGCCCTGCTGATGAGCAATACGGTGAAGGCGGCACGCATGCGGCGCGGCACACGCGATTCGATTGCCGCAGGTGTGAGGTCGTAATGCTGCGCGTGGGGCTTACGGGCGGAATCGCCTGCGGAAAATCGGTGGTGGCCAAGATGCTCGGCGATCGCGGCTGCCCCGTACTGGCAGCCGATCCCTTGGGACACAAACTCCTCGAGCCCGGGCAGGCAGCCTATGACGAAGTGGTGCGAGAGTTCGGGACGGAGATTCTAGGCGAGGGCGCGAAGGTGGACCGCGGGAAGCTAGGAACGATCGTGTTCGCCGATCCCGCAAAACGCGCGCGACTGAACTGGATCCTCCATCCGAAAATACTGGAGACCATCTGGAAGTGGTTCAAGGAGCTCGACCGGCCGGGCGGCCCGGAGTTCGCCGTGATGGAAGCGGCGTTGATTTACGAGGCTGCCGTCAACCGCGAGCTTGACCGTGTGGTCGTCTGCTGGTGCAGCCCGGAACAGCAACTCGAACGGCTGCAGGAGCGCGGCCTGACGCCGGAGCAGGCGCAGCGGCGCGTCGCCGCTCAAATGCCCATGGATGAAAAGCGGCGGCTAGCCGATGACGTGATCGATTGCTCGGGAACGATGGAAGAGACCGAGCAGCAGGTGACGGAACTGATCGAAAAATTGAAGCAGACGCCTGCCAAAGGACGAAAGATTTCCTGAACCGCGCGTGCATCGAGCCGGTCCTCGCATAGGCCATTTCCGGCGTGGCACCGCCTTGAGCACCGCGAAAAGGGGTTTCCCTCTTCATGTCGCAACCACGCGGCATACGACGCGCGATCCGTCTCTTGGCCATTGGATTGCTCATTGGTCTGGGCGCGTATTGGATGGGCTCGCGTCACGGCCAGCCGAACCCGCAGTCGGTGGACGCCCTGCATTTGCCTGAGCCCGCAGCGCAAACGGGCGCCGCTTCCAGCGTGAAGCTCGATGAGACGGAAGCGGAAAATGTGCGTATTTACAAGCAGGCGGCGCCGGCAGTGGCGAACATCGTGACGCGCACGGTGGAATACGACTTTTTCTACAATACGGTGCCGATGGAAGGCGCGGGGTCGGGCTTTCTGATCGACACCCAGGGACACATCCTGACGAACTACCACGTGGTGGAAGGGGCGCAGACGATCGAGGTGATGCTCGGGGACCAGTCGCGCTACAAAGCAAAGTTGATCGGGGCCGACACGCGCAACGACATCGCGCTGATCCAGATCGATCCGTGGGGACGCAAGCTGACACCGCTGAAGCTGGGGGACTCGCGAAACCTGATGGTGGGGCAGCGGGTGCTGGCGATCGGAAACCCCTTTGGATCTCAGAGTACGCTCACGACCGGAATCGTAAGCTCGCTCGGACGCACGATGCAGACCAGCGATACCACGTTCATTGATGAGACTATTCAGACCGACGCGGCCATCAACCGGGGGAATTCGGGCGGGCCGCTGCTCAATTCGCATGGAGAAGCGATCGGGATCAACAGCGCGATTTATTCGCCGAGCGGCACAACCGCCGGGATCGGTTCGTGATCCCAATCAATACGGCACGGCGCGTGGCGGAACAGTTGATCACCAAGGGACGGGTGACGCGCGCCGTCCTGGGCGTCGAGGGACTCGCAATTTGGCCGGACTTGGCGCAAGCACTCGGCCTGCCAGTGCAGCACGGGCTATTGATCCAGCAAGTGACGCCCGGCGGCGAAGGCGGGAATCCGCGCAGGAGGCCGGTCGCTGCTGGCGGGACTCCAGGAGTTGCGCATCGGCGGAGACGTGTTGCTTGCCGTGAACGGAACGGCGGTCGCAAACCAGATGGATTTAACGCTGCTGCTGAACCGTTCGGAGCCGGGCGACAAGATTACCTTGGCGATCCTGCGCGACGGCAAAAAAATGGAAGTGCCGGTGAAGCTGGGCGAAGGCAGAGAACCGCGCCGTGTGGCGCTAAGGTTGCCCCTGATCTTCGCCGGAGGATGATTCCGGCAGCGCGGACACTGCGCGACGGCTCGATTCGGGCTCGCTCCACTCGTCGCGCAAGCGGTCGCGCTCACTCTCGCTCAACTGAAACCAGGATTCGGCTACATCGCGGACGCGCTCGAGCGCGGCCTGCATTTCGGCTTGTTTCTGCTGGACCATTTCGCTGCCTGCATCGGTCGGGACTCGGATGGGTGGGGCGATGACCATGACGGCGCGTGAAAATGGGTATGGAAGCTGAAACAAGTCCCAGGATTTCTTGAAGGTGTGGGCCGACTGCAGGCCGATGTGAAAAACCGAAATGGGATAGCCGGTACGGCGCGCCAAAATCACCGGCCCCGGCTTGGCAATATAGCGGGGACCGCGAGGGCCGTCGATGGTGAATGCAACGTGGCGGCCTTCCTGGAGGCGCCGGGCCATGACGGTGAGGCCCTCGATGGCGCCGCGGGTCGAACTGCCTTGCGCGGTGCCAAAACCAAGGCGCTCGATGACGCGCCGCGTCCACTGGCCATCGAAGTTGACCGTGTTGAGCACGACGATGCCGCGCCCGCGCCAGATCCAGATGGCCGGGAAAATGCAGCGATGCCAGAAAGCGCCGATGGCGGGCTCGCCCTTGTCGCGGATCTGCACGGCGTTGTGGATGCCGATCATTTCGACGCGCAGCGTGGGACCGAGCAAGCGCACGAAGACGTACGCCACAGCGGCGATGAGGGGAATTTGCATCCTGCGCCAGCGCGAGAGCTGCGGCGGCCGAACGGTGAACGACGCGCCTTTGCCGGCGCCGGTTTGCGACGCGCTAGATGTGCCGTCGTTCACTGCCGTATTATAGGCGAGTCGATGGGCTCCCCGCTTACATTCACGCGCTCCTGTGTTGCGCGGCACGGCGCTGCTTCCGGAATACGCACGATTTTCCTGTTATGCCTGCTTCTGGCGTGCGCCGCGGTGGCAAACGCACGGCAATCGCCGCCGAGCCCCATCGGGCGGATGGAAGGCAACGACGTTTCGGTGCAGGGCGGAATGGCGCCCGGCAACGACAACGAAACGATCACGCCGAGCATACTGGTGGCGAACGGCAGCGTGGTGACGGTGCATTCGGGGCAGGCACGGATGACGCTGTTCAGCGGCGGGGAAGTGGATATCTGCGGCCCGGCGAAGTTCACGCTGCTGCAATCCGGCGGCGCGATCACGCTGGCTCTGGATTTTGGACGCATGCGCGTGCAGCTTCCCGCCGCAACGCCGCTGCGCATCTTTACGCCATCCATCGTGGCCACACCGATCGACATCAGCGGCGGAGCCCGCGACGTGACCGTGGGATTGAACCTCGACGATTCGTTGTGCGTGCTGGCGACGAGCGGGGCCATCCAGCTCGAGCATCAATTTTCGGGAGAAAAGCTGATCGTTCCGCAAACGGGAGAATTTTTTCTGAACGCCGGACAGCTTCTGCCCGTGGTGGGCAAGCCGGGAAGCTGCCAGTGCGCGGCGATGCAGACCCGGCCCGCAATTCCACCACCCGCTGAGCTGCCAGAATATGCCCTGGCATCGAGAACGCCTGCCGCGGAGCCGCCGCAACCCAAGCCCTCCGCATCGCCCGCCCCTCAGGAACCGCCGACGCAGCCGAACGTGGAGTTCAGCATCCCGGCACACGCGAACGAGGCTCATCCCGCCGCGCCGACCGCAAAAAATCCGACACCGGCAGTTCCGCCAACATCGGAGCCGGTGTATACCGTGGTCGCACCGCCACTGACATTTTCCGCGAGTTCGCCCGCGCCACCTCCGGAGCCGCCGCTCGACACGTTCATGCTAGTCCGAGAGGCGCACGTGGAGCCGGAGTGGGAGTTCAAGGGCCACGTGGACGCGCCGAATTTTTCGGAAGCAATGCAGCACGCTCTGGGAGAAGGCGGGGCAGCTCCGGATCAGCCGCCAGCCGAACCGCAGAAGCAGCACGGCGGGTTCTGGCACGTCCTGCGACGAATCTTTGGAGGAGGCCATTAGCAGGATTCGCGGAGACTTCCACTCGCCGGGCCATGCAGCCCGTTACATTCCTTCGTAGTTCGGACCGCCGCCGCCTTCCGGCGGAACCCAGTCGATAATCTGATACGGATCGGCAATGTCGCAGGTTTTGCAGTGCACGCAATTGGCGGCGTTGATTTTCAACCTTGGCTCGCCCCCGTCCATCACCATCTCGTAGACAGCCGCGGGACAAAAATACTGGCAGGGATTTCCGTACTCACGGACGCAGCGGTCGCCGCAGATACCGGGATCGAGGACGTGCAAGTGGCACGGCTGATCTTCCTCGTGGCGCGTCCCGGAATGATAGACGTCGGTAAGGCGATCGAACGTGAGCTTGCCATCGCCCTTGAACCGCGTCGATTGATCGACCAGCGTGCGGTCGCGATGGAGATTTGTGTACTCTTCGTGGCCGGGCTTGGTGCGCATGGGATCGATGAGGCCGCGGCCACCCGTGACGAATTGCAGGCCAGCGTGAAAAAGCCCCTTCCAAAGACCGTCGCGGAAGGCCTGATGGAAATTGCGGACGCCCCACAATTCCTTTTTGAGCCAGCTCCCGTCGATTTTCCGCATATACGCCGTCAACGCATTTGCCGACGTGTCTCCGGCACAGAGCGCTTCGTAAATCGTCTCGGCGGCAAGCATTCCGCTCTTGATGGCGGTATGGATACCCTTGAGGCGCTGGGAATTGAGGAGGCTGGCGGAGTCGCCGATGATGAGGCCACCGTCTATGTAACTGCGCGGCATCGAATACCACCCGCCATAGGGAACCGTCTTGGCGCCGTAACGGACCAGCTTGCCCCCTTCGAGAATACGGCGCACGAAGGGATGCGTTTTGAATTTCTGGAAAGCCTCGTGCGGATCGAACAGCGGATTGTGGTATTCGAGGGCGATGACCATGCCCAGGGAGACGCGATTGTCGCGCATGCCATAGACCCAGCCACCCCCGTACAGGTCGGGACTAAGCGGCCAGCCGAGCGTGTGAGCGACGTAGCCGGTTTCGATGCGTCCCGGTTGCACGTCCCACAATTCCTTGATCCCGATGCCGTAGACCTGCGGGTTCAGGCCGTCGAGCGCAAGCCGATGAACCAGATCTTTGGTAAGCGAGCCGCGCGGGCCTTCGGCGAGGACGGTAACTTTCGCGCGAAGCTCGTAGCCGGGCGTGAAGTTGTCCTTGGGCTTGCCATTCTTGTCGACACCCTTATCGCCGGTGAGAACACCCGCAATGCCATTTTTTTCGTAGAGCAACTCCTGGCCCGCGAACTGCGTGAACACGTTTACGCCTTTTTGCTCCACGAGCCCGCCAAGCCATTTGACGATTTTGTTGAGCGAGACAACGTAGTTGCCATGGTTGCGCAGGGGGGGAGGAGTGATCGGGAGCTTCCAGGAAGCGGATTCGGTGAAATAGTAGGCGGCGTCGCCGGTGACGGGCGTGTCGAGGGGGGCTGTCTTTTCAAAATCGGGCACCAGTTCGCGCAGAGCGCGTGGGTCCAGAATAGCGCCGGAGAGTTGGTGGGCCCCCACTTCGCGCGCTTTTTCGAGGACATAAATGTTGTCCGCGGAGAGAGCCGGAGTTTTCCCCGCCTGGGTGTGCTTCTCGATGCAGTTCCCGAGATGCAGAGCGCAAGCGAGACCGGCAGGGCCGGCGCCCACGATCAGGACATCGGCCTCAAGCTGTTCGCGCTGCGTTAACGGCGTCGCCATGCCGCCATCTTAACGGAAGCAGGATGCGCACGGCCGATTTTCTCGCGGTATCGGCCTAACGCAGGCACTGATCGAGACACGTTAACTAGCAGCACGGGCTGAGAGCACTATTGGACGCAAAAGAATTAGTTACAATCGACGGGCTTGCGTCGACTGCATCGCCGCTTGCGTTGGCGATTCTTCCCGAGGAAAAGCGGAAGCCTCTGATTATAAAAGGCTAATCAACGACAATAATTTGCTCATCCTAAAGAGCGAAAAGTATCTAATGCACGATTTCCAGTTGCATCCTTTACATCGTCCGCACGAACAACCAAAAAATTTAGGCTGGCAAATCCGGACTCCGGGCTCGCCTTGTTTACCGGTTTGAACTCTCGGAAGATCCGCCGTTGCGACCTGAGCTTTTTCCATGCACTATTGAAATGACTGCGATAGTCCATGCTCGAGGCGGAAAACGCCTGGAAATAGAGGAACACATGAAAGGTGTAGTGCTGGCGGGAGGAACGGGAAGTCGCCTGAATCCGCTCACTCGAGTCACGAACAAGCATCTCCTTCCTATTTTCAACAAACCGATGGTCTACTACCCAATTCAAACGCTAGTGAATGCAGGTATCGAAGAAATTCTGCTGGTGACAGGCGGCAAGAATGCGGGAGATTTTCTTCGTTTGCTTGGAAATGGCCGCGATTTCGGATTGAAGCATCTGAACTATACCTACCAGGAAGGCGAAGGCGGGATCGCGGAGGCGCTTGGCCTGGCGGAATATTTCGCCGCCGGCGAGCCGATCTGCGTCATATTAGGCGACAACATTATCGAGAACAACGTTCGCAAGGCCGTTGAAGACTTCAAAAAACAGAAGACCGGCGCGAAAATCTTGCTGAAAGAAGTTACCGATGCCCAGCGGTTTGGCGTAGCGGAAGTGCGCGATAAGTATGTAATCGGCATTGAGGAAAAGCCCAAAATGCCCAAGTCGAACCATGCCGTGATTGGAGTGTATTTCTACGACCCCACCGTATTCCAGAAAATTCGCCGGTTGAAACCATCCGGACGCGGCGAGCTCGAGATCACGGACGTCAATAATTTCTATATCCAAGAAGGCACGCTGACCTTCGAGGTTCTCGAAGGATGGTGGACGGACGCGGGAACGTTCGAATCCCTCCTTCATGCAAGCAATCTGGTTGCAGAAACCGGGGCGAACAAACTTACTGGCGCCCAGGCATCGACAGGGCAGGAAGTGCCCAGATGAAACTATTCGTTACGGGTGGGGCAGGCTTTATCGGTTCCAATTTTATCCGGCATGTCCTGGGACTCGCCAAAAGCTATGCGGTGGTCAATTATGACAAGCTGACCTACGCTGGAAATCTTGCGAACCTCGATCCGGTTGCGTCAAATCCGAACTATCAATTCGTCAAAGGCGACATCTGTGATGCGGCAGCGGTGGAAGCCTCCATGCGCGGATGCGGTGCGGTTATTCACTTCGCGGCGGAGTCGCACGTCGATCGGAGCATTTACGAGCCCACGGCGGCGATTGAGACGAACGTTAAGGGCACCTTCATGCTTTTACAGGTTGCCCGGAAGCTGGGCGTCGAACGGTTCGTTCATATCTCGACCGACGAAGTTTATGGCGACATCGCTGCGGGCGCTTTTGCCGACGAGAATTCTCCTCTGCAACCCAGCAGTCCGTATTCTTCATCGAAAGCCGGTTCGGACCTTCTGGTACGCTCCTACGTGCGCACATATGGCTTTCCGGCACTGATCACCCGCTCTTCAAACAATTACGGCCCGTACCAATTCCCTGAAAAATTCCTCCCACTGCTGATTACGAATGCGCTCGACAATAAACCGCTTCCCATCTATGGAGACGGCAAGCAACAGCGGGATTGGCTTCACGTCGAAGATAATTGCCGCGGCATCCTGGCTGTTCTGGAGCGTGGCCGGATCGGCGAGGTCTACAATATCGGAGGCTCGGATATCGAAGAGAACCTCACCATGGCGCACCGATTGCTTCGTGTAATGAACAAGCCGGAATCGCTGCTGTCGTACGTCCAGGACCGGCCGGGACACGATCGGCGGTACGCCCTTCGTTGCCATAAGATCGAAAAGGAACTCGGCTGGAAGCCCGCGATTTCTCTGGAACTCGGCCTGCACCAAACAGTTGACTGGTACAGAACGAACGTGGAATGGCTGGCGGGCGTGCGCGGCGGCGACTATCGGTCGTATTACGCAAAATATTATGAGAACCGAGATTCCTCGCTACATTCGCTGGCTCAGCCGGAAGCCGCTGGCTCAAAATAGCATTGCAGGCGGGTTTTGTTCCGGCATTGAAATGCAATTCCCCCTTGGTTCTTTTCGACCAAGCAGAAGCTTTGCGTTTTTGAGGATATGAATTTCGTGGAACGAGTTACGACATCACTTCCCGAGGTGTGGGAGCTTCGCCCAAAGGTCTTCCGCGATTCGCGGGGGTTTTTCCTGGAGACATATCACCGCGCGAGATTTGCCGAACTGGGCATCGCGGATTCCTTCGTGCAAGACAACCACTCGTGTTCGGCAAAAGGCACGCTGCGCGGTCTTCACTATCAGTTGCGCCATTCCCAAGCCAAACTATGTCGCGTCGTCGAGGGCGCAGCGCTCGATGTCGCCGTCGATATACGCCTCGGTTCGCCCTCTTTTGGAAAGTGGACGAGCGTCATCCTCACCGCCGAAGAACAAAATCAAATCTATATCCCGGCCGGGTTTGCACACGGATTTCTCGCTTTAACGGAAACGGTCCAATTTCTTTACAAGTGCAGCGACTTCTATGACCCGAATGACGAGTATGGGATCGTATGGAATGATCCCGGGCTTCGCATTTCGTGGGACATTGCGAATCCTCTCGTATCCGAGAAAGACTCGAAGTATCGGCAACTCGCGGACATTCCTCGCGAGTTCCTTCCTCGATATTCAGCGAAATGACGCCCAAGGTCCTGTTGATCGGCAAGAACGGACAAATAGGGGCGGAACTGCATCGTGTGTTGGCTCCCAGCAGCTACCTCATAGCTCTGGATCGCCGGGAGCTCGATCTATCCAATATCGCGGCCATCCGCCGAACCATACGAGACTGCTGCCCGCGCGTGATTGTCAACGCAGCAGCGTATACGGCCGTGGATCAAGCTGAAAAAGAAGAAACGGCCGCGCGAGCCATCAACGCGGACGCTCCCGCGGTCATGGCGGAGGAAGCCAGGAAAATCGGCGCCGCCCTTGTACACTATTCGACGGACTACGTATTCGACGGCCTGAAGACCGATCCATATGAAGAAGATGACCCGCCAAAACCGCTGAATGTATACGGCAAGACGAAACTGGAAGGTGAGCAGGCCATCCGCAATTCAGGCGCGCTGTATTTGATTTTTCGAACTTCCTGGGTCTATGCGACGCATGGCAAGAACTTCTTGTTAACAGTTCTGCGGCTTGCCACAGAGCGCGAGGAACTCAGAATCGTTTGCGATCAAAATGGAGCGCCTACCTGGAGTCGTGAAATCGCTGCCGCTACCGCACGAATTGTGACCGAACGGGAAGGTCGCAAGAGTTCATCCTCCTTCGAGGAGTGCAGCGGAACCTATCACATGACCGCGGCGGGACAGACCACGTGGTATGAGTTTGCCAAAGCAATCCTGGAAGAAATCGCAGATATGCCGCAAAATGCCGCGTGGCTAGCTGCGGCGACCCGAAGCCGCCCGGTGATTGCCAAGCAGATTCACCCGATCGCCACGGAGGAATACCCTACCCCAGCCCGCCGTCCCTCTTATTCCGTTCTTTCAAACCGCCGACTCCTGCAAACTTTCGGCATTCAGTTAGCAGATTGGCGCGCGCAACTGCGCTCAGCGGTCGTCGATAACCAACATTCCGGGAAATAGCCGCCAGGCTCTCTCTTCGGCGAGACCACACCGCGTGGCGCCTTGGAAAATCGCAGCGCAGCGGAACTGAAGCGCGATTGGGCCGACGATGATTTCTGCAGGATGGTATCTGCCTGCACGAACAGCCGCAGGGTCTCACCCAGCGTTCATTCGGGAAGAAGAAAAAGCGAATCGGGCGAGAACCGCACATGCCATGGAAGCGGACGGTCTCGGAATATCTCCCATTTTTCCTTGAACATTTCCGCTTGCACGTGATGTGTACCCAAGGAATCGGGCGGCTGATGAAGGCTTAGATACAGTGTGATGCGAAACGGGGTTTCGGAGGATCGAACGAGCCAGCAGGGAAAGACATTTTCGTTCTGTGCACCCGCAGCAGAGGACTCGACAAAATCAATATGATGGGCGCGAATCCCAACATAGGCAGCCGCACCCTTTGGTTGTGCTTGAGCCACGCGCAACTGGCAGCGCCAGTCGAGCGCTTCCACCGTATTTTCCGAGACAACTCGAGCGCGTGAGAAATTCTTGCAGCCGGTGAGACGCGCCACATCTAGGCTGGGAGGACATCGGAAGATCCGCTCCTTGGCTCCCATCGCCGCCACGCGCCCGCGCGAAAGCACCAGCAATTGGTCGCTCAGACGATAGGCCTCCTCGATGTTGTGCGTTACAAGCAATGCTGGCCGCGAATAGGCCGCAAACGTCTCTTGCAGTTGAGCCTCCATTTGGCTTCGCAAGTGAGTGTCCAGCGCGGAGAGGGGCTCGTCGAGAAGAAGCGCCTGTGGCTCGATGGCTAACGCGCGAGCCAGCGCGGCGCGCTGCTGTTCGCCGCCGGATACTTCGCGCGGATAGCGGTGCTCGAGTCCGGTGATGTGCGTGCGCGCCAGCAACATGGCAACACGCCTGGATTGTTCTTCGCGGGGTAAATGGCGGATTCCAAACGCAATGTTGTCGCCGAGCGTACGGTGCGGAAAAAGCGCATAGTGCTGGAACAGCATGCCTACGCGGCGTTCCCGCGCGGAAATCTGAATGTGGTTTTTGCCGTCTAAAAGGACTCGCCCGTTCAGCACGATCCGGCCGCGGTCGGGACGTTCGAGACCCGCGATGCAGCGGAGCAACATGGTTTTGCCCGCGCCCGACGGGCCAAGAATGCTGAGCGGCCCATCTCCGGCGACAAAAGACACATCCAGGGTGAAATCGGGCAGCTTCTTTTCGAGTTGAACTTCCAGGGCCATGTCAGCGCCGCACCCACCGCGCACGTCCAGGCCCCTGCAAATGAGTCCAGTAATAAAGCCCGCCAAGCAGCGTCAGTGAAATCACCACGTCGATCGCGCACCATGCCACGGCCCTCTGGATGTCATCGGCTTCCACGGCGAAATAGATGGCGATCGGAATGGTGGCTGTTTTCCCCGGAATATTGCCGGCGAGCATGAGCGTAGCGCCGAATTCCCCCAAGGCTCGCGCGAACGAAAGAATCGTGCCGGCCAGAACGCCGGGCCACGCGAGAGGAAGTGCAACTTCACGAAACACGCGCCACTCGGACGCCCCCAACATTCGGGCCGCTTGCAGGAAACGCGAATCCACTTGTTCAAGCGCCGCGCGCGCCGTGAGATACATTAAGGGGAAGGCTACCACCGTTGCCGCGATTACCGTTGCAGGCCACGAGAAGACGACCGTGGCGCCCAGATGCAACAACAACTTACCAAGCGGCCCATTCCGTCCGAACAGCAGCAAAAGAAAAAAACCAACCACGGTAGGCGGCAAAACGAGTGGAAGGAGGAAGATTCCATCCACGAGCGCTCCCATAAAGCCATCGCGCCGCTCACGCCAGGCCGCAGCGGCCAGTCCGGCGGCAAACGTAAACAGAGTTGCCGTCCCGCTCGTCGCCAGCGATACCCAGAGAGGAGACCAATCGACGGGAGCCATCGACTCAGAATTGTATCTGGATCAGCTCTTTTCGGCTTACTTTTCCGGAATGGTAAACCCAAATTTTTCAAATATCCCGCGCGACTCCGGCGTCATCAAAAATTCAAGGAAGGATCGCGCAACGGGAAGATTTTTTGACATCGCCAGGATTGCCGCCGGGTACACGATGGGCTCGTGCGACGCAGGAGCCGCCGTAGCGACAACGCGCACCTTCGAGGTGATTCGCGCGTCTGTCTGATAAACCATACCCGCATCCGCATTGCCCGTCTCAACGTACGTCAACACCTGCCGCACATCCTTGGCATACACAACTTTTTTCTGGATCGCTGCGAGAAGGCCCAGGTGCCGAAGCGTCTGCTGGGCGTAAACGCCCGCCGGCACGGTAGACGGGTCTCCCAAAGCGATTATTTTGACATCGGAGCGCGTGAGATCCTGAAAAGTTCGGACGATAGTAGAGTTTGCCGGCGCAATCAGGACGAGTTCGTTTGACACAAGATTGCGCCTGGTGGCAGCAATGATCAATTTTTCCGACTCGAGCGCATCCATTTGCGCCTTGCCAGCCGAAACAAAGACGTCTACGGGCGCGCCTTGCTCAATCTGGCGCTGCAGGGTGCCGGACCCCCCGTAGTTGAGCGAAATGTTCGTGCCTGGATGGCTGTGTTCATACGCTTGCGCGATTTCGTCGAGTCCGTCTTTCAGGCTGATTGCCGCTGAAACGGTGATCGAGGCCGACTGCTCCGCGCTTGCTCGAAAGCTTCCGGGTCCCACGGCTCCCCACAGGAAAGCGGCCAACAAACCGAGCAGCACCGTCCGTCGAAAAGGGCGGCGCTGCGTTCGTGGTTGGAAGGAATCCGACATTACGGGAAGGGAACCTCCCTCTCTCCCTTATGGCTTCGGCGCTGGCGCAGGGCTCGGCATGGCAGGTGACTCGGAACCGGGACCCGGCGCGCGCCCTGCCCCGGGTTCGGTCCCGGACGTTGGCGGAAGCATTGGCTTGAGCTCGGGATATTCATCAACCATGCCCCGCAGAACGTCCATCGCCGCCTTTTGGTCTATTTGGACACCCGCTCGCTGCGTTTCCTGCACTACTTGTGGAAGCGCCTTGACTACGCGCTGGCCAAGGGGCGACTCATAAAATTTTATGAGGCCTTGAATATCCTCCATTGAAAAAAAGTGAGCGTAAACGGGAATCTCAGCATTCGTTACGGCGCTCGAAGGAGCGCTCGCAGCGAATTTCTGGCTGAAGGCGTCCATAAATGTCTGCAAGCGATCCGGCTGCTGAATGGTGCGTCCCATGACGGAGCGCACTTGCGTGGTGATCGCGTTCGCGATGTTGTCGCCCAATTTCGAGGTTTCCGTAATATCCATCAAATGGCGGATCGCCGCTTCCTTTGCCGGGTCGATCTTTTCAGTATTGGGCGACTGCGATTCCGGGTCGGCCGATGCCGAGGCGGATGGATCAGGAGCGCTTGATCGCTGTGTTGCGGGCTTCTGGTTCGATCCGTTCGCAGGAGTCATCTGCGCCAGCGTCGAGCCAGCAATCAGCATGGCTGCGGCTAGGATTCCGATTTGGAATTTCATTCACATCTCCTTAAGGGGCTGGCGACTAGGAAAAAACGCAGGCACCATCATAGCGAAAGCGGACTGGGGCGTCACGGACGTATTTCGACTGTTAACCATTCATGTCCGTAGATACCGGAAGTTGCTGCTGCATAACTTGATATAAGCGCCTGAAAGGATGACGCTTGGGATCTCAGAAACGATGGATAAGCAGGGTTAACCGCATCGGAGGAGAACCACTGGCGCGATGCAGCCCTTGCAGGCCGAAAGCGCCGTGAAAGAAAATCGCATCCTTGCCTCCGGCGGAAACACCGCAAGGGCGGTCACATCGCCGGAGGAAGTCCGGCTGGCGGAAGAAATCATCGCCTCGATTCAAGAGGACGACGCCAATATGCAGGGTCGTCCGCGGCAGAGACCGTTTCGGACGATTGCCTACAAAGCTTACGACAGCGACCTGTGACGGAAGCGATTGCGCGGACGCCCAGGCATGGAGTTGATCGTCCGGATATTCGAATGCTGAAATTGCAACGCATTCGGGCCGTTTCATCGAACTGGATTGCAGATAAGTACTAAATAGTAGGAAGGTTAACCTTCAACTTAATACTTGCGCGCCCGGCTTGAAATTGCGATAGTCAGTACAAATCGAGGTTTTAACCAATCGTGAAAAAGAAAAAGGCAACCGCCAAAAAATCCGGCCGGATGCAGCGAGACCGTCGGCGCAAGCATCGTCACTGGCAAGTAGCCGTGTATTACCACGACGGCGAGAAGTTCGCCCGCGTTTATATCGATCGAGAACGGGCGGTGCGGTTCGCCGAGCGCCAAAAAAAGTCGCCGGTTGTGAAGTCGACTCGTATCATGGAAGTGGACTAGATCGGCAGGGCTCGTGGTGACAGCGCCAATATGTCTCCTGACTGATTAATCCGGGAGGCCATACTTCGAGGCTTGTCGCACTGCAATCCCCATGCTATAAATAATTCGCGCTTTGTATCTTACAGGTGCGCGGGATTCGTATAGTGGTAGTACGCGACCTTGCCAAGGTCGAGGCGAGGGTTCGATTCCCTTATCCCGCTCCAGCTTCCCGGCATGATTTCCCCATTCAGCGGTAGCCCTCCAAGGGTTTGGTTAGCGCGCTTGAGCCCATGCTTATGTGTTCCCTCGTTACCGACCTAGGAGTGCGAACCATCCCGGACTGTGCGCACCATCTCACGCAGAACCATTCAAGACATCACGTCCGTAGTGTGCTGAAACCGGATGCCAGTAAGAAAGCTCTACAGCGCCATTTGGTCGGGCCGCAGTGCGAGAGACAGGATGCCACCAATCACGCAAAGAAGAGACATCAGCGTCTCTCCGGCGAACAACCATCCGCCGTGACTGGCGAGCGCCCCGATCAAATATCCCCCGAAGGCGGCGGGCCCGTAGAGGCTCGTAACAAACATGCCCGAGCCCCGATTGGCCAGGGTGCTGCGCAGCGTTTTCACGTGGTAAGCCGCGAGGTTGACGTAAAGAACGGCGCTGCCAACCACGCCGTAAATGCACGTCAGAATTTCCCGCGTCAGGGCGCTTGCCGACGGCTGGAAAAACAGGTATCCGAGGATGGCGATACAGAAGAAAGACACACTCAACACCAGCCGTGGCGGAAAGCGATCACCAACCCAGCCGCCGGCAATGGAAGCGAGAGCTCCTATCCCAAAAAAACTCATCACAAATCCCGCAGCCCTTGGAGCGTAGTGAAGATTCTCGCGAAGAAAAGTGGGATACATCCCGAGAAATCCATACATGCTGAGGCCATGGATGAGGCACAGAAAACCGAGCAGGATCGTATTGCGGTTCAGCAGCGTTTGCGCGCCGCTAGCATTCCCCCTCGTTTGAGACGCGTGATGGGTTTCGCTGAACCAGGGGCGCACGATCAGCGCGATTGCACCAATCGTCAGAAATCCGAATGCCCCGAAGGCGATCATTGGAGCGTGCCAGGTATGATAGGAGGTCAGGAGCACGGTGGCCAGGATGGGGCCGATAAAACCGCCGATGCCGTAACAGAAATTGACAGAGCCGATGGCCGCAGCGCGATATTTCACAAAATAGCTCGCGGCCAGCGCGAACATGGACGTGGCCAGCATGGCCATGCCGATGCCCGTTGCAGCCAGGCAAAGAAGCATTGGCCAGAACCCGTTGGCGATCGTCGTGAGAGCCGTTCCTGCTGAAAAAATGGCGATCCCCAGCATGAGAACGGACTTGCGGGAGAATCGCGAAAGGAGGAATCCGGTCGGCAGCCCCCCCAGGCCCAAGCCTAGAGTGAAAATCGTCGTGAGCAGACCTGTATCGGCGAGTGAAAAGCCAAACTCCCGGCGCACGTCCGGCGCGAGCACTGGAAACAGATAACGATCCGCCGCCATCAGGACATAGGCAGCCAGCAAGACGCAGAACATCGTGATGGCCACTGCGCGGGCCCCTGTTTTCGCTTCTCCAGGGGTCGTTTGGTTCGGGGATATTTGGACGTGAATGGGCGTCTCCTCCCGTTCTCCGCATCCTCAGAAACAGAAACGCAGGCGGGTGGAGTATACGTCAGAACGCTTCCTCTTTGAAACGGTTCTGCGCTGATAACGACGTGAGAGCTAACCTATCAGGGCGATCCCTACATGCAAAAGGACACCTCAATACGTCGCGAACTGAATGTGTTCGGAAGCGAGCCGGTTCGAGATTCTCTGGGCGGTTTCCTTTACCGCGACAGCGACTGGCGTCAACTTTGAATCGTCCAGTTCCGAGACCGTGCCGGTGAGGCATATGGCAACGCGGGAGCTGCCCAAGAGGTCAAAAATCGGCGCGCCCACACAACGCCAGCCCAACCGGCATTCCTCGTCGTCCAGCGCATAGCCTTGCTTTCGAACCTCGTGCAACTTTGCCAGCAGACGCGCCCGGGTCGTGATCGTTCGGGGTGAGAACTTATGAAGTTCCATGCTAGGCAGGGAAGCTTCCAAAACGGGCAGCTCTTGCCACGCCAACAGCGCTTTCCCGACGCTCGACGAGTGCAAAGGAACGCGTTCTCCCACCGATCTTGTCTTATCCTGCTTGAAATAACGACGCGCGACAATCTTTTCAAGATGCACAGCTTCATATTGACCCAGCATCGCCAGGTGGCACGTCAGATCGACCCGATCGACCAGATCTTGCATGAACGGCAGAGCCAAGTCGCGGAAATCGGAATTTTCAAGGAGTTTTCTTCCCAGTGTGAGGATCTTAAAACCGAGCTTGTAGCGTCCGTTTTCGGCGTACCGGCACAAATACCCGCGATTTTGAAGCAGACGGAGAATCGAGCTTGCCGAACTTTTCGGAATCCCCAACCGCCGGGCAAGATATGCGTTCGTGAGGCCGGAATTACCTTCGGAAATCACTTCGAGGATATTCAGCGCACGGTCAACCGCTGGACTGGCTTTCGTTCCACCCATAAGACCTCGGGAAGATTGGCTTCTCAGCCGCACAACATCCTTCGCGCTCGAGCGAAACCTCTCCCCGCGCAAGCTCCAGATATGTTCCGGAACGGCTCGTTTTAAATTGTATCAGGATTAACACGGTTCGGGAAAGCCGAGCTGTTGTCTGCGTGCTTCGAGAGGACCAGATATTACTTACAACTGGATCATGTCAGTGAGACTTTGCTTGTTGGAATAACTCAGTTGTGCTCCAAAATGATCTTCATGCGATGGTCTGCATCTGTTTCGAGCATGTGGATGGCGGACGACAATTCGGCCAGCGGCACCAAGTGAGTTACCAACGGGCCAAGCTTCACCATGCCTTTCGCCACCAGATCGATGGCGACGGGGAAATCCTCACCGTTAGCGGCTCGAGAGTTGAAAATCTTCAGCTCTTTGTAATAAAGCTGATAGAAGGGCAGGTCGCCTCCGGTCGCCGTTGTTACGCCAAACAGATGGAGGGTTGCCCCGAGCCGGCACATCGAAATCGCGTCTGAAATGCCGGGCAATGTACCGGTCGACTCGATCACTACGTCCGCGCCCTGTCCATTGGTGGCATCCAATACACCGCGTCGCGCTTCCGCACCGCTGGAGAGCGTCAAATCAGCGCCGAGTTCCTTCGCCAGTTGACGTTTCCATGTACTGCGCGTGATCCCTATCACCGGATTTGCTCCGTGCGCCTTCGCCAGTTGCACGTGCAATTGCCCGGTAACACCGAGCCCCATTACCGCAACGGATTGGCCTGGGAAAATGTTCAGAAACCGCTGTGCATGGATGCAGGTGGTGAGCACCTGTATCAACGGAGCCTTCTGCCTATCAACCTCCTTCGGCAGCACGAATACATGGGTGAGCGCGGCCAATAGGTACTCGGCGAATCCGCCGTTTGAATCCCGCCCGACGAGACCGCCATTCCGGCAAAGACTCGTTTGTCCCGCGCGACAATTGATGCATACCCCACAGTAGAGGCAAGGGTCCACGATGACGTAGTCGCCTGGACGCACGCGATCGTCACCGCCCTCGACCACTTCGCCAGACATCTCATGGCCCATGATGAGGGGATGGCGAACGGGGACGGCGCCATCATAGATTTTCAGGTCGGTCCCGCAGATTCCGCTGTTCGTCACGCGGACCAAGACCTGGCCGTGACCGGGTCTTGGCCGCTCGACGTCTTCGAGCCCCAAGTCGTGCGGGGCCCTCAAGACCATTGCTTTCATAAAAATAAGGATCCGTTCGTCAGGCCGTTGTCTGGACGCCTTTCCCGGAGCGCACAACTTTATCAGGAAGGGTGGTATCAACAATCTTGCGGAATTCGGCGTCGGTCAGCAGTCGCTTGTGACGAAGCGAGAAATCTTTTACAGCGACGACAACCTTCATCGCTTCCTCTTCATTGGCCTGGACGCCGAGATTTTTCAATGCGTTCTTAATGGAGTCGATCCCGCTGCCCTTGCCAAGGACTACTTTGGCGGGAGGCTGGCCTACAACATCCCAATGGTAAGGAAAGAGTTCCGTAGGGTTTTGGTCTCCGCAGTTCTGGAACCAGCTTGCGATAATGCCCGACTCGATTTGGAACAGCGCATCGCCCACCACGGGCCGGTTGGAAGCAACCGCGTGGCCGGAAAGCTCTTTCACCAGATTCGCGAGGCTGTAGAGCTTGTCGTACTTGATGCCGATATCAATCCCATACAACGTCAGAAGAGCCATCACGGTTTCTTCCATGGGAGTGTTGCCTGCGCGTTCGCCTAGTCCCAGAACGGTCGAGTGCACGACCTCGACGCCTTCTGCCAGAGCCATGATCGTGTTGGCCACGCCCATTCCAAAATCCATGTGAAAGTGCGCTTCCAGCCGCTTGTTCGTGCGCTTCCTGGCCTCTCGCACCAGATACGGTATTGCGTGCGGAGCCAGAACGCCGAAGGTGTCCACAAGCGCCAGCGCGTCCATGTGGCCCTCATTCGCCACCCGCGTGATCAGATCCAGCACCCAATTCATTTCCGCCCGGCTGAAGTCGATCGGGAAGAACACTACTTCGAGGCCCTGCGAATGGGCGTAAGCGGTCGATTCGATCGAAAGATCGATGGCCTTCTCAAGCTTCCACTTGTACGCATACTGGATGATGTGCCCGCTGGAGGGCACTTCCATCACGATGCCCTTTACCCCGCAATCGACGGCGCGCTTTACATCGTCCACCATGCACCGCGAAAAGGCGAAAATCTGCGGGCCGAGATTCCGCTTCACGATTTCCTTGATCGCCGCCTCGTCGCTCGGCGAAACCACCGGCATCCCGGCTTCGATTCGGTGTACGCCGGCTTCCGCGAGTTTTTCAGCAATCCGGATTTTGTCATCCTTCGTGAAAATGACACCGGTCTGCTGCTCGCCGTCCCGCAACGTGATGTCGTGAATCTTGATCTGCTTCGGGAAATGGAGCTGCTTGACGACTTCCTCATTGAAATTCCAGGGGCTGACAAACCACTTATCCTTCTTCCAAGGCTCTTGAGCCATAGCGATTCCTCCAATCAATACAGAATTCTATTTGTTCCGCGCGGATTCCAGGATCTCGGGATTCACCGGATTGCGAGGGGCCTGCCCGCTCAGCACTCGAACTACTTCCTCGGCCGCTTTGGTCTGCAAATCCACCAGCGACTCTTCCGAATAGAAACTCGTGTGAGGCGTGATAATCACATTGTCTCGCCCGAACAATGGCGAACCGCCTGGCGGCTCTTTCTCCATCACGTCCAGGGCCGCCCCAGCGATTTCCTTCTGATCGAGCGCTTGCGCGAGCGCGGCTTCGTCCACCACGGGACCCCGCGCCGTGTTGATCAAATAAGCCGTCCGCTTCATCCGCTTGAATACGTCGGAGTTGAACAAGTGATGAGTCGCGGGCAGGAGCGGAGCGTGAATGGAAATATAATCGGAAATTTTCACGAGTTCATCGAACTCCACGCGTTCTGCGCCCGCACGCGAGAGGACTTCCTGGGGAACGTACGGATCGTAGGTCACGACACGCATGCCAAAAGCCCTGGCCTTGGGCGCAACCAATTGAGGTATCTGCCCGAACGCGACCAGGCCCAGCACCGTTCCTCGCAGGCGATGAATGGGAACCGTCGCCTTCATTTCCCACGTTCCTCCCTGCGTGCGCGCATTGATGAACGGTATCTTGCGAACGATTGCCAGCAACAAAGCCATCGTGTGATCGGATACCTCATCCAGGCAGTAATCGGGAACTCGGGTAACCACGATCCCCGACTTGGTAGCCGAGGGGATGTCCACGTTGTCCACCCCGATTCCGAACCGGGAGATGATCCGGCAGCGAGTCATCTGCTGGATCATGTCGGCCGTGACCTTGGCGTAGGTAGTGAGAAGCGCGTCGGCGTCGCGCGCGACTTGCAAGATCGATTCTGGTTTAGGTTCTGCCGCGAGGCGCAAATCCGCATCGATCTTGGACAGCACCTCGCGGGCCGGGTCTAGATTGGGGAAAACGGAGTCCGTAACGGCAACCAGTTTACGAGCCATCTTATTTCTTAAACGCCTCTTCCATGTGCTCCATCAGGGTGAACACTACCGGGCCCTTGGCGGAAACTAGCACATTTTCTTCCAACCGGGTTGTCTGCTGGAGGCCTGGATGGCCGGCGAACGTCTCAATGGCGAAATACATGTTCTCTTTGATTTCCGCCGGGTACTTCATCGAATAGGCGCGTGAGATCCACATGCCTTCATAGAGCGTCAGGCCGATGCTGTGCGCAAACTGCTGCAAGGTCACCGTCCCGAACTTGTCGTCGTCGTACTCGGGAAATGCGGCCGCCACATCCGCCGTCGTGTTTCCCGGCTTCAATTTTTCGAGTCCGGCATACATCGAGTCGTATACTTCCCGGTACAGGTCAATTTCCTTCTGGTTGAGCTTCCCGGCGCACTTGAAGCAGCGCACGAAGTCGATGAAATATCCGGAAGGTCCGACCGCGTTAATGTCGACGATCACCAGGTCGCCCTGGCGGATGATCTTATCCGTAGCCCATCGCCGGTAAGGGCTGGTGTTGCCGCCGGAAGCCACGATGATGTCGTAGATAATCTCGCAGCCGCGCTCGAGCATGAATTCGTGCACCTTCGCTTCGATTTCGCGCTCGCGCACCCCAGGTTTCAGCCATTCGTACTTGATTCTCCACATCGCCGCATCGCCGATGCTGGAAGACATCTTCAGCAATTCGATCTCGTCCCGTGTCTTGATCACGCGCGCGGCCGATATCGCCGGCCAGGCGTCCACGATGTTCACACCGGCTGCCTGGAACGCCTTCAACGCCGCCATATCCAGGTTGTCGATGCCGACTTTTTCCTTCTTCAGGCCATGCGCGCCCAGTACGTCCACCACGCTCTGCGCCATTCTCTCGGCCATGTGGGGCACGGCGCCTTCAGCCCATTGCCAGGTGATGGCAGGCTTGATGCGGTCCTCCATCCAAGGCAGGTCGATTTCGGCGCAATGCAGGTCCGACCCTGCCGTCTCAAACAGGACCGGTTCGCCGCCGTTGGGCAACACAACGTATCTGATATTGATGTTGTACTTCCAATTGCCTTGATAGGAGCCGGTGACGTACCGGACGTTGGCTCCCGCAAACAGCACCAGCGCGCCAATATCGCGCGCGGTCATCTGCTCGCGAATGCGCTGCAATCTATCCTTACGCAACCGTTCGAAATCGACCCGGTATTGCCAATCCGCGCCCGTCTGGCTGTAAACGCGGCGCGGGTCCCATTCGTGTGGCTTGCCAATAAATCTTGTGTCCATTTGTGCTTATTCCCTTCCTGGATGTATGTGATTACTCCGCTGATCGTGGATAATCGTTCTGGTTGTACCCGTTTGGATTCTACTCCTGCGGCTTAATGGGCGAAAACGCTGTATTCAGCATATTGAACAAAAAGGGGCCTCGGAAACCGCTGGCGAACATGCATCTTATGCCTATGTCCTGAAAGGCGACGGTGGGATTCTACGTGCTTTTCGGATTCGCCGCCACCTTTTTGATGGGCAACATGACAGCTATGCCACTCAAATCGCGCTTCTTACCATATTTCACGGAACAATGATCCCGCCCGCTCCTTCCGCTCAAGATCGGACGCTGGAAGGACGCGTCGCAAAACTCGAGGACGATCAGCAACTGACCGACTCCAAGGTTACGGATCAATATCAAACAAAGGTAGAAAGCGGCTCAAAATATCGGCTGCGTCTTTCCGGCATCGTACTCCTCAACATGTTTGAAAACCGCGGAAACGTGGACAATCAAGACTTCCCGGAAATTGCCGCTCCGCAGGGGCCTATTGATTCCAAGAGCGCGTTCGGCGGATCGTTGCGTCAGTCCCAAGTTGAGCTTCAGGGGTTTGGCCCTGATGTTGCCGGCGCACATACAAGCGCCGAAATCAAATTCGACTTTGCCGGAGGCTTTCCGGAAACGCCAATGGAACTGCTATTGGACTCGCGCGACTGCGCACCGGCACGGTTCGCGTCGATTGGACCAATACCTCGCTCGTCGCCGGTCAGGATTACCTGTTTTTCGCTCCCTTGCAGCCCACTTCACTCGCCACGCTGGCAGTCCCGCCCCTCTCCTACGCAGGCGATCTGTGGGGCTGGGTGCCGCAAGTTCGCATCGAGCATCATCTGAACTTTTCCGAGACTTCGAGCCTTTTGCTCGAAGCTGGAATCCTTGATTCCCTTTCTGGCGATCTTCCCTTCAACAGCTATGACCGCTATCCGTCATGGGGCGAGCAATCTGGACAACCCGCGTACGCGGCGCGAATTGCTTGGAGTCACCGCGTCTTCGGCCAGTATATTACGCTCGGCGAAGGCGGCTACTACGGACGTGAGACAGGTTCTTTCAAGCATCCGGCATTCCGCTAAATCGTCTTGTCCTTGGAATAGCAGAGCGGCTCGAGGTTGCACTCGATGCACCGCGGCTTGCGCGCTTGGCAAATCCGCCGGCCGTGCCAGATCATTTGGTGAGAGAAAAGTATCCATTTCTCGTGGGGAATCACCTGCATCAGATCCTGCTCAACTTTCTTGGGATCGGAGTTCTTTGATAAGTCTAACCGTTCGGCCAACCTTTGCACGTGGGTATCCACCACGACTCCATCGGCGATGCCGAATGCCGTGCCCAGGACCACGTTTGCCGTCTTTCGCGCCACCCCCGGCAGTGTCAGCAATTGCTCCATCGTCTTAGGCACTTCGCCATGGTATTCCTCGAGGATTTTCTTACTCGTCCCGATGATTGACTTCGCCTTGTTCCGGAAAAAGCCGGTGGAGCGAATGTCGTTTTCAATCTCGGCTGGATGGGCATAGGCAAACGCCTTGCAACTCGGATATTTCGGGAAGAGCTTTACTGTCACTTCATTCACCCGCACGTCCGTACATTGCGCGGAAAGAATTGTCGCAATGAGCAATTGAAACGCATTTTCGTGCTTGAGAGCGCAGGTAGCTGCCGGATAGGCCTCATCGAGTTTTTTTAAAATCGCCTTCACTCTGGCAGGGCTAGCTCCACGATCCACACCCCCGCCTCGCGCTACGCCCGCCTGGCGGTCGGTCGCGCGCTTCAACGCGACGGCAGGATTTTTATCCGTCTGCTTTTCTCTCCGCTTCGCCATCTCGCGCAAACTATAACATAGATGCGTTCCGGCTCCGGACAAACGCCCTGCTGCCCTAGAATGAGATGGCGTCGTCTCTAACTTTTGATATCGTGGTGAGGAACACACAGCAGTGACAGTTCCCACTGGCTATGTGGCTGAGCGTACTCGGAACGGGAATGGTTCACTTACCAGGCCGGCCGGAACTGTTGTCAACGCTAATACTATTAGAGTTATGGGGGCTGGATAGTCAGCACACGTATTCCGAGTGGGTACGACGTCAGATACAATTCAATTCAATGGAGCAGCCCATAAATCCCGCAACCGGCAAGCCAAGGCATGGCCCCGAAACACGTACACAATTTTGAGGTAAACGAAATGTATGGCCTAGACACTGCAATTGATCTCTCATTCCTAAAGAGCCGAGAGGTCATTCAAATCGCCATAGGGGTATACCAAGTGATTTTTGCGTTCGACGATGACACAAGCATTTCTGTGGAAGGAGAGTTTCGATTCGTTTCTCGCGAAGGGTCTTCGGTATGGCAGCCGGGTACACCACAAACTGCGGTCTCCACGCTCCGATTGCTTGGAGCAACCGTTGAATGGGTGAACGGTCAGAAGGATGCACTCTGGAACTTACATTTTCCAATGGAGACCGCTTGACAGTTTTGGACAACGATAAGGAGTACGAATCCTACACGATTAGCCACCTCGGAAGGACGATAATCGTATAGTAGCCATTTTGGCAACCATCAGACTGTCCGGCGACTCCTTTGGGGGTTACAAGTAAACCGTAGACGCATTCATGTTCACATTTACGTTCACCATATTGACGCACCCGCTACCCGGTGCTACGCTCTGCTCGTCAGCTTGATCCCCACGCGGCACGTCCGTGATCGAAGCCGCGAGGGGGACCACACGGTAATTGCGATTGTCACGCAACTCATAGTCCACGAACGAACCTTTGCAGCTTTTCGGAGTGAATGCCATGGCCTACAAATTGATTGTGAACGGGCGGTCATCGACGGTGGACGTGCCTGAAGACATGCCCCTATTGTGGGTCATTCGGGACGTGCTCAACCTCAAAGGCACGAAATACGGCTGCGGCATCGGTCAATGCGGCGCTTGTACGGTCCACTTGGGCAACAGGGCTATGCGCTCGTGCCAAATTCCCGTCTCTGCCGCAGTGGATACTCCGATTACCACGCTGGAGGGCCTGTCGCCGGACGGAATGCACCCCGTTCAGATCGCCTGGCAGAACCTCGATGTTCCACAATGCGGCTATTGCCAGGCCGGGCAGATTATGTCGGCATCCGCGCTACTCGCGCGAAATCCCCAGCCGACGAACCAGGAAATCGACGCAGCCATGAATGGAAACATCTGTCGCTGCGGCACCTATTTGCGCATTCGCGAGGCAATCCACAAGGCGGCGACCCTGGCCGCGAACAAATCGGCGAGGCATCTGCAACCGGTACACAATGGCCACAAAGGTAAGGAGGCCCTATGAACAATACGCTCCTCGACCGCCGCTCGTTTCTTCGGGTCAGCGCCCTCGCGGGAGGGGGCCTGCTCGTCGCTTGCTATGTGGAGCCGCTCACAAAGGTGCTCGCCCAGGGAGCAGCTTCAGAAGCCCCTAAGCCCGATTTCGTGGCCACGGCTTTCATCCGCGTGGCGCCGGACGGCATCGTCACCATCATCGCCAAGAATCCCGAGATCGGCCAGGGCGTGAAAACGGAACTGCCGATGCTCATCGCCGAGGAATTCGACATCGATTGGAAGGACGTCAAGATCGAGCAGGCGGATCTCGACGAGACAAAATACGGACCGCAGCGCGCGGGCGGCAGCACGGCTACACCCATTAACTGGGAACCACTGCGCCGCGTAGGCGCTGCCTGCCGGATGATGTTTATCTCGGCAGCGGCACAAGCATGGAACGTAGAGGAGTCGGAGTGCACCACTTCCTCCGGGCGCGTGCATCACGCCGCAAGCAATCGCACGCTCAGCTATGGCGAGCTTGCCTCGAAAGCGGCGATGGTAACTCCGCCCGAGCTAGCATCCGTCATGCTAAAAGACCCGAAAGATTACAAGATCGTTGGCCAGCCGATTCACGGCGTCGATGTCCCGTCGATCGTTACCGGCAAGCCGATTTACAGCATCGACTTTACGGTCCCGAACATGCTTTGGGCGGTCTACGAAAAGTGCCCGGTCTATGGCGGCAAAACGGTCAGCGCGAACCTGGACGACATCAAGAAAATGCCTGGCGTGCGGCACGCCTTCATCATTGAAGGGGACAATGACCTCTGGGGGCTGAATAGCGGCGTAGCCATCGTGGCCGACAGTTGGTGGCAGGCGCAAACAGCGCGGCAGAATCTGAAGATCACCTGGGATGAAGGCCCCACGGCGCAACAAAGTAGTGAAGGCTTTCAACAGACCGCCGACAATCTTTCGAAGCAACCGCCGGCCTTCCCTCTCCGTCGCGACGGCAATACCGATGCGGCCCTGGGTTCCGCGGCAAATATCGTCGAGGCTGCCTATGCCTATCCGTTCCTGTCACACGCCCCCATGGAGCCACAGAATTGCGTGGCGCACTTCGACAATGGGAACCTGGAGTTTTGGTCTCCGAGCCAAACGCCCGAGTCCGGACGGCTGCAAGTGGCGAAGTTGCTGGGAATCCCCGCAAGCAACATTACCGTTCACATGCTGCGCGCGGGGGGGGGCTTTGGCCGACGCCTCACGAATGAATACATGCTCGAAGCCGCTTGGATCTCGAAAGTCGCGGGTGCGCCCGTCAAGGTACTGTGGACCCGAGAGGATGATTTCCATCACGACGACTACCGTCCGGCGGGCTATCACTATCTGAAAGGTGGGCTCGATGCATCCGGCAATCTGATCGCCTGGCGGAATCACTTTGTGAGCTTCGGCGAAGGCCATAAGTTCGCGCCCGCGGCGAACATTCCCCCCAATGAATTCCCCGGCACCTTCCTGACGAACTTCGATTTTGAGGCTTCGCTGATGCCGCTGGGCGTGCCCACCTTTGCGATGAGGGCTCCGCGCAGTAATGCCTTCTCCTTTGTGTTTCAGTCTTTCATCGACGAGCTGGCGCACGCAGCCGGAAAGGATCCGGTTCAATTCCGCCTGGACCTGCTCGCACTGCCGCGCGTTTCCAATCCCGCTTATCCCACCGCTCCCAATGAGCCCGATCTCGACGCGGGCCGCATGCGCGGTGTTCTTCAATTGGTGGCCGAAAAATCCGGATGGGGCAAGCGCACTCTGCCGAAGGGCACCGCCATGGGCGTGGCTTTTCAGTTCGCTCACCGCGGTTACTTCGCGGAAGTGGCTGAAGTCAGTGTGGATGCGGACAGCAAGGTGAAGATTCACAAGATCTGGGTGGCTGGCGACATCGGCCGGCAGATTGTGAATGCGAGCAATGCCGTGAATATCGCGCAGGGAGCGGTCATCGAGGGGATGAGCCACGTGATGGGGTGGGAGATCACTATCGATCGCGGCAGGGCCGTGCAGAACAATTTCGACGCGTATGAGCCGACCCGCATGAAACAAGCCCCTCCCGAAATCGAAATCGATTTTTTGCGTACGGATAACCCGCCGACTGGCTTAGGCGAGCCCGTGCTGCCGCCGGTGCTTCCGGCGATCTGTAACGCGATTTTTACGGCGACCGGCAAACGCATTCGCTCTTTGCCTCTTGCGAAGCATGGCTTTTCCTGGGCCTAGTGGCCTGTCGCGGAGAAAGTTACTGCAGACGCCACACGCAAAAACCAAGAGCAACTGTACGAATGGCGGGTGCCAGCTATTTGGCCCATTCTTTTCCCAGAATCGCGTATTAACGAATTCACTGCGACAGGCCACTAGTTCCACTGGCACGCTTCTTTGAAAAGGCCTGAAGCTCGTCCTTTCTGTCGTGTTGAGTGTGACACCTTGACCGAGGACATCAGTTGAAAGAGGCGGCACTTTCGGAATCGTGATGAGCCTTCATTGAAGAGATTCCCTTTTGTCTAATGCCAGCCCGATTGAAGCATCAACGAACATTTGGTCCATCCGCCTTCCCATTAGATCTGCATTTGAACCCAGCAACCGGGGCAAGCGCTCCGTGGTTTATTTCCCTGCAAGAACCGGATCGAGTGGGTAAAAATCATTCGAGACGAACGCTTTACAATCAATCCAATCGAATCAGAAAGGTGTGAGGACAATGACTGTGCCGCGCGAACGTGCCAAGTACTCAGCGATCATCGATCGGCCGAATCTCGAGCTGCCGAAAGACATGCGCATGATTGTATGGACGATTGTGAACGTCGAGGTTTGGGATATCTCGCGCCGGATGCCGCGGCAGGCGCTGCCAGCTCCTACCGGCGATGTGAGCCTGCCGGATGTTACGCACTGGACGTGGCATGAATACGGAATGCGTGTCGGGTTTTGGCGCTTCTTTGGGCTGTACGAAAAACTCGGCATCCGGCCGACGTTAGCGACCAATGCCCGCGTTTGCCTCGACTATCCCCGGGTCGCGCAGGCTTGCAAAGATGCCGGCTGGGAGTTCATGGGGCACAGCTTCGAGCAAGGTCCCATTCACAATGAAAACGACCAGCCGGCGATGATCGAACGAACCCTTTCAACGATCGAGCAGTTCACAGGGAAGCGTCCGGTCGGGTGGCTCGGTCCGGGATTGACGGAGACGTACGACACTCCCGACTATCTTGCCGCGGCGGGAATCAAGTACATCGGAGATTGGGTGTATGACGAGGAGCCTACCGAGATTGCGACCAAGCATGGCTCACTCGTCACGTTGCCCTACACGATAGAATTGAACGACATCACGATGATGGTTGTGCAGCATCACGAAGCGGCTTATTGGACCCAGAAGTGTTTCGACGCATTCGACCGGCTCTACGAAGAGAGCGCCAAGCGGTCGAAGTTCATGGCGATCGCAATTCACCCTTATATCAGTGGCCACCCGTTCCGAATCAAGTATCTCGAAGCGGTATACGAGCACATCGCAAAGTTTCGGGGCGTGTTGCATTGGAATGGCGAGGAAATCCTGAACTGGTATCTAAAAGCGAAACAGCGGGCCTAGCCACCATTCCGGAGTCGCCTTCAGGCAAGGTGTGGCCACAGAACGATCAGGCTGGGTCACAATCTTCTAAGGAACTTCTGAATAAGTGCTCCATGTTTTGCGTGTAACGGATAAGGTGTGGGGAGCAGTGGGAGGATAGTGGCAATCATGAAGCAGAGGACACTGGCGATGGCGAACGGATTCGAGCGCTACAGCAAAAAGACGAGG
>DATLST010000014.1:0-22940 GCA_035534055.1 Candidatus Acidiferrales bacterium | reverse complement strand
CACGTAGTTCGTCGTCACCCCGCCCGCAGTCTTTTGCACCCGGTGTCCTTCGGCGTCGTAAATGTAGCTCGCGGTGCTCCCGCCGTCCACTTGGGTGATTCGATTTTCGGCGTCATAGGTGTAGCTGTGGCTGGCGTCGTGTGTCATGTTTCCCGCAGCGTCAAACTGATACCCGGAAGTCGTGGGCTGGTTGGACGTGTTATAGCTTGCATTCCACGCATTGCACGTTCCCGCCGTGGGCGTCTGCGTCAAGCGATTGCCCCATGCATCGTAGCTCCACGACAGTCCCTTGCAAGTAGCCCCGCTCGCCGAATCAGTCATTGCGATTAGCCGGTTCACCCCATCGTAAGCCGAAGTGCTGGGGTAGGAGCGTGTGAAGGTTTGAGCCCCTACTGCCGTCCAGGACACAACGTTGCCATTGTCGCCAGAGCCGTAGTTGAATCCGACGTTAAGGTCCAAAACATTCCCGGGCGGCACTGCGTCGGTGCAGGTGCCGAGCACAGTTCCTGAAGAATTCACGTTCATGCGGCACGGTTGCAAACGCGGGTTAAACGCCGCCGTATCGGTCAGGCCATTCCCAAGGGTGTCCGCTGTGACGCTACTCTGGGCATTGTAATGCACGCCGGATACGAGCGTAGCCGGATGCTGCGAATCGCTCCAGCTGCTTGTGATTTGGGTCGCTCTGCCTGCCGCATTGAAAGATTGATACCACGTGAGTCCCCCAGCGCCGCTCGTGTAGGTAGTTTTCAATCGCGGTTTTGATCGAGGTACGATTGGCATTCGCCGTGTTCGTTGCATCGTCAACGGTCAGGCCCAATTCCAGAGCCTTTAAGTTTGGCGGAGAGGGTGGGATTTGAACCCACGAGCCCGGTTTTGCCAGGCTACCCGCTTTCGAGGCGGGCTCTTTCAACCGCTCAGACACCTCTCCGGCGCCGAAAGATATCCTAGCTTAACAAAGCCATCCTGCGCCTACAACTTGCCGTCACATGCTTGTCTTAGCTCCATAATTCTGACGTCATCGCCTGCTTTCGCCAAGCATCGCGTTCAAGTCGCTTGATCCAACAATCGAGGATGATTCTGGTTTCTCGGCAGGCTACGGCAAATGGACGCCCGAGGATCGCATTGCCTGAAACAATGGATCGATCTCGTCCTTGCTTAAGGTCTTTTCAAAGCAGTAGTCTCCATCGAGGCTCTCGAACGCGCGCGCCTTCCCTCCTGCAAGCTCGATTTCGCGCGTTGCGGCGGCTTCTTGGTCAGCTCGCGCAGCCGGGCGCGCAGCTGGACGACGACCGCCGTATGAATCTGCGAGACCCTCGACTCGCCGATTCCCAGCATCGTCCCGACTTCTTTCATCGTGAGTTCCTCGAAATGATACAGGGCCAGCACCTCACGCGCCCGGCGCGGAAGCTCGGCGATCGCTTTCTCGAGCAGACCGCTCATTTCCGTTCGCAGCGCCTGATGATACGGGTCTTCCTCATCCGTGCCGGTGTGAACTTGAATCGCTTCTTCCCGGTGTGACTCGCTCGCGTCCGCTTGCAGGCTTGCAAGGTCCAGTCCTCGGAGATCTCTTAAAATATGCTGTAGGTTTTCCAGTGTGATGTCGAGTTCCGCGGCTATTTCAGGCTCGGTAGGATCGCGGCCGAGTCGAGCTTTGCAATCGAGGATAATCTGTTCGATGCGCCGCGCCTGCCGGCGAAGCGCGCGCGGGCTCCAATCCACCTGGCGAAGGCTGTCGAGAATCGCCCCGCGGATGCGAAATTCCGCGTAGTGCTTGAGTTGGACGTTCTTGCTCCGGTCGAATTTTCGCACCGCGTCCATCAGCCCCAGAATCCCCGAATGGATGAGATCTTCGAGCGGCACTTGCGGCGGCAGGCGGTCGTGAATCCGGCGCGCGATGTATCGCACCTGAGGAAGATGATCGAGCAGAAGGCGCTCGCGCTGCGCGTCGTCGAGTTCCACCGCGGCCTGCGCCGAGTTCGTCCCTGGCACGCTCAAAAGATGCCTATCCCCGCACGCTGCCAAGCCTTCGCGCCGTCGGCTGCACCCCGCGCTGGCGTTTCCGTGGACGCGAGATTGTTCAAGGCGTCCGCGAAAAATTCCCACGAGCTTGCCGAAAAAAATCTTCTTCTTTCATCCCGCGCTGCGCCTGTACTGTTCTCGGTCATTTCACCGTTTTTTCAGGTCTTTCCCTGCTCGCCTGACGCCAAGGCGTGTGGGCGCCAGTCCTGCAACGTTCCGCGCATGGAGTGAGTGGTTTGTTGGCAGCTCTTCGCAGCTTTGCGTGCTTTACGCACGCAGCTCGTAGCCGACTCCTCGAATGGTGTGAATCAATTTCTGTTCGGAGGCTGCGTCGACTTTCTTGCGCAAGTAGTTGATGTACACGTCCACGACGTTCGTCATGGTGTTGAACGACAGGCTCCAGACGTGCTCGATAATCTGCGCGCGCGTCACCCGCCGCCCCGCGTTGCGCATCAGGTATTCCAGCAGCGCGAATTCCTTGGGCGTCAACTCCACGGTGCGGCCGGCGCGTTTCACCCGGTGTTCGACGCGGCTCATCTCGAGGTCGTCGACGCGCAGCACCGTCTCGGTCGGGATGCCGCGGCGCAGCAGTGCCCGCACACGCGCGGAAAGCTCGGAGAACGCGAACGGCTTGAGCACGAAATCATCCGCGCCCAGATCGAGCGCCTCGGCGCGCTCCTCAGGCCGCACGCGATTGCTCAACAACAGAATGCGCAAATGGGGCCGCTCGGAGCGGAGATGGCGCAAAACCTCCAGCCCGTCGGGGCGAAGCAAGTGCAGGTCGAGGATCGCCGCGGCGTATTCCCGGGCGCGAGTCATGCGCTCGGCCTCATCTCCCTCGGTGGTGAGGTCCACTTCATACTTCTCCATGCCGAAGCTGCGTTGAAGGAACGTGCCTAATGCCGGATCGCTTTCCGCCACAAGAATACGCATCACTTCTCCTGAGGAAGGGGGGAAACCGCGAGAGATCCCAAGGGGAATTTGAATTTAATGAAGAGCGGCAAAGCTGTCAAAGGAAATCTTCATGAACGCATGAGATTTTTCGAAGAATCACGCGCAAGGTTACGCCGCGCCGAAATATGCCGATCGTACCCCCATGAAGTGAGCCAGAATGAAACGGCGCAGTTTCAATTCTGCACAGGGATCACGGATGCGTCATCGTTTCTGGCCGCACCGTTTCGTCAAATTCTTTTTCCGTAAGGTAGCCCAGCTTGAGCGCCGCTTCGCGAAGGCTGAGCCGCTCGTGATGCGCTTTGTGCGCGATCTGCGCCGCCTTGTCGTATCCGATTTTCGGGCTGAGCGCCGTCACGAGCATCAGCGAATTCTTCACGTTCTGCTCGATGCGCTGAGTATCCAGTTCCATTCCGGTCACGCAGTGGTCTGTAAACGAACGGCAGGCGTCCGCGAGCAGCCGCACCGAGTGCAGAAAATTGTGAATCATCACCGGCTTGAACACGTTCAGCTCGAAATTTCCCTGCGAGCCGGCAAAGCCGATCGCGGCGTCGTTGCCAAATACCTGCACGGCAACCATGGTCATCGCCTCGGACTGAGTTGGATTCACCTTGCCCGGCATGATGGAAGACCCTGGCTCGTTTTCCGGAAGCATCAGCTCGCCCAGGCCGGCGCGCGGCCCCGATGCGAGCCATCGAATATCGTTGGCGATCTTCATCAGCGAGGCGCCCAGGGTTTTCAGCGCGCCGCTCGCGAAAACGATCTCATCGTGCGCGGAAAGCGCCGCAAACTTGTTGGGGTGCGACCGGAACGGAAGGCCCGTCAGCCCCGCAATTTTCTTCGCGGCGCGCTCAGCGAATTCCGGATGGGCGTTCAGCCCCGTGCCCACCGCGGTGCCGCCGATGGCTAGGTCGTAAAGGCCGGGCAAAACTTCTTTCAGGCGCGCGACGTCGCGGTCGAGCAGGCTGGCCCATCCCGACATTTCCTGGCCCACGGTGAGAGGCGTTGCGTCCATCAGATGCGTGCGTCCGATCTTGACCACCTTCTCGAATTGGCGGGCCTTCGCGCCGATGGCATCGCGCAACCGCTCCACGGCGGGAATCAGCGCTTCGGCCACGCGCGAGGCGGCGGCAATGTGCATGGCGGTCGGAAACGTGTCGTTCGAGGATTGCGACATGTTCACGTCGTCGTTCGGATGGATGGGCTTCTTGCTGCCCATCGTGCAGCCTGCGATTTCGATGGCGCGGTTGGAAATCACCTCGTTCGCGTTCATATTCGTCTGCGTGCCGCTGCCGGTCTGCCAGATGTGCAAGGGAAAATGTTCGTCGAGTTTGCCGGAGATCACTTCGTCGGCCGCCTGCACGATCAGCCGCATCTTTTCGGCGGGCAGCTTGCCAAGGTCTTGATTCACCAGCGCGGCCGCTTTTTTCAGGATGCCGAACGCACGGATCAGTTCCCGCGGCATGGTGTCATGGCCGATATCGAAATGGATCAGCGAGCGCGCGGTCTGCGCGCCATAGTACCGATCCACCGGGACTTCCATTTTCCCCATGCTGTCGGATTCAGTTCGTGTCGGAACATTCGCAACGGGCACAGCGTTCACAGCAGGCGACGCTTTCGCTTCCACGGATCTTCCTTTCCAAGGGCTGCGCGCAGGCCTCCGCGCCAGTCCATCTCGCCGGGCATTTTTAATTGGGTTACGAATATAAGAATACCGCGGAAAAGAAGTGAGCGCAGCCCCGTTGTGCGATCGCTGCGATTCAATGCCAGTGAAGGCTAGATTAATCCACACCCATCGGAGAATGATCCCTCCTCGAACGCGCAGAACAATCTCCCGCCTTTGCGGCTGTATTCATGGCTGGGCGCACACGTCGTCCTTCGGACGAAATGGAAACCGTCTGGAAGAATGCAAGAAGAAGATGATCGGCACGGTTGCATCGGTGAGCGGCCAAAGGCGATGGCGCATCACTTAGACGCGAGGACGTGTGCTTTAAGCGAGCCAGCCCGGTATGCGGGTACTTATTCCTTCAGTTTTAGGCCGCTTTTATTTTCTTCTAGGAAGGACCGAAGGTCATCGGCCGCATTGAGCAGGCGCACCCACTGTTCGTAATAGAGCGTCACGGGGAATCGGCCCAGGCCGTAGACGCTCACGCCGCCCTTGGCCCCCACACGAAATTCCAGGCTGCCTTTTCTCTTGGATCCGGACTGCTTTTCCAACTCCGCGATGCGGGCGAGCAACTCTTCTTTGGTCGGTTCCGCCATTGTGTGAACTCCATTCTGAATTTTGCAAAACGCTTTTTGATTCTCAAGATTCTACGCTGTTTTGGCTGGCTCGGTGCCTCTTTTGGATCGGCCGCAACCGGCAACGGCCCGTTCCCGCGGCAAACCCCGATGGCGAGTCCCCGCGGGCAGCTGTACGACGGTTGCACTTCCGTACAGGGTTTTTGGGCGTTTTGTCGCGCTATGCTGGCAGAGGGATAAAATTGACAGAAAGATCGTGAATGGTCCAGGCGCTGCCCGCGGACGGGCGATGCAGCCTGCAGGCTCGTGAGCTGCGCGCTCAAGAGGGGGACCAAAAAGCGAATGTTTGCTGAGCGCACCAGACCGCTGGCTATCAACCGGCGCGATTAGGAAAAGAGGGTCCCAGCCCATGTCGTCGTTGTCTCATTCCCAAATTTCGGGCCAGGAGGCGGAAAGTCTCGGGAAGCTGGCCGGTGAACCGGCGTCCATGGCGTTCGCGCCGGAGTTGGACGGCTTGGTCCCGGCCGAACAACTGCCTCCGGCCGCCGATGTCTTAGCTCGAATATTTCCGCCCGAGGAAAAGTCCGCAAACGAGCTGTCCGCCGGCGAGCTGCGTTACATCTTTCCGCCGCCAACCGATCCCAAAGAAGAGACCGATGCCTCGCCCCCTCGCCTTTTTGCGTTTTCGGGCCCATCGACCGAAAGGCCGGAGAACGGCGCATTGGGCCGCGATGCGAGACCTCGGAAATTCGCGGGAATCGTGGCGCGTGCGAGGAATCTGCTCGGTGGACGAAAACCCGGCGAACAAAAATCCGAAAGCCTGGGCGCGGCCCGCTCATCGGGAGACGCGCCGCAAGATGCGGTGCCGGCAGACGCCACGAAAGTTGCACAAGGTGCACTTTTCATAGAGGCTGCGGCAATCGGCGTCATTTCGCCGGTCGATGCAACGCCGCTGGCCAAAGACCTCGCCATCCTAAAAACAAACTCAACATCCGGTGAAGGCTCGGCTCCTCGCGATAATCCGGCCACTGAGACAGATCTGCACCAGGATGCGGTGCCGCGGCAGGAGCCGCTACAAGATCGGATTCTTGCGCATGCAACGGAATCGATCTTGCCGGAAATGCCAGCGAGCGTTGAAGCGAACGCGAACGCGCACGTGGGCAACCTGGTATCCGAAGACGTTTTGTCTCGCGCCGTCCCCGAGGAAGGGGACTCTGGCGGTCAGAGCAGCGAAATTGCCGTGGATGCTTTTGCGGTGCGAAACGGTGACGCGGGTTTCTCGCGCGCCGGCAATTCTTCAGCGAATGACGCAGCACCGTTTCACAATCTGATTCCCCTGGAATCCGATCTGGACTCCAACTCTGAGAACGGATTGGCGAACGGCTTCGCCGCCAAAACAAACGCTCCAGACGGTGCTCCAGGGAGCATGGATACGAGCGATGAGGACACGGCCATCGCCGCGGCCATCGAAAGATATGCCAACCGCACCGATCCGGCTCGTCGTATTGCCCCCATGAACGCAGCGGACTCGCCTGCCGAAGTCCCATCGGGGAGAAATCCGAACGAAAGCCTTGAGATGCGCGCCGATTTTCGGCCCTATCCGGAAAATGATCCAGGCAAGGATCTAGACAATGATCTCCACAATGGCTCAAACGATGGCCACAAAAGAGACCCAAACAAAGACTCAAACAATGATCTAAACAATGACCCGAACAATGACCCGAACAATGACCCATACGATGATCTCCACGATCAACGCATTCGCTCGCTGCTCGGCGGCGTAATCCCGCGAGACGAACGTATGGACAGCATCGCTCCCTCGCACGTTCCCGCCGCGAAGTCCGGGGAGCAAAGCGCGGATGCGCCAGCCTCGGAGATTTCGTTCGTGCCATCCGATCGAGACTGGTCCTTCGAGGAGAAACTGGCCAGCCATCTCGAATGGGTCCAGTCGCGAGGAACGACCGGCAAAAAGGCCGACCTCGCCGGAGCCGAGTTGGAAGGGACGGAACTGATCGGCGTGAATCTGCGGTTCGCCGATTTGCACGATGCGAATTTGCGCGCGGCCGATCTTTTGATGGCGGACTTGCGCGACGCGTGCCTGGTGCGAACAAATTTTCGGGACGCCTGCCTGGTGGGAGCGAACCTCGAAGCAGCGAACCTGGAAAGCGCGTTGCTCGATTCCGCCATGGGGCTGGTGCCGCGGCAACTCGCCGGCGCCAATCTTCACGAAGCGTCGCTTCCGCCGCAGATCGCGGAATTCGAAGCGCGCGCGGAATTCGAGCGCACGGCACGGGCGGTGAATTCGTTTTTTGTGGCTATGATGTCGGCGAGCGTGCTCTCCTGGGCGCTTCTCTGGACGACGAAAGACGTTCAATTGCTCACGAATTCGTCGGTGCTCCCGTTCCTGCATTCGACGGGAGCTTCGGACGCTCTGCCGGCGGGGCAGATCTATCTGGTCGCTCCCTTCGCGCTTTTCATCCTGTACCTCATCTTCCATTTTCAATTGCAGCACTTGTGGGACCTGACCCTCGAACTGCCCGCCGTGTTTCCCGACGGGCGATCACTGGACGAAAACAAGCCGCGGATCGTAGCCGGGTTGCTGCGCAATCATTTCCGATGGATGAGTCCGGAAGCGCCGTCGGCACGGACAATCGAAAAAGCTATTTCGGTCTCCGTGGCGTACTGGCTTGTGCCGGTCACGCTGCTGCTTTTCTGGCTGCGCTACCTGACGCTGCAGGAAATTCACGGAACGATCCTTCAGGCGCTGTTGGCGGCGGCCGCGACCGGCATCGCGCTACACTCCACGACGAAAGTGGGGCGGCCCGCGGAGAGATGGATACTCCAGGAAAATTTCGCGGAGCGCGTCGCCGGAAAGATCAGGGACATCAACCCGGTGAAAGCGGCGCTCGTTTACCTGATCCTGCTGACGTTTCTCTCGGGGGGCGTTATGGCCGGCGTTCCGCGCGGCAAAGACCGCGCGCCGCAATACATGGCGGGAAGCATTCGCCGGTGGGCCGCGATTGTTTTCTGGTCGGTAGGCATTGATCCCTACGCGAACCTGACGGAGTCGGTGATTTCAACGCCCCCTCCCAACTGGAACGGATCGGACGATCAGGTTTCCGCCGTGAAGGGCGCGCGTTTGAACGAATCGAACTTCCGGTACGCGCAGGCTTACCGGATTTTTCTGGCGAACGCGCACTTGTGGCACGCCGATTTTCAGGGAGCCTTCCTGTCGCAGGCCGATTTCCGCCGCGCGGACCTGGGGCAGAGCCGCTTTGGGCTCGCCATTCTGGATCAGGCGCGGATGAACCACGCGAATCTGGATCGCAGCGTTCTCGATGGCGCGAATCTTTCGCGCGCGGACTTGCGCGCGGCGAACTTGTCGTACGCGTCGCTGGAGGGCGCGGACCTCATGGATGCGCGGCTCGATGGCGCGAGCCTGTACGGAGCGCGGCTGGGACTAGCCACGCTGGTCCGCACGAATTTCGAGAAGGCGGATTTGCGCGAAGCGTATCTGGCGGGCGCGAATCTGGAACACGCGGATTTACAAGGGGCGTATTTGTGGTCCGCGAAACTTTCCGGCGCGCATTTGAATAATGCGCAGCTCGGGTCGGCAATCCTGGTGGACGCGGACCTGCGGGGCGCGGATTTGCGCTGGGCGCAGCTTTCGGGGACGGTTCTCACGGGCGCCAATCTCGCAGGCGCGAGCCTGGATGGTGCGGACCTGCGCGGCGCGGTCGGATTTGGAGCCAATCAAGTGTGTTCGGCGAAATCGCGGCAGGGCGTGCTGCTGGACCCGGCGATGCAAGAACAAGTGACCGCCCAGTGCGGCACCCGCTAAACGGGCGTCCAAGCTGCCAAAAACGTACAAAAATGGACGCGTTTTGCGCTGTAAACAGGGCCTTCGCGGCCAATTTTGGCCTCAAACGGGCCAGAAAAGCCATCTAGCGAAGGTTCTTTAGGTACCGGGCCGCGATTCGGCCGGCTTCGAGGCCGGCATCGCGAACCGGGCGTCCTCCACGGGAGCGTTAATCTCAACCTGATCCCATTTGTAGACCCGGTCGCCATCGGGGCTCACCTCGCGGACCGTGAATGGAACTTGAAGGCCACTGGTGTCGCGGTAGTCCTCGAAAAAATTCTCCACCGGATAGGAACCGAGCACGCTGATCATGTTGGTGACGGATCGCAGGAGCAATCCCGTTTGCGTATCGAAGTAAAGCCGGTCGACGGCCGAGCCGTCCGAACCCAGGCCGGTGACAACGTACGCATCGCGAACGCCGACTTTGTCGATCCCGGCGACGCGGATACTGGAATGATTGTCCCTGAAGTGCATGGCGGGAATAAACTGCGCCCAGTCCTGAATTACGGAGGCCTCTCCGCCGGTTTGTTCCCGCACGGCATTGGTCTGCATCCAGGCAATCGAACCGTCGTAACCCACCACGAACGGGCCCGAGGGCAACTGAATGGCGACGAGTGCTTTGTCCGGCGACTTGCGGTCGATTTCCGCGGCGGGATTGCCGATCGTCGGAGGACCCTGCACTCCGGGAGGATTCGGAATCTTCATTTGCACGGTGCCCTTTTCAACGAGCGTGGAAGCCTTCTGAATCGCAGCCGTGCCGCCCAGGGCTTGCGTGTACTTTTCGAAAACTTCGTCCGCGGAAGGAAGCGCGACCGGTGCTTTGGCTTCGCCGGGCTTACCCGCGGGACGCGCGGCGCCCGGTTCGGGCCGGACGGGACTCATGTCCGAACTCAGCACGAGATTCGGCACGGCCAGGGCGGGAAATGAATCGGGCGAAGGCGGCTGGTTGGAGGGCTTCTCACCGCTGAACGGCAGGGTGGATGCCGCAATGGCAGCGCCACGATGGCAGGTGTAGCAGGTGACTTCGCGGCGGCCGCCGAAGACCGTGGCGTTCAGCGCAAACATCATTTCCATCATATTGCGCGCGGATCTTTTGGCGGGTTTGTCGTCCTTTTCGAATTGCGGAATACTGTGGCAATAGCCGCAGCCCACGCCAAGAGAGACGGAAATGTATTCCATGGCGGGGTGAAGGTCCACGGCGGGAATATTCTTGATGACTTTGACGTTCTTGTAGAACTCACCGGCGGTTTTCCCCTTCATTTCCTGGCTGGTAGGCGCATCATCATTCTGAGCGCGGAGGCTTGCGGGAAGCGCAGCGATGCATAGCGCCGCCAGAGCCGCAGCCACGAGCGTTCCGAGAGAAAACGAGAAGAGGAATCTGGCTTTCATCGGCGGTAGTCCTTTCATGCAGGCGATGATACTCAAAATGGGCGATAAGACAAGCGCGGGGATTGGCAATGGATTCTGAACGCAAGCGATGCAGCGGACCATTCCGGCAGTGCGGGAGCGGGTGACTTATCCTTCGCACCTGTCGTCCGTATCCATATTCCGCACCGGTCACCCTACCAATCCGCCGTGCCGGTCCACCTTACTAATCCGCCGTGCCGATTCACCGTATAGCCACCGTGCCTGTCCTGCTTCCGTAACTATCTTGCGCGGCGGCAGGTTGGATACAATGGAATCGCAGCGCGTTTCCATATCTCCGGGCGCGAATCGGAGGAGATCATGAACCATCCGTGGCACGATCTGAGTCCTGGCGAGCAAGCGCCGAAAGAGTTCAACGCGGTGATCGAGATTCCGCTGGGCTCGAGCGTGAAATATGAACTGGACAAGAAGAGCGGGCTGCTGCGCATGGATCGCGTGCTGTACTCGGCGGTCTTTTACCCGGCGAATTACGGTTTCATTCCGCAAACGCTTGGAGAGGACGACGATCCGCTCGACGTTCTGGTGCTCTGCCAGGAACCGGTCGTGCCGCTGACCCTGATACAAGCCCGGACGATCGGGGTGATGACGATGATCGACGCGGGCACGATCGACCACAAAATCATCGCCATCGCGACCGCCGATCCCGAGTACAACCACTACCACGAGGCGAGGGAGCTGCCGCCGCACAAGCTGGAGATGGTCCGAAGGTTTTTCCAGGATTACAAAAAACTGGAAGGGAAGACGGTGCAGGTGGACCGGATTGAACCCGCCATGACGGCCTACCCGCTGATCAACCAGGCGCTGGCTCGCTACCGGAAAAAGATGAAGAATTCCAATCGCCTTAAAATTAAATAAAACCAACTATAACGAACCAAACTAGGTCTGGCTCTGTTGCGGTACAAATTGAAACTCAATCCGAGGAGCAGAGCTTGACGCTTCTGTGTGCGCAGCGTGCGGCCGGGCGCCCATGAAGAACGTGCTGACCGCACACCCTGTGACAAGCCGGTCGCATCGACCGCTACGCGGGCTCGCCGCCGTCCTTTTCTGTGCGTGCCGCGCAACCGACGCACCGTCTCGCCGACCGCCCGATCGATGGTCTGGTCGTCCAGACGTTGCAGAAAGCGATACAAAGTCGTGAAATCGGGCACGCTCACCAGCCCCAGCGCCTGGCGCAACTCGCGGTGTTCGCCCAGCCGTACTTCGGCTTCGCGAAAGGTCCGGTACTCGTACCGCATCAGGCAGAGAATGGCCAACAGCTGCGGCTGTGTGAATTGGTGCTTGCTGAAACGGCTTCGGTAGCGCGGAAGCACCGCCCGAGAAACTTGCAGAGCGATGCGGGTAAACGGCAGGAGTCCGACTTCGGCCATCGCACCTCCTGCCTCGATAGAAAACAACAATTGCGAACAGTCGGATACAACGAATTCTCATTGTCATTGCCATGGTGTCAACAGAGCATATAGCTTCTAAGGTATATTCTTCCGATAAGGCGAGGACATCTCAGTATGGCTTTTGCATCTCTGTCTAGGTAGCTTCTCTCAAGAGCGGGAGACGCAGACCGGGGATACCATCCGGTATAGCTGGTTATTTCTAGCGCCCCCGTGTCTCTTCTTGGCCAACAAAATCAGGAATCGCACCCGTTACTACAAATTGTGATTCCGATCAAAGTGGAGAAGGATCGTAGAGTCACTTGAGTATGCTGCGATGAGTACCGACATACCGAGGATAAAGCGTATCACGTAAATCGGAGGAATTATGAAGCGAACCATTCTGGTTTTGGCGCTAGCGATTGCCCTAGGAGCAGTCCAAACTGTCAGCTCCGCGCAGGCAGGACAGCGGGGTTCGGGTAATCAAGCGTGGTTAATGAATGAGGTTCGATCCCAATTGGTTCTGCTTCCGTATTATTCACTGTTCGACAACCTGGCCTATAAAGTGGAAGGGAGCAAGGTAACCCTATTAGGCCAAGTAACCCAGCCTTACATCAAGGATGAAGCCGCGAAGGCCGTGAAGGGTATCGAGGGGGTCGAGACTGTGGACAACCAGATACAAGTGCTGCCTCTATCTCGCATGGACAATCAAATTCGACGGGCGGAATTCCGATCAATTTACTCGTTCCCTTCTCTTCAGCGCTATTCAAACATGGCTGTCCCGCCGATCCATATTATCGTAGCGAATGGTCATGTGACGCTAGAAGGAGTAGTGGACAATGAAGCAGATAAAAACACCGCTGGGATTCGAGCCAAGACCGTCTCCAACGTGTTTTCTGTCACAAATAACCTTCGCGTCCAAAAAGAACGATAAATCAAGCATTTTTGCGCGTTTCTCTTAACGTGTTATCGCAATATGAAAATGTCATCTCTAGAGGAAATCGTGCGGCTTTCAAACTGAAGCACTACCGGCGAGCACAGGAACTGTACGACCGGCGGCTGGTGTGGTATCCTTGACCGTTTTCCAGAGGCGCAGCAGAAGGCGCACACGCCGAAAGCGACTTCCAACGGCACTGCAACGGATTCGACCGCTGTCGCACCAGAGTCATTCCAGCTCGTGACCTAGAGTCAGCGTTTTCGGCAGGCACAGGACGGCACAAAATGTCCACACCAGCGACGAGTCCCAAAGTGGAGACACTGCTGTTGGCGCATTCGCCTGACAGCGATGATGCGTTCATGTTCTATGCGCTGGCCACGGGAAAAGTACGCCTGCCGGGAGTCAAATTCACGCACATTCTGTCGGACATCGAATCATTGAACCAGGCAGCCTTCCAGGAAACTTACGACATAACGGCGCTGAGCTTTTTCGGGTACACCTTTGTGGCCGACAAGTATGTCCTGCTCGATTGCGGTGCGAGCTTTGGAGAGGGTTACGGCCCGATTGTGGTGTCTTCCCGTCCGATCAAGAAAACCGAGCTGGCCGGGCACAAAATCGCTGTCCCTGGAACCAAGACAACCTCTTATCTGGCGCTGAAGCTCTTTGAACCAAACATCGAAACGGTGACGATTCCCTTCGACAAAATCCTGGGCGCGGTCCAGAACAAGGAAGTAGAAGCGGGACTGCTGATTCACGAAGGACAGCTAATGTTTCCCGAAATGGGACTTCATCGCGTAGTGGATCTGGGCCAGTGGTGGCATGAATCAACGGGTCTTCCGCTCCCTCTCGGGGCGAATGCCATTCGCCGAAACCTTGGTCCCGAGGTCGGGCACCAGGTGGCGCGCGTGATCCGCGAAAGCGTCAGCTACGCGCTCGATCACCGCGAAGCGGCCCTGGATTACGCCTTACAATTCGCGCGGGACATGGACCCGCTGCTGGCGGATAAATTTATCGGTATGTATGTAAACCACTGGACGCTCGATTATGGCGACGACGGGCGCCGTGCCGTCCGAGAATTGCTTGGGCGGGGGAAAGCGGCGGGCTTGGTCCCGGAGTCATTCAAAGTGGGATTCTTGTCCGAGGCCGCTCGACCGATTTCGGGTGGCGGAGCCGAGGTATCGAAGTTATTGAGTACCGACGGCAGGTGAAACACCTTTCGCAATTTGTGTAAAACTTGAACTTCGAAGCAGTTCCGCCTGGAGCATTTGGTTTACCTCCGAGTCGCAGCGACACAACGTAAATTCCTTCCGCGGCTTTTTCCACGTGATAATGGCAGAGAGATGAGAGACCTGATTCAGCAGAACCTAGCACTCCGCGAATTGCTTCGCCAACGCATCCTGGTCCTGGATGGCGCGATGGGTACGATGCTACAGCAAGCCAATCTTACGGCGGAGGATTTCGGCGGGCCGCACCTGGAAGGCTGCAACGAATACCTGGTCGTGAGTCGCCCGGATGTGGTGCTGTCCATACACCGCAAGTATCTTGAGGCGGGTTCCGACATTATTGAGACCAATTCCTTCGGCAGCACGCCGGTTGTGCTTGCCGAATACCGGCTGGGGAACCGGGCCGAGGAACTAAGCCGCCGCGCCGCGGAGCTGGCCCGGCAGGCGGCTGACGAATTCTTCACTGCGTCAAAACCGCGCTTCGTAGCCGGGGCGATGGGCCCTACCACGAAAGCCATCAGCGTCACAGGAGGAATCAACTTCGATCAGCTTCGAGAGAATTTCTACACGCAGGCGCGGGGTCTCGTGGAAGGTGGGGCAGACCTGCTGCTGCTCGAAACCTGCCAGGATACGCGCAACATCAAAGCCGGAGTGCTGGCGATCGAGCAGCTCAGCCACGAGCTGGGCCAGCCCATCCCTGTGATGATTTCGGTAACCATCGAGCCAATGGGGACGATGCTGGCAGGACAAAATATCGAGGCGCTATGGTCGTCGCTCGACCACGTGGACGTTCTTTCCCTGGGCTTGAACTGCGCCACCGGTCCGGAATTCATGACGGACCACATCCGCACGCTGCAATCGTTGACGAGCAGATTCGTCTCTTGCTATCCGAACGCAGGGTTGCCCGACGAGGAAGGGCACTATGGCGAGACTCCCACATCGCTCGCCGAACAACTGGACCGATTCGTAGGCCGGGGTTGGCTGAATCTGGTGGGCGGATGTTGTGGAACGACCGAACAGCACATCCGCGCGATCGCGCAAATGGCGGAGTCCAAGGCTCCGCGACGGCCCGGCGGACCGAGCCACCGAGCGGTCTATTCCGGGATCGAAATGATCGAGGCGGAAGAAAGCACGCGTCCGCTGATCGTGGGCGAGCGTACCAACGTGATCGGTTCACGGGAGTTCAAGAGGCTGGTCGCAGCGGAGCAATGGGAGGAAGCAACGGAGATCGCGCGCCGTCAAGTGAAGAGTGGCGCGCACATCGTGGATGTATGCCTGCAAAGCACCGACCGCGAGGAGATTAATGACATACAGCCGTTCTACGATAAGTTAATCCGGAAGATCAAAGCGCCAATCATGATCGACACAACCGATGCGCGCTCGGTGGAACTCTCGCTCACCTATTGCCAGGGCAAGAGCATCATCAATTCGATCAATCTGGAAGACGGAGAGGAAAAATTCGAGCGCATCTGTCCGCTGGCCCGCTCCTACGGAGCGGCCCTGATTGTGGGCTGCATCGACGAGGACCCGGTGCAGGCGCAAGCCTTTACGCGCGAACGAAAGTTGGAAATTGCCGAACGCTCCTGCAAACTGCTCACCGAAAAATATGGGATCCGGGCCGAAAACATTATTTTCGATCCGCTGGTGTTTCCCTGCGCGACGGGAGACGAAAATTACATTGGTGGCGCCGTGGAGACAATCGAAGGAATTCGGCTGATTAAACAAAACGTTCCGCACGTGCGGACGGTACTAGGAATCTCAAACGTGTCGTTCGGTTTGCCGCCCGGTGCGCGCGAAGTGGTGAATTCCGTATTCCTGTATTACTGCACGAAGGCGGGGCTCGATCTGGCCATCGTGAACGCGGAGCGCATTGAGCGGTTCCCATCGATTCGGGAGCGAGAACGCAAGCTGACAGAGAACCTTCTGTTCAATCATGTTCCCGAGGAGGTGGCCGACGATCACCCACAGGCGTCACTGCTGCGCGGCGCCCCGGCCGATTGGCGTGCGCAGACTCGCGAACAGAGGGCTGCCATCAATCAATTTCACATCGCGGCCATTTCCGACCATTTCCGCGGCACCGGAGCGCGCAAGAAAGCCCGTGTAGAAGACCTGCCACTCGATCAGCGGTTGTCCAACTACATCTTGGAGGGTTCCAAGGACGGTTTGATCGAAGACCTGGATCGCAAGCGCGCGGAGAGCGCCGCACCGCTGGACATCATCAACGGCCCGCTGATGGCGGGAATGGCCGAGGTGGGCAGACTTTTCAATAATAACGAGCTGATCGTGGCGGAAGTGCTTCAATCAGCCGAGGCCATGAAGGCCGCGGTAGCCCATCTCGAGAAGTTCATGGAAAAAGCGGACGTTGAGAAGCGAGCCAAGCTGCTTCTGGCTACGGTGAAGGGGGACGTGCACGATATCGGCAAGAATTTGGTCGAAATCATCCTGAAGAACAATGGCTACGATGTGATCAATCTGGGCATCAAGGTACCGCCTGAAGAACTGATTCGCGCTCACCAGGAACATAAGCCGGACGCCATCGGACTCTCGGGCCTGCTGGTGAAAAGCGCGCAACAGATGGTGACGACCGCTGGGGATCTGCGCGAGGCCGGGATTCGCGTGCCGCTCTTGGTAGGCGGCGCGGCGTTATCGGAAAAATTCACACGGCTGAAGATCGCCCCTCAGTATCAGACCGCCGTGTGTTACGCCAAGGACGCCATGACCGGGCTGCGGCTGATGAACGAACTGAGCAATCCGGCGCAGCGCGAAACGGTGTTGCTGGCGCACACGTTCACCGAAGAGGCGCCCGTGGCAGAAGCCGAACCGCGACCGCAAGAGCCTGCCAGCGAAGAACGCTCGCCGAGAGTCCGCGCGGACCTGCCGATTCCGGCTGTCGCATATCTTGAGCGCAAGGTTCGTGCGGTGCCGGATTTGAATGAAATCTGGGGCTATGTGAACCCGTACATGCTGTTCGGCAGGCACTTGGGTTTCCGCGGCAACTTCGACAAGGCGCTGGCAGAACGTGATCCGCGCGCGCTAGAACTTTTCACCAGCATGGAGGAAATCAAACGAGAGGCCGCGAAATTCATGAAGATCGGCGCGGTGTGGCAATTCTTCGAAGCCGAGCGGCAGGGAAATTCGATCGTATTGTTTGCGCCGAACGGCGACGCACCAATTCACACGTTCCATTTCCAGCGGCAGCGCGTGGGCGACCGACTTTGTCTAAGCGATTACATTCTTCCCGTGCGCGACGGGCAGCGGGACCATCTGGCGCTATTCGTGGTCACAGCCGGGGCGGGGATCCGGGAAAAATCAGAAGAAGCGAAGGAAGCCGGACAGTATCTGTTCTCCCACGGCCTGCAGGCACTAGCGCTCGAAACCGCCGAAGCCTGCGCCGAATGGCTGCACCGGCGAATTCGCGAAGACTGGGAATTCCCGGATCCTCCCACGATGACAATGGCTGGACGGTTTACCTCACACTACAGAGGCAAGCGCTATAGCTTTGGTTATCCGGCATGTCCGAATCTGGAAGACCAGGCCGGAATCTGGATGCTGCTGCGGCCCGACGAAATCGGCGTGCATCTCACCGAAGGGATGATGATGGACCCGGAAGCCAGCGTGAGTGCGATCGTCTTTCAGCATCCCGACTGCTCGTATTTTTCCGTGGGCGAGCAGCCCTCCGCATCCTAATCGCGGTTCGTGCAGGAACACGTTAATGTGGCACTATAGCTCGCCGGGATCGCCGGAGAGCGGTGAATGCGTTACCTGATTCTGAGCGACATCCATGCGAACCTCGCAGCACTTGATGCTGCGCTCGAGGTCGCCAAAGGTCGGTGGTGGGAAGCGGTCTGCCTGGGGGATGTGGTGGGCTACGGGTCCAGGCCTAACGAAGTGGTTGACCGCATCCGCTCGCTTGAAACCGTGACGATTCGAGGCAACCACGACAAGGCGGTCAGCGGTCTGGCGGATGCTGACAACTTCAATCCCATCGCGCGAGGCGTTGTGCTATGGACGCGCGAGCAGCTTCGGCCAGAAAACCGCGAATATCTCGAAAAACTACCTAAAGGCCCTATTACCCTGGGTGGGTTTTCGATCCTTCATGGAGCCTTGCACGACGAGGATGAATATGTGTTTGCGCCGGCGCAGGCGCTCGAAGGACTGACCGATGCGCCATCGCAGGTGTCGTTTTTCGGGCATACGCATATCCAAGGAGGCTTTGCGCTGCGCGAGGGTCAGGTGGCTGTGCTGCACTTGAAGCCAGCCGGCGACAATTTATTCGCGACTCTACAAATTGAGGAAGGGACAACCTACCTGCTGAATCCCGGCTCGATCGGGCAGCCGCGCGACGGCGATACGCGCACCGGCTTCGCGATTGCGGACCTGGATCATCAATTCGTGGAGTTCTGGCGCGTTCCGTATGATATTAAAGATGTGCAAGCCCAGATGTCCGAGGCAGGACTCCCCGAGTCGCTGATCCTGAGGCTTTCCTTCGGGCGCTGAGGCGAACACACAAACGATGCCACTGGGTTCCAATGAAGAAGAGCGAAGCAGGTTCCCGATGGCCTTTGCAGCGGGCGTGGTTATCGTGGCGATACTGGGCGGTGTGCTAGCGCTGCTGATGAACAACACAAAACCCCATGGGCCTGCCGCGGCTCCGCAGCTTCCGTTCGGCCCGCAAGAGCGAGCCTATTCCCAGCGCATTCAATTCCAGGGAATTCAAATGGCGCACTCCACGAATTTCCTCAACCAGGAGTTCACCTTTGTTGCCGGAACGATTTCCAATGGCGGAGACCGTGCCATCGTGGCGCTGCAGGTCACAATCGAATTCCACGACCAGTTCAACCAGGTGATTCTGCGCGATTCGGAACGGCTGATCGCGCCTCCCGCGCCGCCAATCCCCGCGGGCCGGGGACGCGATTTCCAAGTCATTCTGGAACGTATTCCCTCAGACTGGAATCGGCAGTATCCTTCTATCCATGTCGCCGGCCTGATTCTGCAGTAGGGCTGGGAATCGGCAACTGTTTCTAAACGCAAGGGTGGTTTGTCTATGGATGACTGGGCCGAACTCGGCCGGGCGCTGGATGCCCTGGCAGCGTCGGGAAGCGCGGAAGTTCGCGAAGATGGCGAGTGGCTCCCGGAATTCGCCGTCTTACATTGCGAGGTGCGCGGTCAAGGAAAAACCTCCCTCGTCCATCTGTGGTCCGACGGGCGGAATTTGACGCGGCGCATCCTGCGCATCAAAAAACAATCCGAACAGCATATTATCCTGGAAGTGCAGCGATTCGGCCGTTCGAAGCCAAGCCGGCTGGAATTCTTGCGTACCGAAGGGACACGTTCGTCCGGGCGCATCGCACGCGCGGAATTTCGCGTGCGCTTCCGGAGGGTGCTCAGCGAGCGTTTTCCTGACGCAATTTTCGAATGCCTTACCATTTCTCCTGATCTAGGCCATTCCTTCTCCGGGCTTTACGTGCGGGGGCGCATGCACGAGGGACGCAGCTCCTGGGCGGTGCTGGCCGTTCCGCCCCGAGAAGGAGCCGCCGGGATCGACGGCATGCTGACCTTTGGAATTCTCTGGCTCGACTGGACACGCAGCCATGCGGAGCGCCACGCAGTCGAAGGGTTGCGCCTGTTCGTTCCGGAAGGCACAAGCCGGTTCTTACGCGAGCGGGTGATGTCGCTTTCTTCTGCGGCGCGCACCGAAATCTTCGAATTCCGCGAACAGGACGGAAGAATCCATAAAATGGATACCGCCGACGGAAATCTCGAAAGCTTGCTCGCGACGCGACGCACCTCGGAATCCGTTCTGGCGGCTGCACGTGCAGCCGCCGAGCGTATCCCGGTGCTGGCGAGCGCTCTCTCAACCGAGACGCGGATTGAGGTGCGTGCGCTGCCGGGAATGAAGGAAGTCGGTTTTTATTTTCGCGGATTCGAGTTTGCCCGTTGGTCGATCGAAAGAATGCTGTTTGAATTGGTTGACACCCGCCAGAGATTCACCGCTGGCACTCAACCTGCGCTCGAACGATTACTGCGTCAACTCAACCAGCACCGAGATGAGCTGGCAAGCGAAACAAACCACCCGCTGTATCGAGCCGCACCGGAGCGCTGGCTTGAGACGATCATTCTCAAAGATCCGACAAGACTGGACGCGCAGCTTGATTCACAGCATGTTTACTCGCAGGTGCCGACCGTCACAGCCGGAGATCGCGGGGTGCTCGATCTGCTCGGCGTGACACGCAGGGGGCGGCTGGTGGTGATCGAGCTAAAGGCCTCGGAAAACATTCAAATGCCGATCCAAGCGGTCGATTACTGGCTGCGCGTGCGGCGGCATCAACGCGAGGGAGACTTTCAGCGCTGCGGCTATTTTGTCGGCAGGGAGATTGATCCTAGGCCCCCTCTGGTCTGGCTGGTTGCACCGGCGCTGCAATTTCATTCTGCCACGGACAGGCTGCTGAAATACCTCTCGCCGGAAATTCAGGTCACCAGAATCGGACTCAATGAGAACTGGCGCCGCGGTTTGAGAGTCGTTTACAGGCAGCAGGGTTTTCCGCGAGCTGAAGATAGCTTGGGGAGAAAAGAGAAAGGGAAGCGGACCGAATGAACCTGGTCTGCTTCCCGGGGGTGTGTCCTAGAAGTATTGATAGATTAGACGCGGGAAGGCTCGAAAGGTTGCTTGCCGCGGCGCTCAATAAAAAAGATATTTGCGCCACTTTTCATCGCGGTGGCCAATGAGCCGCATCAACTGCCGCGACGTATGGAGTGTGAACGGGCGGGGGCGCCGCTGGAGCTTTAATCCCGCCTCTTCGGGCGTGCGGTCGCCCTTATGGTTATTACAGGAATAACAGCAGGCTACCAGATTTTCCCACGAGGATCGGCCGCCACGCGAACGCGGCATGACGTGGTCCAAAGTCAGTTCCGACGCAGGCAAGGCCGTGCCGCAGAATTGGCAGGTGTTGCGGTCACGGAGCAGAATGTTTTTCCGAGAGAGAGCCCTGCTCTGTTGGGGTATGTGACGGTAGCTCAGTAGGCGGATTACCGAAGGCACCTGAATTGCTTTCGAAGTCGAGTGCACCTCGGCGTGATTGGTTTCTTCCGCTTGGGCCACTCCTTTCAGCATCAGGACCAGCGCGCGGCGAACAGCCGTAACATTGATGGGCTCAAAAGTAGCATTCAGGACCAGTACCGGGGCTTGCATAACCGAAGGTCGGCTCTTCGAAACAGGCCGACGGTTGCCTGCAACTACGTCCTGCGCGCTCGAGCCCAAACCCACGCTGGGTCGAGGTCGTAAGCCAGTCTTCATACGCGTTTCCATTAGGTTGCTTTCCGCGGTTAGACAATTCTTTTCAACACGGGTGTAAGGATGCTCGATGTGTCTTACAGGTTTGCTTCATTCGTGCTAATTCTCCGATGCAGCGACAGCCGTGCGAGCGATCGGCCGGGAACGATCCGAGCAACAGTCAAACCGAGTACCTCGGAAGCGCCTCCCTGACGAAGAGCCTGCGCACATGAATCAAGCGTCGCGCCGGTCGTCAATACATCATCTACCAGCAGGATGCGCCGGTTGTCAACTCGCAGGTCCTTTCCAATGGCGTAGACGCCATGTACGGACTTCCAGCGCTCAGCTCGCGATAGTAGCAGTCGGGGAGAGCGCGGCCTGGTACGCACGAGCAAGGAGGGCTGGATAGGAATGCCCAGACGTTTCGCGAGCGGCCGGGCAATCAACTCCGCCTGGTTATATCCGCGCTCGCGCCGGCGGTCTGGATGAAGCGGAACAGGCACAATTACGTCCGGGCGCCATTTCTCAGGGGCTTGCAAGACGATTTCGGCGAGGCGCTGTGCGAACCAATAGCCGAGCCGAGCCACTTCTTCATACTTCATCAGGATAATGGCTTCAAACAGCGCATCGTTGTACACCGCGAAGCTACGCGCACGGTTAAAGGCGTAGAAACTGGCCCGGCAAAGCCGGCAAAGAGGCTGCACTGCCATTGCGGCCGCGACCGAGTCAAACGGGCGGCCGCAGCATTGGCACATAGGTTCCATGATGCGATCAAATCCGGCCAGGCATTCTTCGCAGAGGGGGATGCGGCTGGCGTTCGTCAGCGGACGAGTGCAAATTCGGCACGGCGCTGGGAAGAGTACCGAGACAAGGGCGGCAAGGGCGCTCTTTGTGATCATGGAGTTGCTAACCGAGCATGCAAGTGCAGCACGCTACCGCAATTCCATGCGCAACGGAAGAACTCTCTTTACCGAGGAGACCTGACGGACAAAACACACCCCCGCATCGATTCAAGAGCGCGTCGGCCGGCAGAGCAAGGGGCTAGAGGAGCCCCTGCTCCTTTTTCTCCTGGCAGGATACGCAGTATTGCGTCCAAGGCACAGCTTCGAGACGCTTCTGCTGGAGTTCCTCATGGCAGGAAGCGCATTGGCCGAACGTTTCTTCGCGAATCCGCTCCAGCGCTGCGTCCACAAGCTGCAAAAGCGAGCGGTCATTGTGCGTCTGGCCGAAAAGAAATTCTTTTGTGTACGAGTTGGCGGCCTTGTCGGCAAGATCCACGGTGGGATCTTCATCGGCTTCGCGGCCTTCCTGCTCCGTGCGAGCGATGCCTCGCAGCAGTTCCGCGCGTCTCGTGACAAGCTTCTTCTTGTAATACTCGAGCCGCTTCTTATCCATAGTTTGGTCTCATGGCGATGCTGATAGCCCCACTGAAAACCAGCAATCTTACCGGCTCCTCGTGGGGAATGTCAATTGCGTGAACTCAGTGGGAGAGCCTACTCACATCGTATCCCCCTGGCTGGATTGAAATGCTTGAGTCCGAAGCGGCGCGGGGAGATGGATGGGCTGTTGGGTCGGAGGAGGAAATAATCGCCACCGCCGTGGTTGTGGAAAAGTGGGAATCCCGCGCTGTGGGCGAGATTCCGAAGGATCG
>DATLST010000013.1:0-31183 GCA_035534055.1 Candidatus Acidiferrales bacterium | reverse complement strand
CAGGCCGCCGGTAAACTACCCCGTCGTACTTTCGTGCTCTAGGCATTCTCCATCTCCTGTTTGAACGACGCGCGGAACGAGACCAACTCCGATTTCAAGAACCGGATGTTGCGTCCCATCACGCGGAGATGGGGAATCTGTTTACGCTCGACCCAAAGATACACAGTCTGCTGACTCACGCCAAGAAATTTGGCTGCCTCGCGAACTGTCATGGGAATTTCATCCCCCGCTGGAGCGGGCTTCAGGTCAGGTACGGCAATTGCAGTTTGGTTCATGGGATTTCCCTTGTGTTGTGGCTGATTCCGGCTACTTCGGAAGACTGTGCGGTCGCACGATTGTGCAAGACAGCCTGGGCTTTTTCGACGGTGTGACGAGCGTAGTATTCGGGGTCGTGCTTTTCGTCGGCGCGGTAGTCCGCGATGCGACGGATGATTTCTTCGGGATCATCGCCTCGTGTGAGGGAGCGTTTTGCGTAGGCCCAATCGCGCTCGGATTGGCTAAGACTTTCTCGCGAGCCGCTTGAGTGCGACGGGTTTTGTTCCTGTGTTCGCTCGCTCTTAACTGGGCCGGATGCGAACTTGAAATCTCGAAGTTTGTAGGTTTGATCCGAATGCTTTGTCGCGCGCACAAGGCATGCCGCGCTGTACTTCTTGTTGGCAAATCCGGGGAGCCGTAGGACGCGTGAGGCATCGGTTGCCGCAATGTCAGCTCCGAACTCGTGGGCCATCTGCTGCTGAAGGTCTTCCGCATCCTGCGGCGTGGCATCTTCGATTTTCCAAATGACTTGGTGTTTGCCCGGCGAAGTATCGAGAACGAAATTCGGTTTTGGAACTTCGTCCGAATTGTGGATGGCCTTGAGTCCCTCGGGACCTCGGTAATCCAAGTCCAGATAGACGTGCCTGATTTCGAGAATGTCCCGTTTGGTGCGAGTACACGCACCCTCTTTGAGGGTGTTCATGCCAATGTAGATGTCGAATCCCGCTCGATTTCTCTTTGTGAGCCACTCTTGAAAATCGTGTGCCGCAACGTCCTTTGCAGATGCGATACGCTGGACGATTTCTTCAGTGGCGCGATTCCGAACCAAGACCGCAATCCGGTCCGATGGCTTGAAATTGTCGAGGATGTACTCCGATGGAGAGATGGAGTCAGGCATCGAATCTCGTGAAACCGGATTAGAGATTTGCTGTAAAAACCGAAAAGAGGTCGTATCTATCGTTCTCGGAGTTGTAGCCACGAATTTCGAGTACTGCGGAGATGAATCGCTTCCCTGGCCGGCGCTCCAACTGAATGAGTACGTTCAAGGAATCAGCGATATTGCTCTTGATCGCGCGATAGGGCAGTTCGATTCCGCTTTGGAGAACACAACTTGTGAAACGAGCGAGAGCTTGTGCGGCGGAACTTGCATGGACAGTCGAAAGCGTGCCCGAATGGCCTGTGTTAAGCAATTGGAGTAGATCGAAAGCCTCTCCGCCGCGAATTTCGCCAAGAATTATCCGGTCGGGCCGATGGCGCAGAGATGCCTTCAGCAAGTCGCGGATCGTGATAGTAGGTAAGTCTGACTGTGCCTGACGCGCTTCGAAGCGAACGAAGTTGGGTTTATCCAAGCGGATTTCGGAGGTATCCTCGATCAACAGGATGCGATCTTCATCGGGAATGAATCTGCACAGTGCATTTAGCAAAGTCGTTTTGCCCGTTCCGGTTCCGCCACTGATGAGAACGTTTTTGCGGTCATGGACATAGCTTTGAAGGCGGGTGGCGAGCTCGCTGTCCAGAGTCCCCATTCCTACAAGGTCTTCGACCGTGAAGTGGCGGCTGTTGAATTTGCGAATGGTCAGGGTCACGCCGTGAATGCTGCACGGCGGGATCACGGCGGCAACGCGGCTGCCGTCCGGGAGCCTGGAATCCAAGATCGGTTTGATTTCCGAAATGTCGTTGCCGAGTCGGCGGGCAATGTTCTTCACGGCGACCATCAAAGACTTCTCGCTAAGGGTGAGGTTGGGAACAGGCTCAAGTAGCCCGTCCCGCTCAATGAAAATGCGGTCTGCTCCGTTCACCATAATCTCGCTGACGGACTCGTCGCGAATCAGGTGCTCGATGGGCCGCAAGAACGGCAGGATGGTTTCGAAGCCTAGCGTCATACTTCACCGTCCGCGATTTGGCGAAAGTACGATTTGTTCGGGTCGTTGTAGTAGGGCTTGAGATAGCAGAAAGTCGGCGGCATTGGGTTCAGGCCGTCGTAAGCAATGGTGATGGACTGCGCGTTCTTGAGTTCCGTGAAGGTCTTCATGTCGAAGCGAAAATCCGTCTGCGTGTTGTAGCTTTTTGAGGCCGTGACGTTGGCTCTATGCGCGATGGCTTTTCCGGTCAGCAAACTCACTCTGGCATCGTGGCCGCTCTCGGAGATGTTATGGCTGACCTTGAGCTTGTCTTCGCGCCCGCAGAGTTCGCTAGCCGTGCGAGCCGAGAAATCGTCTGAAAGGCATAGGAAAATCTTCGTCCGGAACGTTTGCAAGAGCGTGCGCCACGTTTCGCCGGGGAGCACGGACTTGAGCGAGCTGATGCTTTGCGTGGCAACAATCGGGATGCACTTAGGCTGCCGCGATAGGCTGAAAAACTTCTCATCGCCTGTCGGTTCGTTCTCGCCAACAGTGGCGAAATTCTGGTACTCGTCACAGACGAAGAAAACCTCGCGGAAGTGCTTCTTGGGATTCCTCGCAATGTCGGGCACGCGATTGAGCACGGCGCGCTGAAAATCGAGCTTCATCATCACGCCCAAAGCGCGGGCCAGTCCCGGGTTCAATCCGATGGGAACATTTAGGGCGCATACTTTGCCGTGTTCGATGAGCCATCGGAACGAGGGCAGCGGCTTTCCAAATGTGCCGTCCGCATTGGCAGCCGAGTCGTAGCATTTCGCGGGCGGGCAGAACGTCCGCTTCACGCGCGGGTTGTCGTCGAAAAGCGACAGGAAAACGGAGATACCTTCGACAATGGAAGTCCTGAGCTTGGGCTCGATCCTGCGCCAATCGTCATAAAACCACCGTTTGACTGCCTCAAGCTGTTCTCGCTTATCCGAATCGGGATCGTCGGGAGAAGACTCCGTAAGCGCCTCGAATTCGATGCCTTTATTGTGGAGGAAAATGCGGAGGTGTTCGGAGTCATCGGCGCGGTACATTCCGGCATCGGCTACACCGAGCGCGAATTTGAATGGCGCAAGCTCCATTGCGTGGGTGAGGTACGCCTCGGATGAAATGAGCACGTAACGGCGTCCCCCGATCTTCTGCTCAGCCTCGTGGATTGTCTTCTCCAGCTTGTCGGGGGAAATGGAGCATTGATAGACGTCGAAAAGGGTCACGTAATTGTAGGTGATCTTGTGAAGCAGAATGATGAATTTTACAAGGTTCGTGTACGCCTGCTGCCAGAACGGTTCTTTCCCCTTGCCGAACAGATTGTTTAAGAGCGACGCGATGCTGTATGCCAGCGCGTAGGCATCGAGGTCGTTGTGCAGCGGGTTGTAGCGGTAGTCTGAATCGAGGCTTATCTCGATGTAATCCTCAGCCGTGCCATGCCGGGTCAGAATCTCGTTCACTTGATGACAGAAGTCGCCTTTCACTTCGAGGATGAGTCCGCCAATCTTTTTCTCCGTGTCGGAGGGTTTGTAAGCGACGAGCTGTTCGACAAAGGGATACATGCAGCAACTCGTCTTGCCGGTGCCCACTGCGCCGATGATGGCTATCCCGGTAAAAAGCCCGCGCTGCGGGATGATGAGCCAACGCGGTGTTTCCGACGGCACGGGCTTGCGTGGGTTGTGAACCTCGCCGACAACAAGAAAAACGTCCTGTCGCTGGCGCGGATCGGGATAGTGGGGTAAGCGCCCCGCTGTGATCTTCCGATGTGCCTTCAACGCGAAGATGTAGAGGCCAGAGAGAAGGATCGAATAAACGATATACGGCGTCGAGAAAAGGAACAGGGTGTACGACCATTTCACGCCCAAGAAGACAATTGGAACGCGTAAGGCCATAAGTCGCAGGAAGACATTCTGGTCCGGGAATGGAATATAGAAGTAGAGTGCCATTCCCGTGATTGCCGTCAGTACGAACGCGACGAAATTCTTCGAATTTATGAGCCTCTGGATCACGGCTTTTTGACCTCGGCTGGCAGTGCTGGTCTGTGGGGCCTCCTTTGCTCTTTCTGGAGGCGGTCAAATTCCTTGTCTCTGGAAAAGACAAAGCGCAGTGCCGAAGCCACGATGTGATCGGGCGTCGCGTCGATGAACCGAGCGTAGCTATCGAGCATCAGAGCGAGAGGTTCGTCTAATTGGAATTCTCGCGTCACTTTCGTGGTTTCTTTATGAAGGGCATCGCATTTCTCCTGGGTGCTTTCGCTGTGCGGATTTCAAAGTCTTTTTGACCGCGGACAAAACACCTGGCACTGAAACTGTGCCATTGGGCGGTAGCGACCCCGACGAATGTTTTGGGCGGCAAAACCGACCAAAACCAGGGGTCGCTGCCGCCCAAGCTGCGTGTTTTGTCCGCGGTCTTTTTTCAGGTCTCGCCGTTCGTATGTCGCTCGTCTCTCAGCGGTTGCGGCGAGCATGGGGGTGAACGGAACGGGTAAGGAAGGGGGTGAACACTGCTTGTATTCCTGTGTTCACCCCTAAGCGGCGATGCGGGAATAAAGGTGCTGCTGTGACGGAACCCTGCAAGTGTCGAAGGTGATCTTCCGGTTTGTTTCGGGTCCTGGAAAGAGCGAAACCAAGTGAGCTTCGCTGAGCGAGCCGCCTTTCCATTCCTTATAAATGGTTTGGATGTGTGGCGCGGCGAATCGTCGAGTGGCCTCATTGAGGAATTCGATGTCCTGATTTCGCAGAGCCGCGAACTGCCGCGATTCCCACAGTCTGCGGACTTGGAAGTACCTGGTGATTTCCGCCACAGAGGGGAGTTCCAGAGGACCTTTCACAACCGATGAGAAAATCGCTCGTGCTTTTGGAAACAGAGGCTCACAGGGGGAGATGAACAAGAACTTGAGCTGCTTGAGGCTCCGAAACAAGGGCAAGTAGGTTTGCAGATGCGTCATGAATGCGATCAGATTTTCCGCCTCCGGCGCGACGTAGGTGAAGGTGACTACGGGTGAGCCGGTGATGGTGGGCAAAAACATGGGGAACTTGTCTACGAAATAGCGCGGTGTCACGCAAGGGTTCTGCGTACCCAAATAGAGCTTCGTTGGCAACGCGTGCTTCTCAATTCCAAGACCGCCGCAGAAATACTGAACTTTGTCGGCCTCGGTTTCGAAGTAGTCGTACCCCTGGTTGGCGAGAATGAAATCGAGTGCGAAAAGCCGCGTCTTGATGAACTCAAACTCGTGATCGCGGCGATTGCGGATGTTCTCTTTACCGATGGGAGCATAAATCTTGCGAGAAAAGATGTGGTATACCCGCGCGTTATTTCGAAGCATTTCGGCAGAAGCGTGTCTGTTTCTGATCAACTTATCGGCGAATTTATCGGAGCGTTTGCCGCGCCTCGCATCAGCAAAATCGAGGAACTGCCTGGCAGTAAAGTAGCCGGAGTGCGTGGCGACAATATAGATGAAGCGCGCTTCGATCTCGGTGTAGCCGAGTTCTTTCAGCGAATCGAGGTAGATGTCTTTGATGTTCATAGGCTGAGGATCTCCGCAGTGATTTCCCGGTCGTTCAAAACACGTCGCAAACGGTCGGAATCCTGAGCAGGCGCATAGAGTGTGAATCCGGCCTGCGCTTTGGCTTGAAGCTGACCCGGCCGGTAGTTTTTCGTCGCCAGTTCCAGATTGACGCGGGCCATTTGACCTTCGGCGTTCTCGTATTCGATTTGAAGATCGGGCACCACGACTTTGCCGCTGACAACCCGCACGCCGTGCGCCTGCGCGATCTCAATTTTCTTATTCGAATCCGGGGGATTCGGGCCTAAACGCGCGAGTTCTCTGTTGATTCGCTTTTTCAGTTCGTAGTCAAGGGCGACCGTTCGGACCTTGCCGCCGTCGCGTTCGATCTGGCGCGCTGCCTTGTGATAGAGCCTGTAAAGAGTGGCATCGTGACGCGCCTCTTTCGGCTTCACTAAACCGCGATAGATCGGCTGGCCGTGTGGCATCAATTTGTGCCTTGCGAGAAACCGCCGTCCGGCCTTCGTCAGAGTCAGTACTTCCAGGCGTTCCTTGTCACGCCCCTCAACTCCTCGCCGGGTGACGAGCGATTGCCGGACAAGATTTCGGACGTCCTGCTCCATACGCTCACGGTTCCCGCCGTAGGCAATTTCAGCGAGTGCTTCGGAATCAACGGTACGAAAAGTTCCGAGGTCCCGAAGCGTTTGAATTTCAGACGCCCTCAATGAATACGTCCAGTGCTGATCCCGATAAGGCGTCCTGGGTTCAGCGGAACGCCGTTGTGTTATGCCCAAGTCTCGGTACTGATCTCGTTGGCGCTCTACCGCTCCTGAATTCGCGCCTCGACCGCTGCGTTGCGAGTCAGATTCAGATCGTTGCGCCGTCTCCGGTGATGGCTGTCGCACGGAGTCGATAGGCTGTTCGAATTCATTTCGCTCGGATCGACGCGACACGGAGTTTTATTCCTCGTCAGAAACTTCGGCAGGAACTTCGGATTGGCCGGCGTTGAATTGTTTGTCGAGGTGGGCCAGCTTCCGTCCGGTATCTTTAAGGAAGAATTTTCGATTCAGCGCGAAAGCCCCTGCGGAGATATTGGCGAACAGGAGACCACAGTAGGCGAGAATGTATGTTGAATACGCTCGCCAGATGACAACCTTGAAGGAGATGAAGAACCTGAGTTCGCCCATGAGGTAGAAGGCGACGCCGAGAGTCACAGCGATGGTGATGAGAATCGCGTTTGCAATCATGTGAGAAGTCCCTAAATTTGGGGCGGCGGATGAATCGACTGGCACCCGATGACGGATGCTTGGAACTATCGAGGCATTAAGGCGAGAAACTGCCGTGGCTTGACGATCTGAATTCCCTTGTGATTTTTGACCTTCAGAAGCGCCGCATCCCCGCTCACGACGTAATCGGCGCGGGCGGCAAGCGCCGCTTCCACAAACTTGTCATCGTCGGGATCGCTACAAACGTGTTCCGGGAAACGGACAGGTGTGACCATTTCCGAATGAAGCTCGATGAGTTCGAGAATCGAACCGAGAACGGGGATTGAACGCTGCTTCGTCATCTCGTCCAAGACGCGGTGGTACTCGTCCAAGATGGGCGGCGATATAACGAGAAGAAAGCGCCGGTTTTGCCACGCGTCCAAAATCTGAAACGGCGCGCCTTTCCAAAATATGCCGGAAATAATGACGTTGGTGTCGAGAACTGCCTTGATTTTCACTTCGCGCGACGCCGGACTCTGGCAATAGCTGATTTCAGGCTCGCTTTCCTGATTCGTGCTTTCCTGCCTTCCGCACGGGCTTGGCTCAAAAGCTCCTGAAATTCCTCGATCTTGGGCGGAGTGATCGTCTTGAGAATGACTGCATCGCCCTGGCCGATGACGAGGAACTGATCGCCTTCGTTGAGTCCAAGAGTGCGGCGAACCTCTTCCGGTATGACGACTTGTCCTTTGGACGAAAGCCTTGTCGTAGCATAGGCGGCCATGATGGAGAACCTCCGATCTTACTGGTAAGAATAGCATAAAATACCTCTGGCGCGAGCCATTGTTTTATCGGTCTAGTTGAAATCCTCATCCTCACGAAAGTAGGTGATGGTGAGGCCGAGCGGGTTGATGGGAATGAGGTCGTTCGGGACTTGGCTCCTGAAGAAGAACACAAAATTGGCGGTGTAGAGCTTGCGCTTGAGTTCGCTGTGATCGGCGGGCGAGTAATCGACCATATAGAAGTCCACGCGGGCGCGGTACGGCGGCTTGTCGAGTTGCTCGATGGCGACGTTCTTCACGTCAATGTCAATTTCAGGCTTGGACGGATCGGCCAGAAAGTCCTTGATGATGTCGTTTTTCTTGTACGCATCGATGATGTCGCTCGCGAGTTTGCCGTCGAGGAAGTAGAGCGACTTTGAGAAGTCATCGTTGAGCGTGTAGCGGTTGCGCCCGTAGTAGTGCTGGCAAAACTGCGAGAGGAAGTAGCGCACTTCTGCATCCTGCGGCTTGTATTGGAAGTTGCTATAGGCCAGTGCCTCGGCGCGGCCTAGCTGGTCAATGCGAATTACGAGTGGGCGGAAGTTCTGGAACGTGCGGATGGTCCGCAGATCAATTAAGCCCAGACTGACGGCCACAAGCGCAAGCAGAACCAGCGCAATGTTGAGGTACGTGTTCGTCACCATTGGATCACCGTATTGCTCCAAGTAGAGCCGCTTGGCATCATCGAAACTCGAATCGTTGTTCATCGAATCGCTCCTGAAACTCAGGGCTATGCCTTCATTCGGGCGGCGAGGAAGCCGAGAATCGCGCCGGAAGAACCGCCTGAAGCGCCGCTGAAGATGTGGTTCGTCAGGACTGGGACTTTCAGAAGTGCGTAAATCGAGGCCAGGAATGTGATGAGGAGCACCGGAAACCAAGCCAAGAGTTGCACGGTGGAGAGCGTGCCGGGCGGCGGGAGGCGAAGCACTCCAACAAGCAGGTTGGCAATGATGTAGACCACCGCCGCCGCAATGACCTGATAGAAGGCATATTGGATAAACGCCTTAAACCAGCCCCAGAAGAGCCACTCCATCTCAGGCACGATGAAGAACGGAATGAAAATCGGGCCTACTAGGACGCAGACAGCGGTAGCGATGAAGCCGAATGCGACAACTACGATGGTGATGGCCTGCGCCGCCGCGAGCAGAATAATGATGAGGACATAGGCCAGAGTGCCGAGAAAATCTCCCCACATTGGCGAGTCGAGCCGGGCTTCAAAGTCACTCACGCCGTCGATCACGGTTTGCAGCTGATTCTGGGTGATCTTTGCTGCAAGGAATTGCGATTCATCGGTGATCAGATTATGGAAGCTCGTTCCGATACCAGGGAGCGGGCGATTGTAATAGTTGATCATGCCGAAACCGAAGCTGAAGGTGAGAATGAGGCTCGCGAGCTTTTCAAAATGCAGTACGTGATGGCCGCTCGCGGCGGCAAGGGCCATCTTGATTCCAAACCACGCAACTAGGATCGTCGCGAACATGCGAAAGAGGTTCTGGCCCATCGCGTCGAAGAAGCCGAGATTCTGCGTCAGCATGTTGTTGATGGCCTGATAGATGAACTGCAGAAAGTCCGTCTGCATGGGCGCTCCTTCGAAGCGATGGGGATAACGCGGTCCTCGATTACGGCATGCGGTAGGCCTGAAGCGAGTTGCCGAGCGTGCTCGTGACTTGGGAGAGATTGCCAGCGAGAGTCGCGCGACGCTCGACCTCAGCGTTGATAGAATTTGCGGTTTCTTCGCGCTGCTGCTTGGCGACAATCACGTTTTGTTCAAGCAAAGAGAGCAAGAGCTTGTTCGAGTCTTGGAGCGTGCGGAGCATCAGTACACTAGCCGCGTTGATCTTGTTCAGCACACCGATTTCCGTGTTGAGGCTGGGATTGTTCGAGAGCGAATCCTGTTCAAGGTTGTTGATCTGATTCTCAATGTTCTGAGCGTCGTTGCGGATCGCACCGACAGTGGCCATAGACGTGACGTTCGCACCATCGGCAAGTTCGACGGAAGCGTACTGCGATTTCACGCGGTCAAGCTCGTCGGGCGTCATGCTGTTTAGTTCCTGGCTGTTGTACTGAAGGAGCGGAACAGTGGCCTGCTGATAACCGGAATTAACTGCACCTGCATTTCCGGTGTTCATGCCCGTCACCCACGTTCCGGTGTTGCCATAGGTGTTCGGGGCAACCACATCGCGCCAGTTTGAGAACTGAGCGCGGTAGCGGGTGGGCATGTTTTGAAGGTTCTGCGCCATTCGGAGCGCGAGGTTGTACCGCGCTACGATCTGTGCGTAGGTTTGCCTGAGCTGATTGAGTTGTTGGACAAGCTGCCCGTAGCGAAGGACGGCATTGGCATAGTTCGTGGGATCGTAAACGATTCCAAAACCGAACTGCGCGGAGGCAGTGCCGACGCACAGAGCGAAAACAAGCAGAATGGTAAGCAATCGCTTTTTCATTTGAATTCTCCCTCGAATGTCTTGATGAAAATCGTGCCTACAGGTCGGAAGGCACTTTGTGGTTGGCGTAATCTGGAAGCGCTAGGTCACCCGATAGATAAATCTTCACCCGATGCCCTTCGCGGATCGTGACCGTCGGCAGAATGTTCAGGAATTTATCAAGGATGCGCTGCGAGCTTTGGCCCATGCTTTGACCGATTCCGGCTTCAATGCTTTGTGTGCCGGACTCGGTGAGCAATCCGCCTGAACCTGCTTCGGAGATTCCGCCGATTGCGCCAACTGCGAGCGACGCTCCAAAGATTTTGAAGTAGTGGTTGTTCACTTTGTCGCGCAAGCCGGTATCGCCAATCTGATTCATGCCTTTGAACTGATCAAGGCTGGCGGAATATCCATCCGGCATAATGAGGCGGTGAAACGCCACGGCAAGGCGCGTCTGACCGAACGCGTCGACGCGCTTGGTTTCGCCAAGCACCTTTGTGCCGGATGGAATCAAAAGGTGCTGGCGGTCGTGCGAATAAATATCGGTGGTAACGAGACATTCGACCGGGCCGTTGAAGTCTCCACTGAGGCGATTGAGAAGCACGGTTTCGAGAATCGTGCCTTCGAAGAGGACATATGTCTTTCCGGTTGCCGAATTCAACGAGTCAGCATTTGAAGACGCTTTCCGCTGGCTGGCCTCTTGCTTGTCGGGGGCGCTCGGTGCATGCGCATTTGACTGAGCCGGTACGGGCGTCAACGCTTGTGTCAAAGGCGGAGCTTGGGCGAGAAGTTGAGCAAGCGCATTTATGTCAGACTGCTGATTCGATATTGAGGCCTCGTCTGAAGGCTGAGCGGTTGGCTTTGTTTGTTCTGACTGCGTAAGCTCCTTGCGATAGCTCAGCGCCACATTGGAAGAAAAGAGCGAAACGTAGGCTCTCCTCTTTTTCTCTTCCTGAACCGGATCGGGCGGTGCGGGTTCTGGAGCCGGACCTGACACCTGCGTGGGAGCGGAGGTCTGCGGTGCGGACGGGAGCGAGCCAAAGAATGTGCTCTGCTGCTTGAGTGCCGTTTGCTGCTCACTCTGCAATTCTTGAATGCGATTTTGCAACGCCGCAATCTGGGCTTCATTGATTTCCGGCTGCGCGGCTGGCTGAAATGTTGAGACGTTTGATTTCGGAGTGCTCTGGGGCTTCTTCTTTCCGCCTGTGAGCCACATAATGAGCACCATCAAGACAGCGAGGCCAAGCATCACCCACGCCTGAATGTTTTTGGGCATAAGGCCGGGCGGCTTCGGTGCTTTGTCCTGAATGGGTGTAGCGGCGGGCGCGGTGTTTGGCTCGGTCATATCGGTTCTCGCTTTCGTCGGGATGGATTTGGCCGCTCGCTACTGCTGCGGGTGCCGTCAGGCACGAAATTGCGAGCGAAGCCGTTCATGCCGATGCCGGATTGCTCCTTTGGCTCGATGAAGATTTTCAGGTCTGGTTCGACGTTTGGCTCGTTGCTGATTTCCTCAAGCAGGAACGAATAGACTTGGCCGCTGGCAGTGATGAGATTCAGATTGCTGCGAATGCCAGCCTGAGCCGGGTGGATGTAGCAGAGGTTGTGCGCTCCGTTGATGATCCAGAAATCTTTGTCACCAGTCGTGAAGTCGAGAATCTCCTCGCTCTCCGGCAACACAATCAGCGTGGAGTAGCGCAGCTTGGCGTGGACGGTCACAATGTCGTCCTGGCCATATTTCACGACGCGGGCGGTTTCAGCGGGCGTGCGAATGGGAGTCTGAGCGAGTAAAGCGGGACCGAAGAGGAATAGCGAGAGAAGCCCTGCCACACTGCGACGCAAGCATGTTCTCAGTGCTTTCATGTTCTTGAAGCTCCTTTTTCGAATTGAAAGAGTAGAAACGGAAATCCCGCACTACGCGGAGATCGCCGACAATGATGGAAGTGGGGGGCTTGACTCTATGCAGCATCTCGGCTTGAGCCGAGCGCCGCAGCCAGAACTTCGAGGCCCTTCTCAAACCCGTGCTTCTCGAATGCGGCGCTGCGCGTGCGGTTGTCGAACGGATCGTTCGTGTAGAGCCAATAGCTCTTGGCGTCCACTTCGAGATTTGCGACCTTCGCCAGTTCCGGCGTCTTGATGAGAAGCTGCTGCTTGGCCCGTAACGTCGAGATAAGCTCGATTTCGTTATCGTTCAAATTGAACTGCCTTCGGTACAGATCCCGGTCCATATCCGGGTTGGCGAGGAAGATTTTCGTCGGGCAGGTTTCAACAATGACTTCCAGGATTTCCGATTTACGAAGCTCATCGAGCGATTGCGTCGAGAGAATCATCGCAGCGTTCTGCTTGCGCCACGTCTTGAGCGCCTCAATGATGTAGCTCTTGATGATTGGGTTCTTCAGGAACAGCCACGCCTCGTCAATGAAGAATGCCTTGAAGATGTGGCTGATCTTGGGATCGCAGATGACGGCGTTCGCACGATGCAGGATGTAGAACAGCAACGGCTCCAGCACTTCCGGGTATTGATTCATTCCCTGAAAATCGAAGCATTGGAAGCGGGAGAAGGTGATCGTGTCCTCGGGGTTGTCGAAGACGAAGTCGAACTGCCCGCCTGTGGTCCACTTGGCGAGGCGGGCGGCGAGACGACGATCAAGTGTATTCGACAGGACGGTGAGCGTGCGAAGGCTCGGCTCGATTTCGTACAGGTTCTCAATCTGCTGGTAGAGGTCGCGCTCCTCGGCGGGAGTTAATTCCAGCGGCGAAGCACCCTGAATCAAAACCTTCACCAAGAGCGCCAGAAAATCGAGGTTTTCCTTTGTGGACGGCAGCGAAAACGGATTGATCTTGAAACCCGGCGAATTCAAGCCGACGCGAAGATACGTTCCGCCAAACAGGCGCGTGAGGCTCTCAAAGCTGCCGCCCAAGTCGAATATGAACGTGTAGGAGTCGTACTTCTGCATGTTGGTGATCAGGAAGTTCAACAAGAACGATTTGCCTGATCCGCTGCGGCCCAGAATCATCGTGTGCGCAACGTCGCGGTGATGGAGATTGAGGAAGTACGGCGTGTGGTGCTCCGTTTCGAGAACGGCCAGATACTCTTGCCTCAGATGTCGATTTTCAGGCTCGCCACAGTGGAGAGTGAACAGGAATGAATAATCGGCATAATTGGTGTTGAGCAAATACATCGAACGGAGATTGAAGGCGGAGCCGCCCGGCACGGTAGCGAAGAATGCGTTTAGCAGGTTGTACTTTTCTTCATAAAGCTGTGCATCGTGCGTGCTGAAAACTTTGTAGAACTCGGCACAAGCGGTGTCCAACTTGGCTGGGTCGAGGTCGTAGATGACAACGCTCAATGAAAAATGGCCGAAATAGTTCCCCTCGATCTCAATCTGCTTAATGCTCTCGCCTAGCTCGTGAACCTGGGCTTCCTTGGAATCATCTACAAGAACGTCGGTCGCGGGCGCGTCGGACACATTCAGATGACTCATGAACGACCGCTTCGTATTGTGGAAGTGGCGGCGCTTGGACTGAATTGCTTTGCGAGTTTTGCCCGAATCTTCCCTCTTCCATTCGGTCACGATGTGGAAGTTCGCCTGGGCTTCAAGAAGGCTCTTGAAAATCAGGGGGAAACTCTGCGCCGACGGCTCCTTCAGCGTGAGAACCTTAACGTAATAGTCGTCGAGTCGCAGATGCTCGCGATGGCACTCGAGGTGCGATTCGCACAGGTAGTAATCGAGGAAGGTGTCGTGCTTGAGCCTGGCGAGCCGGAGCTTGAGCGGCGCGAAATTGAGCGTTCGCTTTAGCACGCAGAACGCTCCTTGCTTGGGTAGCAGGTCAACGCGAACGAAGTCGGTCACCTGCAAGATGAAACTCCTCACCTTCTGATGGAGGGTGGCAAGAGCCTTTGAGGGGTCCGCGTCGAGCAGCGCCACTTGTTTGCGCGACGAAAGAGCGGCGTGGATTTCGTCCAGTGCTTTGCGCGGACTCTTGGGAAAATTGGCCATTGAATTCAGAAGAGGCTGCTTGTGGCGGAAGCCCTCGAAGAGGATCACGTAATAGACTTGCAGCGAGTACAGGCTGTCGGCTTTTTGCTCGAAGTAGCGGATGCGGTTCTCAATGGCCGCAGTCACAATGGGGTTCGCGTACTTCTTGTGCGGGATGGTTTCGTGATTTCGCTTGAACAAGTACTGGTAGATGCGAAAGTTGCTGTCGAACAAGCGGAACGCGGATTCGAGCCGCTTCGTTAGCGTGTCGAGTGCATTCCCGTCCAGGCACTCATAATCAACACCGTGAACCTGAAGGATTAAGCTCACATCCCCGGATTTTGTCAGGAAGGCGTGCGGATCAATGAAGCCGTACAGATTTATTTGTTCGTTGAGAGGGCCGGTTTCCGTGTACGGCTTGAAAAGTTTATTGAGATTAAGCATTCGAAACTCTGCGGATCGTAATCGGGCTGAACTTCATCGGGTCGTATTGCGTTTTGAATTTGGCGGCAGATAACAGAAATCGGAGAATCTGAGGGTCAGTGTTCGTGGCCCATCTTGCCGCGAGGTAGAGCAACGTGAAGATCAAAATGCCGCCGAGCAAGCTTGAAAGCATATTGAAGGTGGCCGCGCCCATGCACATGGCAAAGAAGAAAAGCTTGCGCTCCACGCCGAGTACCGTCAGCGGGCGGTGGAGCGCCCGGTAGACTGGATTGATTCTGCGCTTGGCTGTCATTAGAGAATCACGGAAACAGCCAAGCCATGAAGTTGACAGCGGCGATAGCCATGCCGACGCCAAACAACACACCGGCAAGGATTCGCTTCGATCCACCTTCACCAAAAGCGAAGGTCAAACCGGCGACCACAATCGAAACGAGTGAGAGGCCGCGAGCGATGGTTGTGGTGAACGCCTGCATCAACACGTTGACCGCGTTCTCCCACGGTGAACCACCTTGGGCCTGAGCGAATGCGGCTGATGCGAAGATGAGGGAGAAGGAGAGGAGTGGAAGAGAGCGGCGCAGCAAGACCCTGATCGTGGGCCAGCGAGGTGCAATTTTCTTTTGCAGGAATTTGTTCATGCTGGCAGGTTCCTTTCGGAGAATTGAAGGCAAGCTCTCGCGGGACGACGTGGGGCGGGCCGTGTGGCGTGGGGAGACTGAAGCTTGGTTTGCAGCGAGCGGCTGCGGGGCTGCTCCCAAAATCACACGAGTTCGCCGCATCGCCTTTGGCAGAGTTGCGAATGGCAGCAAGTTCCTGCGAGTGGTGGAGAACTGCTGCGTTTTCGTTTTGCTTTGCGAGGGCGAGGAATCCGGCGAGAGTTGCCTTCTACTCTTACTAATGGGCATAAACGCGGCAAAATCTTTCAAACAAAAATCTTTCATGCCCGCGCCACTTTTTTCTGTGAAACCCGCGACACCTTTGCGGTGTCGTGGAGCTTTGAGTGGCCGTTTTTGGCACTGAGAGCGATTGCCGCGTCTTCAAGGCGTTGCATGATTCTGTGCACGCGAAGATGGACTGCTTGCTCGCTGAGTACAGTGTGGTGGTTTTGGATCTCTTTGCCACTAAACCCATCCACCTTGAACTTGATTAAGAGTTGCCGCTCAAACGGGGAGAGGAGTGCCTGCCGGGTGCAATAGTCCAGAAAATCGTTCAAAAGAGAGATGCTCTGGAAGGTAGGCTCGACTGCCGCTTGGCCGCTGTCCAAGTATGTTCGGAGTTCGTACTGGCGCATGAGGGCGCGCTGTTCCCTTTGTGCCCAGCGGAAAGATGCTTTTCGCAGGCTTCTAGAAAGGGCGATCGGTAAGAGACCCGCGACGTTTTCTGCGCAGGCAGACACGATGAGTTCCAGAAAAAAGGTGAGAACTTGCTGCGCAACATCCTCGGGTTCGAGCTCTCGGAACCAAGCGCAAACCTCCCGGTAAGTCCGATGGATGGTGGGGGCGAAGGCTAAAATGAGCACGGAGTGAATTAGCTCCAAATCGGGAAGCGATGCCTGTGCGCGAATCAGTGTCGTCAACGTTTCGCTTGCCGCTGACCAGTCATAATCGCCATTTCTGGGCGAATGAAGGTGGACGAGCAATTCCGATATGTTCGTGAACTTGGCGAGTACCGGAAAGCTGTTGCATAACGCCAAGAAGCGAGTGCTACCGGACGGGTCAACCAGCACTTCAAAGACGCGTTCTTCTGCACAGCAAATGTGGCAATCGCAAAGCAGATTATCTCGCATGAGTTCAGCCTCCGAATTCGCAGCCGTGATTCGGCCCTCAAATGAGACGAAGACTGAAAATGTGGGCGACCTTACAGAAATGCTGTCGAGGCACGATTGTGTTGCGTTATGGGTGGGCGCGCGCGAGGAGGGGTTCCGCTCAAGCAAATATAAGAAAGTTTTTGTAAGGTTTAGCTACTTTTAAGGCTTCTTATAGATAAGGGGAGCAATGTGGCGGGACGTTGCGTGAGTGGACCGTCGCTGGCGTCGCCGGCCACAAAGATCGCGATGTAGTGGTAGCCTACGTCGCAATTGAGGCACTGAACGCATGGGCTTTGTTTTCCCGATCGTTCTACTTATCTTGCGCACTTGGAGCGCTCACCGAACGGAAGAAAATCGTTGTGACAACGTCCACGCCGGATCCACTCGGCGCTGCCATCACCTGCTTTAGCAGCCGGGCACGTCCGAACGCCCAGGGCTTCTGGCACCGGCGGGACGAGCCTCCGTGGCACGATCCCAATGTTCTAATGAAGGTATGCGGAAATCTGGGGTGTTCGATCCGCGTCCAGATCGGGAACGCGTTTTCGCTGAGTCAGAATGTGTTCAACGATCTCCCCGTGTTTCGCAACTTCTTTGCTCATCGAAACGGGCAGACATCGCAAGCCGCCCAAAATGTCGCGCCGCGCTACATGCTGCCAACACATTTGTCCCCAACGGAGCTCCTGTTGTCTGTTAGTCCAGGAGCAACGGAAAGGGTGATACTCGAATGGCTTACCGAAATGTTGATAACCGCGGAGTTCCTCTGTAAAGCGTGACCAGCTTCATGATTTAGACAGCCCCGACGCCGCAATTTTTATTGCTAAGTTTCTAATGCGCTTGAATTTGAGCTGTCTCTCGTCGCAAGAACGCTCCTGTCAAAAAACTAAACTAAAGTCCGTCAAAAAAGTTCAATACCAGGGCATCCCACGCGGTCGCCGTTACCCGCGTCGGCCGCCCGGCTGGGGGAGGACCCTGCGGGGTGCCAGAAATATTTAAGTCACCCTCCTGGCCCGCGATGCCAAAGCACGATCGAAAACCAGTCCAACGAAGCGAGTGCTCACACGCCAGCGAGCAGAGCTGTAGGCGCGCCGGAAGGGATGCCCAACCTTGTCTGTCGGCGACGTCCAGCCTCGCTCACAATCCGCTTCTTTTCCGGGGCTTGGTGAAACCGAGAGCGCTTCGTTTCGTTCCGCCTTCATCATGAGCCTTTATTGAACAAGAAGTAGACAACTGAGGGCGCACGTTGGTTAATCCCGGATCAAATTCGGGTTGCGCGGCTGACCGTCGCTTATTTTAGTCCCCAAGTTTCCAGATGCTGTCGAAGGACATCGCCATTCGGCCGATTTCTCGACCGTGCGGTACGGGCGTACAGAAGGCTTGCGCAGCAACCTTCAAACGGAAATGATGGCGCGCCGCATTGGACAAATTACCGCCAGAACGGCATAGCGCCAATATGCGGAAAATCCGGAGCAAGAGTACCGCGCCGGAACTCGCCGTCAGGCGAATTGCGCATGGCAAGGGCTACAGGTACAGACTGCATAGCCGCATTTTCCCTGGGCAAGCCGGAACCGTCTTATTCGGGCGTTTACTGCTCTTTGCCTTCCTTCTTGAGATCGTTAAAGGTGTAGTTGTCTTCGCACATCATTTCCGTAATATGCCAGCCGGGCTGGAGTTCCAGCTCGCGGTAGCCCGACCAGGGTTTCGTGTAAGCCTTGGGATCGTCAACTGTGATCGCGACATGGAGCTTATCGCGCTCGGGGCGCGTGATCCGCTCGATTACGTGCAGCTGATCGGAATGTGGCAGGCCGGCACGATCAATCCAAGTCTTGTCGTTGAAGTGGACAGTGTCGATGACCAGCGTGTTGCCCTCCCACCAGCCAATCGAATGGCCCATCCACCAGGGATCTTCGTACTTGGGATGCTCGTGGCTCTCGTTCGTATAAATTTCCCGCGTGAAATGATTGAACTCATAAAGGAAATAGACCACGTGAGGAATCTGCACGATCTTAAGGGGAAACGGGTGAACCCAAATGCGGGGCACGCCGGTAGGAGCGCAACCGATGTGGTTGGTATCGGTCGGGTTGACCGGATCGGTGGAGTCCGTGACGGCGAGCGGCCCCCATGACGGTTTCGTGGCCAGATATTGCTTCTTGCCCCAAGGCGTCATCAGCGGAACGATGTCTTTATGTGAGCCTATGGAATAGCCAGCCCACTCGTGGGCGCTCGGAGGCATCTTGGGTTCCCACATGCCCGAAAAATCCGGTTCGCCCCAAGCCGTCTTTGGCACCTGCCACCCTGAATTCGTGGCTGCCGAATCCTCTTGCAAACTTTTCTTTGCCAAAGTTCCGGCGTGAAGCACCAGCACATAGGAGCACGCTAAAACTGCACTCAGAGCAATCACCCACTTCGGTAATTGACGATGCATCGATTCCGCTCCTTCCTCATCGAACAGGTAACCGCTCGCTCTTCAAGAAGCTACCGCAGCCGTTCAGTTCAAAACCGGTTGCGGCGGCGCTCAAAGAGGAATTTCCTTGCCATCCGGGCCGAAAAGGTGATGTACGGTCATGTCTTTGCGGCCGTTCTTGGCAGCGTATCCCTCAACCTTGATCTCTTCACCCGGGTGCAGCGTGTGTCCGTTCCAGCCAAAGTGCGCGAGGTGATTTGGCGCGGTCATTTCCACGCTCCAGTTCTGGATATTTCCATTGGCGTCTTTGACTGTTAGGCTGATCAGCGGATGTGGCTGAATGAATTGGAAGTCGGTAACGGTTCCAACCAAAGTAACAACTTGCGTAGTGTCATAGGCGGCACTGCCATGATGAGCCAGGGCCGGGAACGCGAGCAGCAAAACGGCTAGTGGCAATAGGACAGCAGTTGGTATGTATTTTGACATTGGAAGGACCTCCCTAAATTGCCGCGATTGTCCCATGTACCGTTCGCTACAGTCAATGAGCAGAGGTCGTCGAGCCAGTCGGAACAGGTCTCGGAGCTTATGCCTACCCTTCCCGAACCCCGAGCCGCCGATGTGCCGGTTGCAATCCGGCGGGTGCCGACAACGGTTACGCTGTAGTGTGCTTCGTTTCAAAAAGGGTCGCTACTCCGTCGAGGAACGACCCGTCCCTCTAGCCCGTAGCAACTCGGCCCGAGGCCCCCAAAAGGCGTTGCCGGAATTGCGTTCGGGTTTCTGATATCTACCGCCTTGATGTGGGCTCCGTCAATGCGCGAAATCCGTGCGGAATAGTATTTCTGCGGATGAGTCAGATGCTCATCCGACTCGGCAGCATCGTGATCGGCAAGGGTGTCGCAACACCTCTGCAGATCGCATCTAAATCCCGTTTGTGGGTCTGCTGGGCGCAACAGAAGAAAATGTCTCTCTACAGATTGCGTCAGATTACAGGCGTGACCTATCCGACGCTACTGAAGCTGTCCCACAATAAGGCGCAAATGTTCGATGCGCAGGTGTTGGACAAATTGTGCCGAGCGTTACGCTGCAAGCCTGGCAATTTGTTGGTGTGGAAACCCGAAAGATACCCGAGACTGCGGAAGAAATTCCAAAAGCGATAGCTCTACCGGAACTAATACTCCACTTGCCTGGTTTCAGCGGTTATCCGGATTGATGAGTGATCGACGCGGCAGCTCAGAAGAGCTCGCGCCCGACCACGTCGGCTGCGAAGTAAGAAAAGTTCCAGCCGAAGGAGACGGGTTTTTTCTTGGCTTCCCTCTTTATAGAACTTACCGGGCGCTAGCCCCCTCAGCGATACCAGGAAGCCTGTCTGCCAAGAGTTTCTGAATTGTTGCAAGGAGCTCGCCGCGTTTCGACTTATCTACTACCGCTTGAATGCCAACTTTTCGAGCTTCGGATTCGAGCTGAGGAGAAGCCAGGATACTATAAATCACAATAGGAACGTCAGGCAGAAGGGCGCGAATTTCTCGACCCGCCTTCAGCCCATCCAGCCGAGGCATCACCACATCGAGGATTACTAGATCAGGTTTCACATCGGCCGCCCTCTCGACTGCCGCTTGACCATTGTCCACTTCGTAGCAGACCTCCCAGTTTTCGCCGGAAACACGAATGAGCTGCGAGATCGCAACCCGTGCGCTTTCGTGATCGTCCGCGACCAATATGCGAATTGCCATCGCGATTCGTGAACTTCTTTGCAGGCAAGCCTAACAATGCGACATCGAGGGTCATGACCGCACACCGCCAGCTTATGCCGGGTACTCTACATTGCGGGGAAAGGGACAGCCTATACAGGAAAGTCTGTAATTTATCGAAAAACGATGTGACACCCAAAACCTGTAGGCGCAGGGCAAATCCTTTCGCCTGAACGAAGGTACCATTCCCTCACATTTCAGTCTCTCGATATCCTTTCGGCCACGAATGCACAGAGGCGACTGTCGCCAACAAAGGACTACTGGAGTGATGCTTCAATGATTGAAACAACACCAACATCCGCATGGCGAATTTTGATAGCCGATGATCACGAACTGATCAGAAAAGGTACACGCTCCCTTCTGGAGTCTCGGGGCAACACAGAAGTGTATGAGGCCGAAGACGGAAAAGAAGCTGTTGAGAAAGCCCGGGAACTGAAGCCTGATTTGGTCATTCTTGATATTTCGATGCCATTGTTGGATGGCTTCAGTGCGGCTCGGGAGATAAAGAAAGTCGCCCCTGACACTCCCATCCTGATCGTATCCTTGGGTCGAACGGTCGCTTTCGTAGAGATAGCCAAAAAGATTGGGGTGAGTGGGTATCTGACCAAAACCGAGGGCTCTACGGCTCTCCTAAAAGCGGTTGACGCCCTGCTCAGGCATGAAACTTTCTTCCCGGTCTAGAGTCTGGTTGTTCCAACTCCAACACCTAATTGCTTGGCAATCCAAAGATGGCGGAACGAAGAGTATCCGTTGCGGCGTGTTTTGCCCCGGTCGCACGCACTCCCCCGTCGCTACCTTCCGCAATCGGCAATCCGGCGCACGCAGTAGAAAATCGCTGAAAGCCTTTCGCCTTCGAAGGGAAGATTACCGTGTAGCTGTTGCGGATCGAACAGCAAGAGATCACCGGGTTTGAAAGCAATAGCAATCCGCCAACGGGCGAGTATCAGTTCGCCACCCGTAAATTTCCCCATCGGCATAAGTACGCTCATCACTCCCGGCAAGTTGCCATGATCGGCGTGACAGGCCGACCGTAGGTTCTTGATGATGTAAATCGTGGTGAACGCCGTGTTCGCGAGCTGCCATCGCGGACCCTTCTCTACCTCTGCCCGCTGGATGGCGTGAAGACTCGGCATGTGTTGCTTGTAGAGTTCGTCCACCCGTTTGATTAGGAGGTCGTTCTGGTCTAACATTTCGGGACGCTTAATACTCAGTGGAGTTTTGTGACAGGGCTGATCCGGTGTTGCATCCAGATAGCCGAGCATGCCGTGCCGCACGCCCTGCTTCTGTAGGAGTTTTAGCACGTTCTCGGGAACTACCCGGCGCTCCGAAAGAGTCCCATCCTTTCTCTGCCGGGGCAGTGATAATGAGCCTACGGCTGTCGCTCGATTGGTTGGCAATTCGTCCACCGTCTTCCAAAGTTCGTAGGCCGGTTTGTAAAGCTCCGGGTCAATCTGCTGCGTAAGCAGCACGGCGGGAATGCTTCCGTCCGGTGCCATAACCACGGTTTGCTGATTGATGGTCTGGTCGATGTGCGCAGGGGCAGGGTACTTTCCCTTCAGTTCCGCCGCCGCTTCTCTGTAGTCCCGCTTAAGCCAGCGCGTCTCCATGCTCCGGCGCATCCTCGAACGCGTCTCTTATATAGACGGCGCCTGTTGCGACTTCAGGATATGCGTCGCCTTCGTCCACCTCTGGACTGTTCTCCAGACGCTCACCCACCTGCGGAGGAGACTGGATTTCATCATGAATTGCCGAATCATTAACGATGCCGTACGTAATGTGAAGCCGCTTCACCAGGGCCATGATTTCCATTTCCGCGTAATACCAGTTCTCTGACTTCCGTAATGCATCCGTCGCATCCTTCCCTTCCCCACTCATGAACAGTGGAAGCCGGTAGATGCCATGAAGCCGAACACGTTCCTTGCGAACCGTCTTTTTCGTCCTATCGGCTTCTGTTTGTGATTTCGGTGAATGCCTGTCCGCCATGCCAACAGCCGCTTGTGCCTGGTGAGTGGCATCGCTGATTGCTTGAGCTTGCAAATCAGTTCCGGTGGGAAAAGCGCAGAATTTGCGTTTTTTTAAATCAGGCGGATTACGTAATAATGTCTTTGTCATCGTTTTGCTCCTCTTGATGCTGCGTCGAGATTGGGACTCCCGTCAGCATGGGTCAAAGGGAGCTGTTTTTTTGTGCCGATTACGGCACAGCAAAATGGAGTCTAAATAGCTGGGACAAATTAAGACGGGAAGGGTTAGCGACTGAGAAGTGTTTACCCAACTTTCTTGGGGAATCGCCTGCAGCTGTTCAAGATCGTGTCGGGGCTACATGATTCAGGTTTAGGCCGGAGCGGAAGACACCACATTTCCCACAGACTTCTGTGATTCCTGGGGCTGCGGCGAAATAACTCTCCCTCGAGCCCAATTCTATTTCTGCAGCAAAGCAATCAAAGCTTTTGGAGCGTGCCCCGCTTTTTGGGGCACGCTCGCCGCAGTGCGCCGAGGCCGGTTTTTGGCCGAAGGCGCACAAGGCGAAGCGATATACCTGTGCAACCAGTCTCTGCTCGCTGGGAGCCCAAAACCGGGCTCCCGACTCGCCGAACGAGAGCCCCAAAACCGGGGGCTCTCGTTCTGAAACAGAAATAAACAAAATGAATTTTACGGGGGGGGTCTCAAGGGGGGGAAATACCCTTGTTTATATAGGGGTCATTTTTTTAATTTTTTAAGATTTGCGGCCTTTTCACGCTTATTTTCTGATTCTTGTGATTTTACCGGCTTCAACACTTTGAAAACCAGTTTTCGACCCCTTGCAGGCGAAGCACTCCAGTAGCGGCCAATCCCTTTTCGCAGTAGTTCCATCGCAACGTTCTGGCCCATAGCATTCGTGTCTGCCGCCAAATTAGCCAGTGCAGTTTGTCCCAGGCCCGGATGCTCACGGATCAGGTCCCGCAAGATCCCTATCCGCCGATTCTTCTTTACTTCGATCGGGTCTTTCGCAGGCCGCAGGTCCGTGATGTGCCACCGTCCTTTCGCGTCCTTCTCGCTCCGCACTTCGAAAGAAAAGACGCCCTGTCCTCGTGGGCTGTACCTCTTTAACCAGGAATCTACCCGGACGACGACCTCGCGAAAACGGGAAGGCCGGGGACTCTCGGGGCTTTTGTGAACTACAAAGTTATGGAGTGTGTCGACCTTCGTCATTTTATCCGCACCTCCATAAAGAACGTTTGGCTGATATTTGCGGCTGTGATCGATCATCGAGCAAGTTGCTCCCACGTCACATAGCCTTCGAATGGCTGCATACACCGGTGCGACTTGCCCCGTGGTTTCCCCGCCTTCCCCGGCCTTCAGCAAGCTGCTCCAGCTGTCGAAGATCAGCCACGGTCCTTTTCCTGTTTTCTTGACACATATTTTGACGAATTGTTCCAAGGCTGGGTCGTCAGGCGTAGGGGTTTGCTTTCCAGTGAAGCGGTCCCATATTACGAATCTCCGGCCGGGAAGACCCAGCTTCATGTCTTGGTTTCGAGACTTGATGACGTCCGGAGGATTTTCGTAGTCAAGGTATAGAACTACTCTCTGCCGCGTTTCCATTCCCAGGAACGCTTCGCCGTCAGAAACCGCTCGTGCTGCCGCCAACAGACACGTGCTTTTGAATGATCCGTGCTCGCCGTAGATCAGTTGAATGCTCCCTTCCGCCAAGAAGGAATCGATCAACCAGCGACCTTCCTTCACGGATGACGGATCAAATTTTGGTATGGCCTTCCAGATATGCGCAACAGCCTGCATCGTAAGTCTGCGTACGTTTTTGTTTTTCATGCAGAATCTCCTTCGCCTGTGCTCTGTGGGCGGGCTGTCCGGCGAAGGAGCCGCTTTTAAGCGGCTTAGGGTGATACCCCAACAGCCGCCCATCAGAGGTGGGGTGCTGACGGTCGAGTCCGAGAGATTGCTGGATTCGTCGACAATCCAGCGTCCGGGCCAGCCGCCCAAATTAAGTTACTTTTTCCTTTTTCGTTGAATGACCGAGATGATGATCATCGGCGGGATTCGTGTGCCAGGGGCGTGCCACACTCCAGCGAAACTTGCGGTTTTGGCGTTTGCTGCGGAATGGAAATTAAATAACTTACGTGCGCTCAATACAGGGTAGTAATGCGACTCCCCCCGCCTCCACCATATAGTAACCAATGTTTTATTGGCTGCTTTTAGGTATAAAGAGTAATTGTCACGCAGTTGTAACGGTTTCAAAATGAGCGCCCATGCTTTGTGAACATCGGCTTCGAGCATTTCCTGTCTGCCCTTGATCCACGAAGAGTAATGCTTTTCGGTGATTTTCGAGGAAGAGTGCCCTAGAAGTTGCGCAACGTTCGTCAATGACGCCGCAGACATCAGGAGTTCGGCGGCGAAGGTATGGCGGAACCGATGCGCGTGTCCGTTTGAAACCTTCGCCAGCTTGAACAGTTTCTTTAGCGCCCGTGACAAACCCCGCCTCACAAGAAGCTGGCAAACCGAAAACTCCGCGCAACCATGTAAGTGCGATTTCTTCAATTTTTGCTGCAACGGGAGACATCACGGAAAAGGCAGCGTTCTGGTCCCAGATTCCAGCAAGCCAGTTCGCCGCCAGAGCGGCGGGCAGCGCGCCGCCCGTAACGAAGCCAAAATAGCGTCCGCCAGTGGTTGCCACGGTCGCTGGCGAGCCAATGTCGTCCAGCAGAGTAAGGACGGTCGCAGGATCTGAGGGAGACTCCGGGAGAGCTCCACCGAGGGCCGCGAGGCGTTCGACCGCTTCCGGCGAGGGTGCAACGCGCCGAGTCGCCATCCCCGACGCATACCGCGCTGCGCGTAGAGCCACTTCTTCCAAGAGTTCCTTCACAAGACCCTCCTGCCTATTCGCCGCTATTGTAATGGGTCCTGGCCCAGCACGGAGGACAGCCTTGAAGCCAGACAGTGTGCCGGGACAGCTCAGGTAACCATCCGCTGCCAGCGCCAACAAAACGTCGTCTGGATCAAAGACACACGGGCGACACCCAGACGACAAAAGAGAGCGAACTCCGCTCGGGGCGAGTTGCGATGATCTTATCCCGCAGAAGCGGGACTCGAAGGCGGCGCCAGCGCGGCGCCGCCGGGGCGCGAGTTCCCTACAACGAGTTGAGGAAGGCGACCAAATCGGCCTTTTGCTCGTCCGTGAGGCCCATCTGGAAGCGCAGGTTGTAGAAGTTCACGACCTGCTGGAGATTCGCAGCGGCGCCATTGTGGAAATAGGGAGCGCGCGCGGCGAGGCCCCGCAGGATCGGTCCTTTGATCCGAATCATGTCGGAACACTGGCCGGTGATCAGCGCCCTGCCGGGATCGGAGGTGAAAAAGGTGAGCGTCTGGCCTGGATTCTGAGGATCGGGGCAATTACTGATCTCGAAGATGGGAAGATCGGCCACGTCGAGCTGCGACAGGGCGGAGGCGAGCTGCGGGTTTTGCTCGTAGGCCGCGGAATGACTGGTGCCGATATCGAGCGGCACGGGCAAGGAATGATCGCCAACGTTCGGCGAATCGTGGCACGTGGTGCAGGTACCGGCGATGGCCTCAGGCTTGCCAAGAGCGGCACTGTCGTTGAGACCGCTGACGGCGGTGATGGTGAGCGGGAAGTTGTTGAAAATGTCCTCGCCGGCGGCGATGGCTGCGCGCGGAGCACTGGCAGACCGCTGGTAGCGGTCATCTCGGCGGCTCACGCGGAGATTCGACCAGGGCACAAAAATCGAGAAAACAGCGGAGTCGAAGGGCGCACCGGAGGGATTTCCGCCGAGTGGATCGTTGATCCCCGGGAAGTAGCTCTGGTCTTTGAGAGTGCGCGGGCCGCCCTGGGCGCCATCCGAGTCGAGCCATCCGGCGGAATTGTCCCAAACCTGCGCGCTATAGAGGCCCGATTCGAAAGCGACGATTTCAGAAAGCTGTTCATCCGTGGGAGGCGTCGAGGCCTGGGCGTGGCCGAGCGTGGCATGGAGGGCCTGGCTCTTCAGATCGGTGACGAGGTTCGCCGCGAATGTGCTGGCGTTGTTGAGAGGAGCGATGGTTTCGCGGCCATCGACCATCACGGCACTGAGGAAATTCAAATTGGTGGCCGGAAGCGGACGACGGTAAACGGAAACGATTTCCTGTCCCGTACCGGGATCACGGAGCAGGGCGCACCCGTAGGGATCCATGACGACCGAAATCGCGAACTGGGCGTTGGCCGGAACGGGCAAGGCGATGCGAAAGAGACCGTTCTGGAGCAGCATGCTATGGCCCTTTGCGTCGCCTGGCGCCACGTTCGGGCAATTCGCGCCGTCAACTGCGGCGAAAAGAGGATCGCTCCCCCGCGCGCGCACAAAAAGCTTTCGGGCGTCGCTTGCACTCAGGCCAAAGGCGTTGCCCGGGGTGTGGCAGGTGGCGCAGCTGCGGCCGTTGGTCCCGAGGTCCTGAAAAAAAGGATTGCTTGTATCAAGAGGGCCGGCGGTATTAAACGTGGCGACCAAGCCGGTGGGATCGCGGAAAGGCTCCAAATTCAGAATGAAATTCCGGGGACGATTTTGCGTCCAACTGGTGGCGGCAACCATCACGATCGCGATAAAGGCGAGCGATGCGGGTATCACGTAGCGGTGACTTAACGAAGTCCGGAGGATTCCGTGGATGGAATTCCGCCAGACACAGTTCGAACGGACGGCAGCTTCTCGCTCTTGCATATTTTTCCCTCCATGCGCGGACACGCCTCTCAGAAATCATGCATCAGTTGTTCCGGGGACGATGCGGTGCCGTCAGTATCGCGGAGGAGCGGAATGGATTCAAGTCATCTAAAAGGCTACTTTGGCGACAAGACAAAAAACAGCAAGGTGCGAGAGGAACGTTGTGGCCACCGGCGGGTGTTGCGATGCGAAAACGCGGCGAAGACCGTTTCAAGCACGCGTGCTTTTGCGCGCGGAACTGCCGCTCCCGGAGCGTCGCGATCCCAGGCGCAATTCTTCGGGATGTTCGCGAAGGTAAGATAGAAGGCGGCGGCGCTTCTCTTTTCCGCGCCGGACCATCCATTCTTCCTGCGGCAAGTGATTCGGGATCAGGTCCGGGAGGCATTGGGAGGTGCGGCGATAAGCCGAGAGCCATGTCTTCTTGACCGCAGGTAGAGAGATGCCCAGTGCCGCGGCAAGCTCTTGGTCGGTTAGCCCCCCGAGTGCGGCGAGAAGCAACATCTGTTCACCACTGCTGAAACCGACGCGGGGCGGCTGATAGTTAAAGAGCGCGCCGACCCAGGAGCCGGTACGGCTGAGCTCGGTTTCGCGCGTTAGGCCGACGACATGGGGCTTGCGGACGATCTCCTCGAGGGGTTCAAACGCCGATTCCCAATAACGCCCCTGAGCCGGATCCCAGAACAGGCCACCGGCAGCCACGGCCCACTGCAAGCCCGGCACGGTATCGTACTGTGCGGTGATTGCCTCTTTCCAAAACAATCCGCGGTGTAGTTCGATGAACGTGTTCACAAGCTTTTGAAACACGTCGTTTCTCTGATCGAATCCAGGGAGCGGAGCACCTTCCCACACGAGGAGGTTGAGACCTTCTTTCGAATTGGCTTCGCGAAGTTTCCGATCGGAAAGGACCGGAGAGCGCCCTTGCATGACTCGCTTGGCCAGTTCGGGGCCAAACCAGAAAGGCGAGGCCTTCAATTCATGAAGGAAGGCGTCGTCAACGACCACGCTGACGCCGAAGCCGCAAATGGTGATACGACCCCCCTCCACCTCCTCCAATACGATGGCGCACAGAGCCTCAGAACCGAGAAGGCGAAGCCAGGATGGGCCCAAATGCCGGATGGCGCGTCCGTAGCGCGGACCGACGACTGGGTGCGCCGCGACGACTTTGGCGCACTCGTGGACGTCACGCGGCTGCATCGGGCGGTGTCTCAGGGTCATAAAAAAACCGGAAGTAAGATAGCAAACTACGCGGCTTGCTTTACAGTCATTGTTTATATCCATTCCGTAGATCGAGCGCGCCGGTTTTGCCGGACGGAGAGTTAAAGGTGAGTGGTGACGCGAAGTTTCCTGGAGATGGGCGGGGAGGAGATTTGTGTCCGCTCGCCACTAACACAGGTTGTTTTCCAGACTGCCGCAAATAAACTGACGCACCAGAAAAATACGGATCACCTGACGGGTGATTGAACTGAACCGTGACGGATTTTTGTCCCGAAGAACCTGGACGTAAAACTACCCGCACTTTGGAAACTTTTTGTGGAGTAGTGCGGGCAGCAACACTAGGCACGCAGGGTTGAGTAGAAGGATTCACTTGGGAATTCTGAGCCTTCGCGGTTCCCTTGACCTGTTGAATCTGGTTCGATTTGTGCTGATTTAGCGGCCACACGATAGCGTCCATCTAAATCTCCTTCGGCGAAGTTCCAGTCACTGCAAACTGACCTTCTTAGCGGAAAGACGTACTATACATGATGGCGAATCTACAGCGAAGATGCTATTTGCCGTCAAATATGTGAAGTCCGAACGTGCCTGTCATCCGTGTGCACAATTGTGGTGCAGTCGTTTTTTAACTCATTCCGACAGGATGCGATGGGCTCTGGGACACCGTTTGGGTCGAAGTGAAAACGCACAGAGTTTCATCGGTCTTACCTGCTAGTTCTGCATGGCACCATGTGGTTGAATGGGGTTGTCTTCGCACGAGTGCTCTTCAAAAAGTTTCAAAAGTGAAGATGGATGTTTTTTCTTCATTTCGTCTGTGAAGAACCAAGCGCATCGGCTAAAAGACGGTTCAGCTCAGGACGTGAATCCTTGGCACCCGAGATTCCCGCGTCGATGTATTCGTCCGTGATTTGCCAGCCGCCGCTGGCAGTATTCCCGCAACTCGCGCAACTGCATTTCCGGGTCTTGACCGTTTGCGGTGCTGACGCGTGCGTAGATGGCCGTTTTCATGTTTTCCTCTCTGTTTTACCCAAAACTGGGTTCTGGGCTGCTAAAACTGCCTCCCAAACCGACTGGAAAAGGCCGATGCGGGGCAATATGGGCCTCTTTGGAGTGAAATAGTGGGTAAGTGGCTTGGCAGAGCCAAACTTGCCATTGAGACTGTGATTCCGGCGGTGAAAAGAGGGCCATGCGGGTTTTAGCCTATATCAGCACTCTGCGTATGTAAATGGGAGCATATGTGTGCGATACTTGATATGGGCAGCTCAGGAGGGTACGGCAGGCATGATTGTTTGCAAGCTTTGCGAGATAGTGAAACAGAAGAAAATGTCTCTCTACAGATTGCGTCAGATCACAGGCGTGACCTATCCGACGCTGCTGAAGCTGTCCCACAATAAGGCTCAAATGTTCGATGCTCAGGTGTTGGACAAATTATGCCGGGCGTTGCGCTGCAAGCCTGGCGATTTGTTGGCTTGGAAACCCGAAAGATACCCGAGACTGCGGAAGAAATTCCAAAAGCGCTAGGTCTACCGGAACTAATACTCCACTTGCCTGGTTTCAGCGGTTTATCGGGATTGACGAGTGATTGGCGCGGCTGTATCAGTTTGTGCTGCCGCGTCGTTCATCGGACGTTACCGGACCTTGACAACTCGCCTTAGACGGTCGCAGACATGTTCAAGCGTTCGATAAAGCTCGTCGACGTCTTTGGATTCGTTGTTCACCTGGCTGGCATCGAGATCGGCGATCACTTCCCTACAAAGGTTGATTGTGCGCCGAATCCGTTCGGCGGCTAGAACGGAAAGCAGTTCGCCATCATCCAAACCACGAAGCTGGTACTCTCGCAGCTGTCGAACCGTCCCTGCGGCCTTGCGGATGTAATCCACCGCTTCGCGATATTCGCCCAGTAGACGAAGGTCGATGGCCTCGCATTGCAGAGCCTTTTCGAGATTCCACAGTTCGACGCTGGTCTTTTCAACCTGCAAATTCACCCCCCAAAAGCTCTCGTTGGGAACGATCAGCTCGACGATGATGCCATTTGCAACCCCTTCGCGCCCGCCCGGTGCGGCCAGTACTCTCGCTTCCGCCGTTTGCGCAGAGAGAAAGTTGGCCAGGGTAACTCTGGTGCCCAGCTCCGGATAAACGGACATCTTCAGAAAGCCACCATTGGCATTGACTTGCCGAGCGACAGCATCCTCCTTGACCACGATACCGTCCGTTCCACGCCAGCTCACCTCAATCGGAACCACCACAGCGAAGCGATGGCTTTTCCGGCGCTCTAGTCTTGTGCCATCCGCGCTCAAAGGGCGTTTTTTGATCGTCAAGGTTTCATCCTGGCGGCTGGACTTCCCAGCTCGTTTGTTGTTTTTTGCCTACCTGATTGCAGAGCGTGTCCGCAAATAGACTAGAATACTGCCCGGCTGAAATACTACTGATCTAGAGGACAGGTGCGAATAGGGCCGTCCACACAACATCTGGAGCGCCCTTCGCCCCACGTTATCTGCGCGTAAGGCCGCGAGACTTGATCCAATCGAGGCTCTGCGTTATGAATGAGCTGTTCCGCCGATCTCGGAAGGCCGGAAGAGATGGGGAAGGTCTTTACTGCCTTTCAAACGTATCTTGAACGAACAGGCGGCCCGCGTGAATCGCGCCGTAAGCGTTGCCGCCGATGGAAGTATCTCAGGTTGCCAACTTATTGAATATCGCATAATATAGCGACATTTGTCGGGTATCGTGCATCTAACCTGGTATGGGAAACCCTGCTGGAGTGAACCGTGATTTCGATGCCCTGGAACGACGAAGGTTTCAGGCCTTGCGGCTGTTGCGGCAGGGGC
>DATLST010000012.1:0-4407 GCA_035534055.1 Candidatus Acidiferrales bacterium | reverse complement strand
GACGAAAACGTCCATATCCACCGCAGATTCCAACAGCTCCGAATCGTTTTGCAAAGAGATCACAAAAAACTGCTCCATCTGCCAGCTCGTAGATTTCGCTCGTCTCGAATCTCCGGAGATACTCCGGGCCGGTGGGGATATTGGTGCCACGATGCTGCACGTCGAATGCCTGGCTTGTAAAGGCTCTGGTCGGCTGCGGTTCGGCGAACGTGGAATGTGCAATCATGGCGGAATCCAGATCGTCATTCCAAACACTGTGAGCAATTAAAGCGGGAATATGAAGGCTATCCAACGGACTGAGACGGTATCTCCTACCTTCAACAAACACTGTGGCATGACCTTCGAGAACAATAACAGCCTCACTGACCTGATGCGTGTGCAATGGTAATGTCGCTCCGGGTAGAAAAGTCGCTGTGCCGGTATAGAAGTTTCGCGCTCCGCATGCGCTCGACGCAAATGTTCGGAGCGCCACGCCCGGCGGGCTCTGTTTCATGGAAGCGCAATGTCCAGAGAAGATGTGCTCCCGGCTTTCGTGCTGATTCAAAGCTAACACCCTCAACTTAGATATCATACCATCATATGACGCGATCATATGGAAGTGAGTGCAGCTTGTAAAGAGATTTTTGAAAGCAGGAGAGGCACAATCTAACTCATGACATTTGTTTGGGTTGTGGCTCTTATAATCTGATGGCGTGATATTCAGATACTTAGTCGAGGTCGAAGGCTGACTCAGCCACCATCCCCTTTCCGGCAGGCCAGCGGGTTTGATGAGTCTTCTGGATGGCCACCCCAAAAATCTCTTCCAGCAAATATTCCGCGAAGAATCTGGGCATTGGCTTTTCTCGAGTCCCTTCGCTTTGCTCGTGGCGAGGGGTCGTTTTGTCACCCTCTACACTAGTAGGAGAAGTGGCCTAAGCGCGAGCAGCCCCTGCGCCTTCGGTCGACAGACCGAGTTCCGCGAAGGCTTTATCCGCCACATCGGGCTGGATGACACCTTCACGCGCGAGCTTCGAGAGCATGGCCGCAACGATGGACTCGGCGTCCACCTCGAAGTGCCGGCGCAGATGCGCGCGGTTGTCGGAGCGGCCGAAGCCATCGGTGCCGAGCGAAACCAATCGCGAACCCAGCCACGGCGCAAGGCTATCGGGCATCGACTTCATGTAATCGCTGGCTGCAACAATAGGACCGGCAGAGTTGCCCACAGCAGTGACAATGTACGGCACGCGTTCCTTCTCGGCGGGGTGCAGCCGGTTCCAGCGCTCAATGTCGAGCGCGTCACGGCGCAGTTCGTTGTAGCTGGTGACGCTCCAGACATCGGCCGCGATTTCGTACTTCTCGGCGAGAATCTGCTGGGCGCGAACGACTTCGTTCAAGATTGCGCCGGATCCGAAAAGTTGCGCCTGCGATGGAACCTTCTCGGCGGCCTTGTACTTGTAGATGCCGCGCAGAATGCCTTCCTGAACGCCCTCACCGTGTGGCATCGCTGGCATAGGGTACGCCTCGTTGTACATCGTGAGGTAGTAGAAGCAATCCTCGCCGGCTTCGTACATTCGGCGCAGGCCATCCTGGATGATCACGGCCATCTCGTAGGCAAACGCAGGATCGTAGGTAAGGCAGGTGGGGATCGTTCCGGAGAGGACTGGAGAGTGGCCGTCCTGGTGCTGCAGGCCTTCGCCCAGCATTGTGGTACGACCAGCGGTGCCGCCCATCATGAAGCCTTTGCCCCGCGAATCGGCAAATGCCCACGCCATATCTCCGATGCGCTGAAAGCCGAACATCGAGTAGTACATGTAGAACGGCACCATGGGAATCCGGTAATTGGTGTAAGCCGTACCAGCCGCCGTGAATGAGGCCATTGAGCCCGCTTCGGTGATGCCTTCTTCCAGTATCTGTCCGTCGACATTTTCTCGATACGACAACAGCATATCGGCGTCGTGGGGCGTGTATTTTTGACCTTCGTGAGCGTAAATGCCAACCTGCTTGATCGCCGATTCCATGCCGAAGGTGCGGCCTTCGTCAGGAACAATTGGGACAATAAGCTTCCCAATCCTCGGATCCTTCATGAGTCCGCGCAGCATCGCGACGAAGACGCCGGTGGTAGAGACTTCACGACCCTTGGAACCCGCCAGCCATTCGTGAAAGAACTCCAGCTTAGGAGCGTCGAAGTTGGTTTTCGGGACTTCACGCTTTGGAACGTATCCTCCGAGTTCGGCTCGCCGCGACTGCAGGTACTGGATTGCCGGGTCGCTCGGGTCGGGACGATAGAAATCTGCATGTTTCGCCGCGCCTTCGGGAAGCGGGATATCGAAGTGCTTGACGAACTCTGCAAGGCTCTCGTCGGTGAGCTTTTTTTCCGAGTGGGTGGCGTTGCGAGCCTGCGCAGAGCCAAGTCCGTAGCCCTTGATGGTTTTTGCCAGGATGACTGTCGGGCTGCCCTTGTGCTCGAGCGCGCGTTTGTAGGCGTTATAAATTTTCGCGGGATCATGGCCGCCGCGATGGAGCTTGAAAATCTGTTTGTCGGTCCAGTCTTCGACCAGTTTCAGCAACTCGGGATACTTGCCGAAGAAATGTTCGCGCACGTAGCGGCCGTTCTTGGCTTTGAAAGCCTGGTAGTCACCATCGACGCACTCTTCCATGCGCTTGACCAGCAGCCCCTGGTGGTCGCGTTCGAATAGCTCATCCCAGTCTGAACCCCAGATGACTTTGATGACGTTCCAACCCGCTCCTCGAAACGTCGCCTCCAGTTCATCGATGATCCGCTTGTTGCCTCGCACCGGGCCGTCAAGCCGCTGCAGGTTGCAGTTCACAACGAAGATGAGGTTGTCCAACTTCTCTCTCGACCCGAGAGAGATAGCGCCCAGGGTGTCGACTTCGTCTGTCTCGCCGTCGCCGACGAATGCCCAGACTTTGCGTTCGGTTTTTTCTATCAGATTGCGATTCTCGAGATACTTCATGAATCGGGCTTGATAAATCGCGTTCAGCGGACCGATACCCATGGAGACCGTTGGAAACTGCCAGAAGTCCGGCATGAGCCAGGGGTGCGGGTAGCTGGAAAGTCCCGGCTGGCCACGCAGTTCATGGCGAAAATTGCCTAGACGGGCTTCGTCGAAGCGGCCTTCTAAATACGCCCTCGCGTAAACTCCGGGAGATGCATGGCCCTGAAAGTAGACTAAATCCCCGGGTTGATCTCCATATCTGGCTTTAAAGAAGTGGTTAAACCCGACTTCCAGCAGCGTCGCCAGGGAGGAATAGGTGGAGATATGGCCGCCGATGCCAGCGTCGTTCTTGTTTTGCCCATGCACCATCGCCATCGCATTCCAGCGCAGCAGAGCCTCGATGCGCCGCTCTAAATGCCGGTCGCCGGGATAGGGAACTTCGTCATGTTTGGGGATGGTGTTCACATAGGGCGTGACGACCTCTCCTACGGCGGGTACGCCAGCTTCGCGAGCGCGAGCGCGCAGAGCGGAGAGGAGAGCGGCTCCCTGCTCCCAATCCTGCGCAACAACCTCGTCAAACGCTTCGATCCACTCTGCGACCTCAGCGGTCATGTCTTGCTGAACGGCCTGTTCCACCTTCGTCGCCATTTCGTTTCCCTTTGCACGTAGATCTTCTGAAATCATCGCTTCTTCTAGAATAAATGGCGTAGTGCCTCAGGCGCCAGCGGTAGGCCTTCCATTTGGAAAACAAGGTTTTCCGCAACAATAAGCGAATATTGGAATCATCGACTTCCAGGCCGTCCGTCGAGTAGGCGATAGGTTCGCGCTGCAACCAGAGAACATCCGCGCCTGACCAATCAGGTCGGCAATGACCTCAGATTAGGTCGTGAATTTCTCATCCTGAATATCCAGGAATGGTTTCAGCCGCAGAATGCCGGCCCTAGTCCCAGCCGTCCACTGATCGGACTGAGTCGATATTTGCTTTGCGGAGAGTAGCACCGCGCGCGTGAATGGTTCCTGCGGTAACTCCGGAGCCGCTTCCCGCGCGTCAGATCTCGATGCCATCAGCACCAGGGGCCCGGTAACCAGAGCCACCGTATCCGGGTGTTGCGCATCCACTGCCTCCAGACGATTGACCAGCGGCAGGTCTAACTCCATGCGATCGCCATTCCTCCATAGGCGGCGAATCTCCGCGAAAGATCCGGGCACCAACTTCTTCGAACCCAGTATTCCATTCACAGTCACCGACGCTTTGCTGGCCCATTCCGGTATTCGCAGGAAAACGGAGAACGTTGCTGGAGTAGAAGCCGTTAATTGGAAACGGATGTGACTGTCGTATGGGTAATTGGTGATCTGTTCCAGGGAATATGCGGTAATCTTCTGCAATCTGCGGCAACGTTCCCAAACAGCACGGCCACTTGGAGTGAAAGTAGCCTTTCGACGCGTTAAACGTGTAGTCGGAGTAGTAGAA
>DATLST010000011.1:0-3907 GCA_035534055.1 Candidatus Acidiferrales bacterium | reverse complement strand
GCTGTCGGGGGCTCAAGATTTGTAGAAATATTGAAATCAGCAAAAATTGTTCCTGCGAGCACCGAGTCTAAAGTCGATGCGCAGCTTGCGGAAAATCTGGGCCGCTGCACAACATTCTTTTACAAGAACGATTACGCGGCGGCTATAAGCGAGTGTTCGCGGGCCGCGAAGATCAGTCCTGACAGCCCGTGGCCCGAAATGGGACTCGCCGAAATGGCGATTGCCCAGAAAAAATACGATGACGCGGTCACGTTCGCGCAGAAAGCAGTAGCTGTGGCTCCGAGCATGGCTGAAGCTCATTTTTCACTCGGCGAAGCGTTTGCTCTTAACGGAAATGCTGACGGTGCAGTAGACGAGCTGAACGAAACCCTACAGCTTGATCCAAACCACATAGACGCACTAATTCTTTTAGGCGATCTTTATAGGCCTTCAGATAATTCGGACAGCAAAGCAGGTGAGATTGCCCTCTCGTATTATCGCCGCGCTGTGGCGCTCGAATCGGATTTCCCAGATGTGCATGAACGGCTAGAGGTCCTTTACGAGCAGAAGAATGAAGCGGCAGCAGCCATCGATGAATGCTCATCACTAGAGAAACTGGAGCCGAGCGACGATGAATGGCCGAGAAAAGAAGGGAAACTTCTCCTCGGGACAAAAGATTATGTCAGAGCCGTAAAAACCTATGGCCGACTTTTGGTTTTGAAGCCTGATGATGCGGACGCGCATTATCAACGTGGCTACGCAATGAATGAGTTGAAGAATTATTCCGGCGCGGTAAACGAATTGACTGAGGCCCACCGCCTAGATCCGAAAAATGATCGCGTGCTTCTGAGTCTCGGGTTTGCTTTAGAGCAAGAGGGTCACTATCCTGAGGCGCTAGACAACTTTAATCAGTCGCTCCAGCTCAATCCCAACGAATGTTCGGCGATTTTGGATATCGCTTGGATATTAGATCACCAAAAGCAGGACTCGCAAGCTTTGGAAGAATATAAGCGCGCGGCTGACTGTGGAGGTGATGATCCTCTTGAACTTCTAAATCTGGGCACGGAATTGACTGACGTCGGCCAGCTCCAAAAGGCTGTGCAAGTTCTCCAGCACTTAGTCAAGATCGCCCCTAACAACATTTCCGGCCACATACAATTAGGTGTGGCGGTACTTAGGTTGAAGCAATTTGGAGCTGCGGAAGCGGAATTCAGAAAAGCAGCTTCACTCGATCCAGAAAATGTACTCGCTCATGACAATCTCTGTCAGGTGCTTGACAACGAAGGAGAGTACCTCGATGCCGTCGAGGAGTGCGAGAAGATGGTTCAACTTGATCCGCACAACTACAGAGGATGGGACTTACTCGCGTCTGAGTTGGCAAACATTAAGGACTATGGCCCGCTCATCGAAAGTGCGAGGGAGGCAACCTCTCGGGACCCACAGTCCGCTGCGGCGTGGGAGGAGTTTGCGATCCTACTGCGAAGTTCAGGCCATCTAACGCAGGCTCTCGATGTCGGTCGCAAAGCGATTGCTCTCGATCCTCAGAATTCTGTTTTTCATTTTGAGCTTGGGCAGACGTATGCCAGCCTCCACGATACGACTCACGAGAGTACCGAATACCGTTCTGCTGTGAGTCTTGAGCATGGTGATCCTTCTGATATACACGCCCTTGCAGTTGCGCTATTTTGGAAAACAACGGACCGCGAAGATGCCAAGAAACTCTTTCAAGAAATTTTAAATGATGGCGAATATCGAGTGGAGTCTCTGATTGATCTTGGTGTCATTGCAGGCGGAGAGGACGATTTTAAGTCTGCTGTTGCGTACGACCAAAAAGCCTTGGCAGTCGATGCCGACAGCCCAAGCGCTGCATCGAACCTTGCGATTGACTTGATCGGAGAGGGGAAACTCAAGGACGGGGTGGCGCAAGCGGAACATGCTGTTAAACTACACCCGGATTTTCCCGCAGCGCACAAGGCGCTTGGCTATGCAATGGAAGTGCAGCATAACTGGCCTGCCGCTATTGAGCAGTACACAGAAGCAGTCAAGCTCGATCCTAACAACTTACAGCGCCAAATTGAATTAGCTATCGTCTTCAGGGAAGCTGGGGACCTCAGCAATGCCAAGAAAACGTACCTTTCGGTCCTTCAAAAGGAACCAAAAAACGTGGACCGATGGATTGATTTCGGGAATATGCTGATGAGCTTGCGTGATGATGCAGACGCCCGAGACGCATACGAAAGGGCGGTGAGTCTAGATTCGAAGAATGCGCTCGCGCTGAATAACCTTGCGTGGTTTTATGCCACGTCCTTCCATCCGGAATTTCACGATTCCGCTAAAGCGCTCAGCCTGGCGAAACAGGCAAATGATTTGACGGACTGGAAGTATGCAGCCTACATCGATACGTACGCAGCAGCGCTTGATTTGGCGGGAAAGCATGCCGAAGCGGCAATTGCGGAGCAGGAAGCTGTGAACTTGACGCCGCAGGACAGCAGTTTGCAGGCGGCATTGAAGAAATATCAGTCGGAAGCAGCACAAACGAAGCCCGTCGCCAGTGATCGTCATCAAGACAAGAAGCCGAAGCCCCATAATTAGAATTTTCGTCACAAAAAAAATGGGCCCGGAGGAGTGTGCCGGGCCCGATTCGTTGCTACTGAAGCTAACCGCGTGTTACGCGGTTTTGGTGTTGGCGATTTTCAGTTCGTTCTTTACTGAGAAGACGCCGGGGACGGCGTTGGCGCGCATGCGCCGCGCCCCCCCAAAGGGGTGTAGCATTTTCCCCTCAGTGCGTAATACCCGTCAAGGAACCCCCAAAACTGGTAGTGGGCTACTTTGAACCAGGCCAAATCCATTTGCATACAGCGCCCGCACCCCAGCATGCAGGAAGCAGGGCTACTACGGCCAATGTTTTCGCCCAAAATTTGGGATGTCCTCCGAAATGCACGAGCAAGGAATCTACGAAGAAAGCCGGAACCATAAGAAGTACATGAAAGGCTAAAACAAGGATCGGGAAAACGAAGACCACTATAACGAGTCTTAGTATTCGATTCTCCCAAACGTTTTTGCCTTTCTCCACGGTCTCAGTCACGCCGCTCTTTGACCCCTCGCTTCGTAAGATTCCCATAGGCTCACTAGGTCGCTCACGTCCCAAAGCCTGTCCGTCACGCCAGCCGCCATTGCCGGAGTCACGCGCAGCGTCCTGTGAATCTTGATGAAGTTGTAAGAGAAATAGTACAACGCAACGGCTGCCTCGTGATTCTCAATCTTGCGCGAGAAGCCATTCGACAGCCGCGTGTATCGCCGCATCGCTGTGCGTACGCTCCAGTTTTGCCGCTCAACATGGCTCGTGCTGATATGTTTCGGATTCGGCATTCCAATCATGCGAATCTCTTTGCAGCCGATGCATTCTGCCGGACTATATCGGGCGTCGCTTTCTTCGCGGTCTGTCCCGTAAAGTTTCACGAGCATCGCGTAATCCACTTCGGAACCAAAAGCCTCTTCTACCGCGTCCGCATAGGCACGGTGTCCGTCACTCGTTAGCTGAATCCGATTGCTCAGGCGAGACGCCAAGTCGCGCACGAAGTGGTATGCCGTTCGCGCACTGCGGTCGCCCAATCGCCAGCACGGAACCAGTTTCGTATCGGCATCGAGCGCAACCCAAAGCCACACGTCGCCAGCGGCGGGAATTTTCTCGGCTATTTCAGGCGTCACGTTCTTGGCCTTGCAGTAATTGAATCCCCATAATTCATCGAGTTGCACGCGACGGCATGAGAGGTTGCGAAGCACACGCTCTTGATAATCTTCGCAGACCGCGCCAACTTCGCAGAGCAGCCGCATCACGGTTTTCTTGGCAATGCCCGTCATGCGAACGGTCGCGCGGATGGAGCACCCCTCGATTAGACAGTTGACGGCTTGGACTCGCTGTTCGTGT
>DATLST010000010.1:0-10928 GCA_035534055.1 Candidatus Acidiferrales bacterium | reverse complement strand
GCCCGTCGCTTCCCACACCTGACTCGAAACAATCAATCCGTTGTCATTCTCCACCAGCATATTCCCGCTGTAGCTCAACTTAGCCTCCTTGCCTGCGCCTTGGCGCGCCAGAAGCGCCTCCGGATCGCTCTTCGATTCGTGTGTCTGGAGAGAACGCTTCTCGCCGTGAAAATTCACCGGGGGGGGGATTTCCCGGATCGTCCGGCCTCGGCCTCCAGCAAACGGTCGCGGTTGTTGGTAAACACCGTCGCCTCCCACACCGCATCATCCAAATTCAGTCCAACAAACCAGCGGAATAATATGTTGTAGTCTATCTCTTCCATCAACAGCCGCTCGCTGCGCACCGAATACAGCATCTGCAACAGTTGGGCCCGCAACAACTGCTCCGGCGGAATCGATGGGCGCCCCACCTTCGCGTACATCTGGCTGAACTGCGGCGAGAGCCGCTTCAGGATTTCGTCCACCATGGTGCGGACCGGGCGCAGCGGATGATCCTTGCGCACTCGCTGCTCGGGGGAAATGTAGCTGAACACGCGAGTCTGCTGCTGATCGGTTCCTCCATGCGCCATTGGACGCGCCGTGCGCTGTTCCGCTACACAATCTTCGACTTTTTCAGCAGCCTGCTAGTGGGGACACACCGAACTCAGGGAGGGCTGGTCATGCCTCTCAGTCTTTCGATGTGGAGAGTTGCTTCGTTATCAGGGGCGTGCTTCCTCGCACGGTTGTTGCGCGGCTTCGACTGTGGACCGAGGCTGTTCGGGTCATTCGACCGGTGCGATTTTTGATTGGAGGTGATGAACGTCGTACATTGCTTCTTCTTTGGCCTTCACTGGGGAGCGAACCTCCAGGTGAGCGCATCTCCGTTTGAGGTTTCCTGATCTCTTCACTCTCGCTATATATAAGCCACGGCCCGAAATCTCGGGGCCGTGATTTGATTTGAACTTCAGTTAGCGCCCGTGACCGCCGGAATGGCCGCCACCTCCTCCATGGAATCCACCGCCTCCGCCACCACCACGATAGCCGCCTCCGCCGCCTCCGCCACGGTATCCACCGCCTCCGCCACCACCACGATAGCCGCCTCCGCCGCCTCCGCCACGGTATCCACCTCCACCACCGTAACTACCACCGCGCGGCGCACTGTACCCGCCGGCCCGCGGCGCGCTATAGGAACCTCGCGGTGAGCCATAGCCGTACGACGACCCGCCAGACGGCGAACGCCCATACCGTGATCCGCCATAGGATGGTCCGGTCCGTGGCGTCACAATCGGCTGCCTCATATTCAGGGGAGGACGGGAATATGAATTCGAAAATCCGCGGCCGGGCGGTTGCGACACCAACCCACGCGATGGCTGGGTGAAGTGATTCCATCCGCCTTGATTTGCACGCGCCGGCATTCCGGGCGATGACAGGGCACTATGCGCCGCGAATGAACCGCGTGCCGAATTGTTGTTCATTGACCGGCCATTCGCAAACCCCTGGCCCGCACGATTGATGGTCCCGGACTGCGGGGTGAAGCTGTGCCATCCGGGCCGTCCGTTTGCTTGGGAAGACCCGAAAGAGCCGCCTCGATTCGCAGTCATTCCCGACGACGGCCTTTGGAAGGATCCGCCGTTTCGATTGGCGCTGAATGCGGATTGTCCTCGCGCTCCATTATTCGCGATCCGTGCTGAGTTCGCCCGCGATGCCGAGAAGAACCGCTGCGACCCGGGCGTGCCGTTCCGGATGGTCGACGCGCTGGCTGCTCGGTTTGTCGGGCTATAGCTAGCACGCGATGGCGTTACCGGCATTTTGCCGGTCATCATGCTGGCCTGCCGGAACGCTGCCGAGCTGATCGGTTGTTGACGCGCCGCCACGGCTCCGCGCCCGAATTTGCTTCCTGCCATCGACGAGAATCCTCCGCGCACTCGCCCGTTCCCGAAGGCTTGATTGATATTGGAGAAGCCGCGCCCACCGCGACCGAGTGGTGCGAATCCATTATGAAAATTGTTCCCGTTGAAGCGATTCATACCGAAGGCGTTGTATCGGTCGCCCCAGCGGCCATACCACGGGTGATACCAGTCGCCCGGCCCGCAGGGCATCCATCCGATGCGGCCAAAGCCTCCCCAGTCATCGCCAAATCCAAAGCCGCCGCCGAATCCCCATCCGCCTCCTCCAAATCCGAAGAAGGAGACATACGCCGGTGCCCAGATCGGATAATAAGCCGGGTCGTCATCTATCGGGCCGGGCCACCACGACCAGTTTCCTCCATAGACGAACCAACGCCCATAGTGATACGGTGCCCATCCCCACGGCTCATAGGACACCCATGTCCAGCCGTAGTATGGTTCCCAGACCCAGCGGCCGTCACGATAAGGCGCCCATCCCGGGTCTGTTCTCGGAGTCCACACCTGGCCATAATCCGGAACTTCAGACCAGGTTCCATAGGAGTCCAAATCTTCCGAGCCTGTGTAGTAGCGGTCTGTATGCCGCCAACTCTCCGCGCTTGTGATCATCCTGTTGCGATCGTTGTTCCATGCATCCCAATCATCTTTGCCCGGCGCGGGGTCGGTCTTATATTCCGGATTGTCCGTTCCGGCGACGGTGATCATTTGTCCCTTTTCAACGTGGGTGGTACCCTGCGGCGTCGAGACTTCCGCGGAGCCATTCCGCACAATCACTTGCGTCTCTGCGTTGGAGTTCACCAGGATGCGGTAATCGCCTTGGCCGGCCGGATGAATCGCCGCGTTGGGCGTGTCAATTTCGGCATTTGCCTCGCTGCCCTTGAGGACCGAATATTCTGTGAGGCCCTGTCCTACCTGCACTTGAATGTTTGTGCGAGTCAGGTTGGCCACGGTTGCGGCCGCATTGTCCGACATGCGCAAAATATTCGCGTAATCAAGCTGAAGCTCGGCGCGGGATTTCTGGCCCGTGGACACCCGGTCGCCCGTCACAACGGGCGTATTCAGGGTTCCGGCCACCCACTGGCCGTTGTCGCCGCGCTGGGTCGAGACATCGCCGTGGATAAAGCTCAGCCGCGCCGCGCCCGGCTGGTTCTGAGGCGGTTGCTGGGACTGAGGATCCTGCTGCTGTGCCTGTTCCTGTGATTGAGGAGGGGCGGGCAGCGATTGAGCATCCTGTTGTTGCGCCTGGGCTTCAGAATCCGTTTGATCCTGTGCCCGCAAATCACTCACGCCGAGAACCAGGAGAATCATTGCGAAGCTCACTAGAAGAAGTTTTTTCATGGCCTACCTCTCAAAGGCTGCTCCCCTTTGAACCCGTCCTCGGTATTGCAGGATTCATGCCAAAGTGTGGATCGCGACTCTGGGTATAAGTCTTTATATAGCAGCATCCCATGGGCAGGATTATCGCCTCTGGATTGAATCGGAGTTAAGGCATTTGGTGGATTTCACGCGAGGGCGGTGGTTTTCAACCACCTTGGAGGGATGCCCTTATAGTCTGCTTGGGGCCGAGGCTATTGGGTTCACACGAAGCCAGCGAATTACCTTTTCCGCGTTTTGATCGGGTGGGAAAACCGGATAAAACGCTTTTTCAATTGCGCCGTCTCGCACCACCAGCGTCAAGCGCTTGACCAACCTCATACCCGCCACCTCGAACGTGGGCAGCCCCAGCGCGTCACAGAATTGGAATTGCGCGTCACTCAGCACTTCGAAGGGCAGTTGCAAGCGCGCGGCCATCTCCCGCTGGTAGTTGGTTGGCTGAGTGCTAAGCCCAAAGACGTCGGCTTGCAGTGCGCTCAGCTCCTGAAAGTGGTCCCGGAATCCACAGGACTGGGGTGTGCATCCTCGAGCGCCGGGGATCATGTCCCACCCGGATGGCAGAGCCTTTCCCGGCACTCCCGTCATGGGATAGCAATAGATCGCCGCCCGCCTGGCTTTCTGTTCTCCAAGGTTTACAATCCGCCCGGCCGTGGAGGGCAGGGAAATCGGCGGTATCCGCATGCCTGTAAGGTGGTCGCAAGCGCCGTCATCGATGGGCTCCGGAAGGTTGGGTGGTAGCGGAAACGCGCTCGACACTTATTCTCCTTGTTCCTTTTCTGGAGGATCTGCCACGCCCATTTGCGAGAGGCGATAGCGCAGTGTATTGCGGGAAAGGCCCAGTATGCGGGCCGCCTGACTCTTGTTGCCGTTCGCGCGCCGCAAAGCTTCGCGAATCGCTTCCTGTTCCCATTGGTCGAGCGACATGCCTTGGGGTAGAGCGTGGGCGGTCTCGGAACTCGCATGGTGGGTGCGGTCGTCGAGATGGATATCGAAAGCATCGAGCGTGGTCCCCTCGGAAAGGGTCACACCGCGCTGAATCACGTTTTCGAGCTCCCGCACATTTCCGGGCCAGCGGAAATCAAGCAGCGATCGAATCGCCTTCGGCGTGATCTCTTTGACCGGCTTGCTCGATTCGCGCGCGTATTTCTCGAGGAAATAAACCGCTAAGGCAGGGATGTCCTCCTTGTGTTCGCGCAAAGGCGGAATGTCGATGGGCACGACGTTCAGGCGATAGTAGAGATCTTCGCGAAACGTGCCTTCTTCGAGTGCGGCGCGCAGGTCGCGGTTTGTCGCCGCGATCAGCCGGATATCTACCTTGTGCGTTTTCGTTCCGCCGAGGCGCTCGAATTCGCGCTCCTGAAGCACGCGCAGCAGCTTCACTTGCGTCGCCGCGGGCACATCCCCGATTTCATCCAGGAACAGCGTCCCTTTGTCGGCCAGTTCGAACTTTCCTGGCTTGCTCGAAGTCGCCCCGGAAAAGGCGCCCTTTTCGTAGCCGAAGAGCTCGCTTTCCAGCAGGTTTTCCGGAATGGCCGTGCTGTTGATTTTGATGAATGGTCCGGAAGCCCGTTGCGAGTGCTCGTGGATAGCCCGGGCGATCAGATCCTTTCCCACGCCGCTCTCGCCGCCCAGCAGCACGGTCACATTCGTGGCTGCCACCCTCGCGACGAGTGCCAGCACGGACTGCATTTTTTCGCTTTGCGCCACAATATTCGCATAGGCATAGCGGTGGCCGAGCGCTTCGCGCAGGCTGCGGTTTTCCTCGCGAAGTTGATGCGTATCCAATTCCTTGCGAATCACTAGAACCAGCTCGGCCAGGGAAAACGGCTTCAGGATGTAATCGCTTGCGCCCGCTTTCATCGCCCCCACAGCCGATTCCACGGTTCCATAAGCCGTCATCATTACCACTGGCAGGCGCGCATCGATTCGCTTCACGGCTTGCAGAAATTCCAGCCCGCTCATGCCCGGCAGCTTGAAATCGGTGACGATTAAGTCGAAGGATTCCTTGTTCAGAAGTTCCAGACCGGTTTCGGCGTCCGCGGCGCTCTGCGCCTGAAAACCCTCATCGGCGAGTTGCAGCTCCACCAGGCGGCGAAGCTTGGCCTCATCTTCCACAATTAGGATCGATGGTTTTTCCACCTTCATGTGTGTTTTCATCTTAGGTATACCAGAACGCGAGCGCAAGCACTTGCGCCGCCGCGTGTTTGCGGAGAGCGACCCGCGCATACAGGCGGGGGCGGTGATTGGCGGCAGTGGGATTTTCGAGATGCCGCTCGATCAGGCCATTCGGGAGAGGAGACTTGCCATGATCTACGATTTCCTGGTCGATTCCTATGAAACCGAGCGCATCAAGGTGATTAGCCTCTGGAGCGAGTTCCGGAACGATGACCTTTCGGTGCGTCCGAATCGTGCGGACCCTCGGGGCCGCAGCGTTCAAGAGCAAATGGTGCATCAGTGCGTGAGCGAAGATACTTGGTTTCGCACCATGCTCGATATTGATGTGGGCGCGCCCCCGCTGCCCGTACAGGAAACTCGTTTGGAATTCCTGAAGCGATACGCGGAGGACAGTGGCAAGCGCGTGTCGGCTCTGAGAGAGAAGACAGAGGCCTGGTGGGAAGGCGGCGCCATCTTCTTCACCGTGCCGCGCTCGCGAGCCTGGATCATGCTCCGCCGCATGACTCACACGGCTCATCACAGGGGGCAATTGATGGCCATGCTTCGCATGCTCGGGCGGGATCTGCACAGCAATTATGGTCCAACGGCTGATACCGGCGGCCTGATGCAGAATCATGCCGCGACTATTTACGCCTATCCAGATTTGGCCGCACTCTTAAAGGCCGAAGCCTCCGGTGGCGCTAAATCCTCTTTGCCGGGTTCCGGTGGCCAAGCCGTCACGGAACGGCCCGCGTCCCATTCGTAACGCACCAGCTCTTCGCTCGGATTGCTGCCAGCATGCCGGCGGGCCTTGGTCTATCCCCGAGGCTTTTCTGGAAGAAAGACGTGAAAGCGTGCGCCTGGCCCTGAATTGCCCTCGATCCGAATCCAACCCCGGTGATCGTCCACGATCTTTGCCACAATCGAGAGCCCCAATCCAACCCCATCCTTCTTCGAAGTGAAAAAAGGATTAAAAATCTGTTCGCGAAGTTCGGAAGGTATGCCGGGACCGGTGTCTTCGATCATGATCCCCACGCCGGGCCTGTCATCCGAGGTTTCGGGCGCCACCGAAACGCGCAACACGCATTCTCCGTTGGCACGATTTTCCATGGCCTGGTAAGCGTTCAAAATCAAATTGACGAAGACTCGCTCGCAGAGTTGCTCGTCGGCAAGGATTCCCGGAAGACGAGCGTATTGGCGTTCGACCCGCACGTCCGCGTTGGGCAGTTGGATCCGCACCGATTCGAGCGAGCGATCGACTATTTCGGAGATTTGCTGGGGCCGCAGCTCCACGTTCAGCGGCCGGGCAAAGTCGAGGAATCGCGCCACTAGTGCGTTCAATCGATTCACTTCCGATGAAATGTATCCCGCCAGTTCGCTGGTCAGTGGCTGCGCATCTTTCAGCTTTTGGGACAGCATTTCCGCGGATCCTTTAATCACTCCGAGCGGATTCCGAATCTCGTGTGCCAGCCCGGCCGAAAGTTGCCCGAGTGCCGCGAGCCGTTCCGAGCGGCGCGCTTCGGCCTCGGCCCGCTGCAATTGTCGGTTCGTTTCCTCCAGCGTTTGGGAAAGCATCTGATACCGGTGCATTTGCCTGCGGTTTTCCACCACGAATTGGTTCACTAGAAATGCCACGAAGAAGAAAAAGATGATGCGGATGCCGAGATAGGTGGCCGCTTCAGGAGTCAATTCGTATTCCTGCAGGGCCGGGAACAGAAACGAACAGTAGGCCAGGGACGCCAGAACAGTCCAAAAGAGTGTCGCAATCGGCCCAAAGTAAATGGCCGCCGTGATCACAGGAAGGTAATAAATCGGGTAGTAGGGGCTGTTGATTCCGAGTTCGCCTGTGTGGTCTAGCAGGAGTGTTGCCAGCAGGAGTTTGAGGGTGACGCTATAGATGGGGCCGCGTTCAGGCAGCCGCGCCACCACCCATCCCTCAGTGAGTTGGACAATGGCGATGGCCATCAGGATCAGTTGCTTGTGAAATTGATCGACGGCGGGAAGAAGCGCAAGTCCCAGCAGGAACGGTAGCCACAGAAAATCGATCCAGCGTATGGCCGATGTTTTTCGGTCCGGCATCGCGCAAGGTGGGCTCCAATGGCAGAGCCCAGAATGAATCTAACACGGAGTTTGCGCTTAACGTCTTCCGTCGTAGGAGAAGTTGCGGTGGCGAGAAGCAAGTGGTTAAAGAGCAACACCTGTCCTCAAAGCCCTTCCAGGATATTTCAGGAGAGAATCAGGTCGGCGCACTCGAACACAAGCGAGAGGCTCGCCACGTGCGGTTTCTGACCGGCCCGCTCCAGCGAGCGGCCGATCAGAAGAATCGTTGGCGATTCGAGGCGCGGCACATCGCCAAGTTCTGCAATCGTCGTGCTGTGGTGTTGTTGATCGGGAGTGGCGGCGCGCGCAACAACAACTGCGGGAACTTCCCCCGATAATCCCGCGGCAAGAAGTTCCTGCCGCAATCCCTTGAAATCGTGCCCTGGCATGTACACAACCAGCGTTGTATCTTCGCGAGCCAGACTTTTCCAGTCAGTCCGTTCATGCGTGGGAGTTCCTGCCGCGTGATGGCCGGCTACGACTACAACGCGAGAAGACTTCCGGCGGTCTGTCAGCGAAATGTTGAGAGAGGCGGCGGCGGCAATCCCCGCCGTAATTCCCGGAACCACTTCAAACGGCACGTTGGCCGCCTCCAGCGCATCCAGTTCTTCGGCCAACCGCCCGAAAATTCCGGGATCCCCACTTTTCAGCCGGACGACTTCCAGGCCCCGTCGCGCGGATTCGATCATCCGCGTGTTGATTTCCTCTTGTGTGATTCCTTTTGCCCCACATCGCTTGCCTACGTTGACAATCTCTCCTTGCCGGCCAGCCAGCGACACAATGGCCCGCGGCACCAGATCGTCATGCAGGACGACATCCGCACACCGAAGCAGCCTGTGAGCCCTTACGGTAAGCAATTCCGGATCGCCCGGGCCGGCTCCAACCAAATACACTTTGCCGGTGGCAGTCTGCACCGATCCTGTATCAGCGAAGCTCAATCTCCCACCCCCAACGGCACCGGGCCGGGAGCGGCATCGCGAATGGCCGCTGCAACTGTCTCGCTCGCTAGTTGCGACCGAAGCTCGCCATCGGAAAACCGCGCAAAATATGCGCGAAGATTTTCATTTTCGTCGCGGTTGGCAAGGTATGTTTGCAACAGCCGTTCGATCGCGCTGGGAACTTCGCTGGCGGCGCATCGGTAGCCTATCGGGCGCGCGAGCCTCTGGTGCTCACCCACCGCGCCGCCCAGAGAGAAGTAATAGGCATCGACGCTTTCTTTGCCTTGCTTGATCTTCTTTCCCTCGAGCCCGATATCGGCAATCCAGTGTTGCCCGCAGGAGTTGGTGCATCCGGTTACGTTCAGCTTTAACTGTTGGTCGAATCCCGGCACGCGCTCTTCGAGTTCATCCACCAGCCACCGGGTGAAACCCTTGGTTTCCGTGATGGCCAGCTTGCAAAATTCCGTTCCCGTGCAGGCGATGGCGCCACGCCAGAATGGCGACCCGGTGATGCGCAGCCCTGCTCCCTCGAGTCCGCGCGCCAGCTCTTCGACATTCGCTTTCGGAACGTTGACCACGAGAAGATTCTGCATATTCGTCGTGCGGAGTTCGCCGTTGGCCAGGCGGTCCGCAAGGTCGGCGGCGGCGCGCATCTGGCTCGGAGAAATCCTTCCCCGCGATACGGAAGCGCCCACGTAGAAAAGCCCGTCCTGCTTTTGAGGATGAATGCCGGCGTGGTCGCGGAAAACATCCGAAGGGCAAACTTCATCCGCCGCGGGATCGAGCTTAAATCCCAGGCGCTCGTTCAACTCCTCCAGAAAGCTTTCCGCGGTCCATCCGAAATGCGTGAACAAGTATTTCATGCGCGCTCGTTTGCGGTTCTGCCTCAGTTCTTGGTTGTCGCGGAAAATTTCGGTGATGCTCTGCACCACGGCAAGCACCTGCTCAGGATGAACGAAGGCATTTAGACGCGCCGCCAGAAAAGGCTCAGTGGAGAGCCCGCCTCCCACGCGCAGCGAATAGCCGATTTCACGCTTTCCGCGCAGCATGCGGTGCAGGGCTGTGAGAGCGATATCGTTGATCTCCGGATAGGAACACCACACCGGGCATCCCGTAATGCAAATCTTGAATTTCCGCGGCAGGTTGCAAAACTCAGCCCTTGCTCTTACCAGAGCAGCCGCCTCGAGTACCAGGGGAGACGCATCGCAGATCTCGTCGGCGGCAACGCCCGCCACCGGGCAGCCGGTAATGTTCCGGACGACGTCGCCGCAAGCTCCCTTCGAACTCAGGCCGGCGGCATCCAGTGCATCAATCACCTCAGGCAATGACTCGATCGTCAGCCAGTGCAACTGAATGTTCTGCCTGACGGTAATATCCGCCACGCCTCGTGCGTGCCCCTCGGTCAAATCTGCAATCGTGCGTAATTGATTTGACCGGACCGCACCGTTTGGCAGCGCAATCCGCAACATGAAATAGGGCGTGGACTTTCCTTCGCCGCCTTGACCGCCCACCGCTCCAGCGCCGTCGCCCTGCGTATAGATGCCCCACCATCTGAAATAAAGCCCTATCCAATCTGGCAGGACCGAGTCGCGGCCCTTGCGCGCAAATTCTCGAATCTCTTCCAGAGCTTCCCATGGATTCTTTTCGAGCTTCAGGCGTTCCACCTTCTGAACCTTGGTTTCCTTGATCGCCGGATTTGCCCCGTCACCTGTCACTTTTTCTCCCTCAAAAACAAAAAGCCCGCTCAACCAGCTGATGCTGGCTAGCGGGCTCTGTAAATCCGATTTATTTAGGTTTAAATTCCTCGGATCATACCCCCGCGCCAGCTTTGGCGTTGACAACAACAAGCCATGCAAACCGTCGCGCGGGTGCAATATTCCATGTGTGAATCGTATCTGACCGGTTCGGTTTAGTCAAGGAACTTGCTATGCCGTTTGTGCCTCAACCAGACGCATTGTGCGCAACGCGCACTTTCGTTATGTATGTAAAAGATATCTCCAATACGGGCGCCAAGATCGACCCTAGCCGGTACGCTCCCTGATGTGTTAAATGCTTTCAGTCGCTATTACGGAACGACGAAACGCCGATCACTTTCAGCAATTACGGGGATTTTTTGACGTACGTCCTTTTAAGTAAAATTAACAGAAAGGCGAATTTCCGCCGGGCATGCTTGCCTCAGCGCCGTGCTCGAACTCGCTGTGCTCGGGGCTCTTACTTGCCTGTTCAGAGGGGAGGGTCATCAGATATTTGGCAGGAGGCCGAAGTATTCAGCGTCCTCATTCGTGCCACCTTCTCGCCTCCCGACAGTCTTTTCGAATTCAATGAACTCGATTCGCTCTGTAAGGCTACCCGCTAATTTAGACAGTCAGGGTCTCCGAGTTTAGGTCAGTTGCAAAAGCCAAGAAGGCCTCGTGCGGAGTGCGATTTTGGACTCCGCGGTGAGGCCGGTCGTGATTATATTCCTCGATCCAACGAGCGA
>DATLST010000009.1:0-48325 GCA_035534055.1 Candidatus Acidiferrales bacterium | reverse complement strand
TTCGGCTTCCTTGCAGGCTTGCGGGGTCGTCTTTCCATTCGCCAGTTCCACTTCAACCTGACGCAGCAGCGTCACGATCTGCTCCGCCTTGTATCTCCTCATCGGCATACCAGCTTCCCTCCAGAGTGAATTCTCTCTCTCTCCCGCTGGTACAAAAAAGCCCGGTCAGGTCACCCGCCCCATTGCACGACGTTGTCGTTGCTGACGATGCGTTCATGGGTGAAGCAGCAAATGCGTTCGAGATTTTGCGGAGCCGGTCGCCAGGCCTTTTCGGCATCGCGGGGAGAGTGAGCGAAGCGGCGATTGTAATCGGGTCACTCGCTGTAGTTCCTTCTGACTCAATGTGAATGTCTCCTGTCTCATGACATTTTCACGTTGCCGTTATGAGGCGACGGAATTATTGAGCTAAGACACTGCTCAATTTCACTCTTTACGTTCCGTGCTTTGCCGAGTAGCCTTGTCAGGGCTCGGGATCTGCGAGCCGCTTTCGAAACATAGGGCGCCGTCGTTTTGCCGGGGACAATGTATCAGACCGAGTTCTGCCAGCGGAACTACGGATTCTCGCCCACGCTGGTTTGATATCTCGATCGATACAGACAGAATTGCCATGCAACGATGGATCTGACAACTTTTGCGATACAGGCCGTGGCCGACTTTCGTACCGTCGGCGCCGTAGCTCCCAGTTCACGTTACCTTGCTCAGGCCATGCTGCGGCCGCTTCCACTGCAGCGGGCCCGCATCGTTGTGGAAGTGGGTCCCGGAACGGGCGCCGTGACGCAAGCATTGCTCGACCGGCTTCCGGGAGATGCTGCTCTGCTGGCTTTCGAGATCAATTCCCGCTTTTACGAATATTTGAAGTCCAATGTCTGCGATCCGCGCCTGGATGTTATCCATGCCAGCGCGGCGATGATCCGGAAGGAGGTGCGCCGGCGCGGCTACGAGCGTGTGGACGCGGTCGTCTCCTCTCTAGCCTTGGGTCTGATGCCCGATTCTCAGCGCCACGCTTTTCTCAGCGAACTTGCCAGCCTGCTCGGCGATACGGGCGTTTTCACTCAGTATCAATATTTCCACCGCTTGCAGATGAAGGATGGGCAAGTACGTCGGTTCGATCTTGTGCGGCTGCTGCACCGGTATTTCGGCTCCATTCAGCAGCGGATTATCTGGCGCAATTTGCCTCCCGCATTCGTCTTCGCTTGCCGCAAGCCTTTCCCTTCGGGAATTCAGCCCTTGCCACTATCTTAGTTTTCTATTTGTCCCTGTGACAACGCCGCCGAATTGCGCCATAACCGTTATCATCGACTCTCTTTTCGAGCCGTGGTTGCCCCAACCACTGTGTACGGCGAATGCGATAAGTTGCCCGGCTTCAAGATCGCCGTGGCGGCGATTCCTCCGCTTGCGCCGGTGTTGGGTCAAGACGAATCTTATTCGTGGAACCAAGTCGTAGAAAAGTAAGTTGTCCAATTCAAACCTCATGAATTGCAGCCCACACGAGAAGTAAAGAAACCATAAAACTGACCGCCCGCCGAGCCGACAGGGCAATACCATTCGCTCCACCGATTACGGCTGTTTCTTTTGAGAGTACATATGACCCATTGTCATTAAGGTTGGTGCGATTTGAAGATAGAAGCGGCTTACACGGAAAGCGAATCGGCGTTCCCAAAATCGAAAGAACCAAAGATCACAAAGGCCGTAAATAAGTTGTGGAGTCCGCACTGTTCCGCTCTCGCGCGATTACAACCGATTCAGCCGGATACTTTTTGAAAACTTAGCGATCCCAGTTCTGCATGTTACAGATGGGACGATGCGACCGGAGGCCGTGTTGAATAAAAAGGACTGCCCGATTCGTGCCGTTTCGGTGGCGGCCTACACGGTGCCGACGGATTCCCCGGAATCGGACGGCACGCTCGCATGGGACAAGACAACGCTGGTTTTGGTGCACGCGAGCGCAGCCGGCAAAGTCGGGATGGGCTACACGTACGCCGATGTGGCGACGGCGGGCCTAATTGAGCACACACTGATTCCTCTCATTCGTGGAACGGATGCCATGGCGGTGCCGGATTGCTGGTCGGCCATGAGACACGTCATTCGCAACCTGGGACGCCCGGGCATCTGCTCAATGGCTATTGCGGCGGTTGACTGCGCTTTGTGGGACCTGAAAGCCAAGCTGCTTGATCTTCCATTGGTGTCGTTGCTTGGCGCGGCGCAACCGAGCATTGAAATCTACGGCAGCGGCGGCTTCACTTCGTATTCGGTCGGCCGGCTACAAAAACAACTGAGCGGCTGGGCGGAGCAGGGGATCAAGGCCGTGAAAATGAAGATCGGCCGAGAGCCAGATAAGGATACCGACCGGGTAAAAGCTGCGCGAGAGGCGATCGGTCGTGATGTGGCGTTATATGTTGATGCAAACGGAGCTTATTCGCGGAAGCAAGCGTTAAGGATGGCGCAACGCTTCGAGGAATTCGATGTGAGTTGGTTTGAAGAGCCGGTTACGTCGGACGACCTGGAAGGATTGCGATTGATTCGCGATCGAGCCCCCGCGCGGATGGACATCGCTGCCGGGGAATATGGCTACGAGATACTATACTTCAAGAGGATGCTCGACGCGGAAGCGGTGGATGTTCAACAGGCGGACGCGACACGGTGCGCTGGCATCAGCGAATTCCTGCGGGTCGGGGCGCTGTGCGAAGCGGCAAACATGCCGATGTCGGCGCATACATCGCCTTCGCTTCATCTGCATCCCTGTTGTGCCATCTCGTGTCTACGGAATATCGAGTATTTCCATGACCACGTCCGAATAGAGAAGATGTTCTTTGATGGTGTTATCCAGCCCGTTGGCGGCCGTCTTCGTCCCGACCTTTCACGACCCGGAATGGGCCTCGAATTCAAGAGAGCCAATGCCGAACGATATAGAGCATAGGTGAGCCCATGGATTCTGAACGCATGTCCAGGATCCAAGAGAATCTTCATACGGCAGGGTTGGCGGCTGTGGTTTGTTCGCTCCCTTCGAATGTCCTGCTGTTGACTGGGTACTGGCCGGTCGTAGGCGAAAGCATAGCCATTTGTGTTTGCGGTGGTCCCACCGTGTTACTGGTTCCTGAAGATGAAGCTGACCTTGCCGGAGCCGGTTTTGCGGACTCGATCGAGGCATTCGTGCCAGAAACATTGGACGAGATGTCCAGCGTTTCGGCGGCGGTGAAGCCGCACCTCGCCCATATTTTGAATCAGCTCAAAGTTATACCCGGACAAATCGGTATTGAATCCGGGCCCAGCTCTCAGGCGGCCTCTTACCTTGCAATCCATCTCTTCGGCAGCAAGCTCCCTGATATGTTGCACGAATTGCTTCCTGCTTCAACGCTGATTCCCATCGACGAATGGATCCACAATTTGAAATCCATTAAAACGCCGGCTGAACTTGGGAGAATCCGCCAGGCGTGCGCTATCGTCAAAAGCGCATACGAATTGGCCGCACCCCAGCTCCATGCTGGAATGAGAGAGCCCGAAGCCGCTGAACTATTTCGCGCGCCTCTCAGCAGGACCGAAGTTTCCGGGCCTTGGATCCACAGGAACGATGGCTTCGCGTTCTGCATGTCCGGTCCAAATTCGGCCAAAGCATATGCGGCCTATGCGCGTACGCGACGGCGGAAACTCGAATCGATCGACTTAGTGATGATGCATTGCAACTCGTACTTCGACGGCTTTTGGACGGACATCACACGTACTTTCACATTACAACCTCCGGGCGAGAGACAAGAGGAAATGTACGCTGCGGTCTTTGCGGCCCGCAAGGCCGCGCTGGCGGCAATCAAGCCGCGGATGCCGGCGGCAGAAGTCGACGCAGCAGCGCGACAAGTCATCCGGGATTTTGGGCTCGGGCCGTATCTCAAACACGGAACGGGCCACGGAGTCGGCTTTTCGCCGATGAGTGCCTACAGCAGCCCCCGAATCCATGCCGGATCTTCGGATGTGCTCGAAGAAGGAATGGTCTTTAACGTTGAACCTGCCGTCTACATCGAGGGCTACGGCGGCGTGCGCCACTGCGACATGGTGGCGGTAACCAGCAACGGCTATGAACTGCTTACGGACTTCCAATCAAATCTTGAAAGTCTCACCGCGACGAAAGCAAATCACTTACCTCGGCAGCCCATTCAAGCGAAAGCATCTTCATGAGGATTGGTGGATCAGTGCAGATCGACCTCATAACGGTTCGTGGAGACAAATCATGGCGAAGGCGGTAGCGGATCTATTGGTGGAGCGGTTGATCAGCTGGAACGTCGACACGATTTTCGGGTTTCCCGGCGACGGAATTAACGGAATCTTCGAGGCCTTGCGCACGCACCAGGATGAATTGAAATTCATTCAGGTAAGGCATGAGGAAGCAGCCGCCTTCGCGGCATGTGGTTATGCCAAGTACTCGGGCCGGCTCGGAGTATGTCTAGCTACCTCCGGTCCCGGTGGGGTGCATCTTCTGAATGGACTCTACGATGCGAAATGCGATAGCCAGCCGGTCCTCGCAATCACAGGACACACGTTTCACGATTTGATTGGCACTCATTACCAGCAGGACGTCGATCTGGACAAGCTGTTCATGGATGTCGCCGAGTTTAACCAGCGAATTATGGGACCCGGCCATGTAAACAATCTTGTCGATGAAGCTATCAAGACTTCTTTAACGCGTCGCACCGTAAGCCACATCACGATTCCCAAGGATATTCAGGAATGGACATCACGCGATGAAGAGAGGTCGAATGCCAACATACCAAGGCACAGCTCGGACTTGTACGCGGCGGCCCATCCAACGCCGTCTCAACAATCGCTCGAAGAAGCCGCTGAAATAATCAATCGGGGCTCGAAGGTGGCGATTCTAGCGGGAGCTGGCTGCCTGAAGGCCAGAGCTGAGGCATTGCAGCTCGCAGAAAAGGTAGCCGGGCCTATCATCAAACCGTTGCTAGGAAAAGCGGTCGTGCCGGACCAGAGCCCGTACACGACCGGAGGGATCGGGTTGCTCGGTACCGCACCCTCGCAAGAAGCTTTGCAAGAATGCGACACCCTGATCATTGCCGGAAGCGGATTCCCCTATATGGAGTTTTACCCGAAGCCGGGCGGTGCGAAGACGGTCCAAATTGACATTGATCCAGCCCGCATCGGCTTGCGCCATCCCGTCGAAGTTGGCTTGACAGGCGAATGCCGCGCGGTGTTGCAAGCATTGCTGCCTCTGATCCGCAAGAAAAAAGACCAAGGCTTCTTGAGCGCGGCCCAGAAGAATATGAAGAAATGGAACCGGCTCATGGAAGAACGAGGCACGCGCAAAGATAAGCCAATGAAGCCGCAGGTGGTTACATGGACTCTGAGCAAGCTTCTGGACGACGATGCGATCGTCTCATCGGATAGCGGGACCATCGCCACCTGGAGCGCCCGCTACATCGAAATGCGCGGCGATATGAAGTTTTCATTGTCGGGCTCGCTGGCAACCATGGCAAATGGCCTTCCCTATAGCATAGGAGCCGCTGTCGCATTTCCTGGAAGACAAGTCGTCTGCATCGTCGGAGATGGCGGGCTGACGATGCTGATGGGCGAGATTGCGACGCTGGTGAAGTACAAACTGCCGGTTAAGGTGATCGTCATTAAGAATAATGTGCTCGGACAAATCAAATGGGAGCAGATGGTGCAGGAGGGAAATCCTGAGTTTGGAGTGGAGCTGCAACCCATCGATTTTGCCGGCGTTGCGAAGAGTTGCGGCGCCGCCGGCTACACGATCGAAGAACCGGAACAGGCGAAATCCATTTTACGAGAGGCCCTAGCTTGTAAGGGACCGGCGGTTGTTCAAGCCGTGGTAGACGCCAACGAACCTCCTCTTCCGGGCAACGTTACTTCCGAGCAAGCGTTCAAATTTGCGGAATCGCTTGCGAGAGGCCAGAAAAACAGCTGGAAAATTATCAAGACAGTTCTGAAGGACAAAGTCCGCGAAGTCATTTGAGCCGGCTGACGAAGACAACGAGAGATGGCGGTGCATCAATGGATTCCCTTGTGAAGGCAGAGAGAGACCGGTCCACCGGCAGCGATCTTCTGGATGAGATCGAGAGTTTGGAACACGGAATCGCGCATCAGATAAGGGAAGGAAGATTTCAAAGAGGTCTGGCGCTGATTGCGGGTCTATCGAGCTTAATCGCCGGACTCGAAGTCTCTTACGAGCACTATCGCGGCAGTTACAGCAATCCCGTCATGTACACGCCGGTCGTACTCAGCGGGGCACTCTTCGTTTCCGGTATTTCGGCGGCAGCGAATCGCCGGGCGGCCCGCACTATTTTGCCCGCTGTGTCTGCGGTGACTCTTGCCGATTGCCTTATTGGATTCGGCTTTCATGTGCGAGGGATACAACGGAAGCCGGGAGGTTGGCGGCTGCCTGTGTTCAACGTAATTATGGGCCCGCCAATTTTCGCGCCTCTCCTATTCGGAACGAGCGCGTATCTCGGATTAGTGGCTTCGTTTTTAAGACGCGAGGGCTCCTCGCAAGAGGCTCAGCAACTTCCGGCTCCGGCATGGTCGAAATTATTACCACGGAAACTCGACCGTCATGAAGTCACAGTCGTTCAGGAACTACGAGAGGGGCGGTTTCAACGACACTTGGCAGTCGCCACGGCAGCCGCTGCATTTTTCAGCGGGATTGAAGCCCTTTATTCACATTACAAAAACAATTTCAAATACAAGGCGCAGTGGAGCCCGATCATGATCGCCGCCATACTGGTGGGAACGGCCCTGGGAGCAGTAAAGAGTCCTCGGGTGGCCAAGAAACTTTTGCCGACCGTTTCCGCGCTGGCAATCGCGGACGGCGCCGCCGGATTTTATTATCACGCACGGGGTGTCGCGCGCCGCCCTGGCGGCTTGAAGCACCCTGTTTACAACATCATGTTCGGCCCACCCATCTTTGCTCCGCTGCTTTTCGCGGCATGTGGATTTCTTGGCTTACTTGCCAGCATGTTTCGGAGAGAACGTTGATGCCCGGATCAAGCCATGATGGAAGACCCGTCGATCCGAACACGGGAAAACCCTTGGCGCGACGTGCGCAACCCGGCTACTACCCAGGTTTCAGTACGCTCAGCCAGAAGGATTATTGGGACCAGGCTACACGAACAATCGTCCTCGCCAGAGTAGAGAAAATCCCTTCAATTCGCTTTTTTTCTCTCGAAGAAGCGCGCTTGATGACCGCTGTATGCAACCGAATCCTGCCCCAGGACGATCGCGACGAATTCCACAAAATACCGACGGTCAATTATATCGACGAACGCCTGTACGAAAACCGCCTCGACGGCTACCGGTTCGAAGGCATGCCTAGCGACCAAGACGCCTATCGGCTCGGCCTGAGAGGCATCGATGAAATCGCTCAACAAATGTACCGAAAGCCATTTATCGATCTCGATTCCGTTGATCAGGAAGCCGTGCTGAAAACATTGCATGACGGCGCTCCCCCGGCTGGACATGAGATCTGGGAACGGATGCTAGTTCATCGCTTCTGGCTTCTTCTTGTACAGGATGTAATCGGCGCGTATTACGCACATCCCTATGCCTGGGACGAAATCGGATTCGGCGGTCCGGCATATCCGCGAGGCTACATGCGCCTGGAAGGCGGCGAGCCGGAACCCTGGGAAGTAGATGAACGACGATATGAATGGGCCGCGCCTCCCGGTTCGCCATCGGCAGAGTTCACGCCTGTCGGCGGATCCGCGGAACATAAAGGCAGTCCTGGGCAGGGGGGCACGCATTGAAAGAGCCTCTTTTCGGCGGCCCTTTCAAAGCTCAAGAGCACAACCACATGCTCGGAGCCATGCAGCGCATCGAACTGCCCATGCGCCGGTACCGAAACAGCGAGCAGGTAGACTACTGCATTGTAGGAGTTGGGGCGGCCGGCGGAGTGCTGTTGCAGCGATTGGCTCGGGCCGGATTTAGCGTTGTCGGGCTTGAGGCCGGCCCGTTCTGGGATACGGAACGTGATTGGGTCAGCGATGAAGCGGGCTCATACAATCTCTATTGGAATGAACTGCGCATAACAGGCGGTGAAGATCCTCTCGCCCTTGGCGCCAACAACAGCGGGCGAGGAGTTGGCGGCGGTTCGGTTCATTGGGCGGGCTTCACACCGCGTCTGCACCCCTCCGATTTCCGCGTTCACTCCGAGGATGGCGTCGGGGTTGACTGGCCGATCTCCTATGAAGAAATAAAGCCGTATTACGAGCTGCTCGAAAAGGAAATCCCCGTTTCCGGCCCCGCCTACTTTCCCTGGGGCGATCCGCATGGCTATCCCTATGGCCCTCATCCCATGGGCGCATGCGGGGACATTTTGATCAAGGGCTGCACGAAGCTGGGCATCCGCGTAAGCATCGGCGGTCCGGTAGCGATCCTCGCGGGCTCTCACGGCGACCGGCCACATTGCATCTACCGGGGATTTTGCATTCAAGGCTGCAAAGTCGGTGCTAAACAAAGCACGCTGATATCGCACGTTCCCGATGCGCTCGAACACGGCGCCGAAATCCGCGACCACTGCATGGTATCCCGGATTCACATGGGCAACGACGGACGTGCGACCGGAGTGGCGTACTTCGACTCCAATGGGCGCGAGGCCGAACAGAAAGCTAAAGCAGTTATTGTCTGCGGATATGCCATTGAAACTCCGCGCCTGCTGCTAAACTCTGCGTGTCCAGGCCATGAGGCCGGCCTGGCGAACTCGAGCGGCACTCTCGGCCGTTACCTGATGGCGCAAGCAGGAAATGTTGTCCTTGGCCGATTCAAAGAACTGGTACGAATGTACAAAGCGCCTCCGGCGCATGCACTCACTGAAGAATTCTACGAAACCGATCCCAAGCGCGGATTTGCTCGCGGCTTTGCCGTTCAGACTGTCGGTCCGCTGCCGATTTCCTTTGCCCGGCAAATGATGGTTGCCAAAGGCGCGTGGGGATGGGGCATGCGCCAGATCATGATGGACTACAACCATTGGGGAGCCATCGCACTGCTCGGGGAGATCCTTCCCTGGGAAGACAATCGCGTTGAGCTGGCGGCGGAAAAAGATTGCAACGGCATTCCGGTGGCAAAAGTCACATTCAATCTGCATGACAACGACAAAAAGATGATCGAGTATGGCAAAAATAAAGTCATGGAAATTATGAAAGCGGCTGGGGCGGAGGAAGTGGTCCAGGAAGCGCGTTATGCCCATTTGGTGGGCGGAGCGCGCATGGGGAACGATCCGCGAGCTTCCGTTGTCGATAGGTTCGGGAGAGCACACGATATTCCAAACCTTTTTGTGTGCGACGGCAGTATCATGCCCACGCAAGGGTCGGCGAATCCCGGGCTCACAATTCAAGCGCTTGCCGCACGAACTGCCGACTATCTGATTTCCCAGCGGAGCGAGGCTTTTACAAAATCACCTCGCGGCACAAAGCAGCCGCCGATTCGATACGACTTGTCTCCACCCGGCACATGGGGTAAGGGCGTTCCACGTCTCACGTGACATTCGATCCGAGCCAGTAATAACGTTTTACAATTTGTTCACGAGAAGGAAAGGAAGGAAATGAGCGCATGAAGGTTCACCTTGTAAATCCCAGCCACGTGTCCTTCGGTACCGCTGTAATCACGCCCCGGTGGCTCTATGTGATTGCAGGGGCGACGCCTGCCACGTTCGGCGACCCGGCTATCGTGGATGAAACGCTCAGCCCCATGGACCTGGATCTCATCCAGCCGGGCGATGCCGTAGGCATCGGCATCCATACCGGGAACGCCCTGCGCGGTTACGAAATGGGGAAAATGGCGCGAGAACGCGGCGCTTATGTCATCTTTGGCGGAATTCACGCGACATTGTATTCGGAAGAAGCGAAGCGACTAGGCGGCGCGCACGCCGTGGTCAAGGGCGACGGCGACATCGTCTGGGCGGATGTGTTGGCCGACTGTTTGAAGGGCGCTCCCCAGCCGATTTACCTGGGCGGCCGCGTGGAAGCCGAGAATTTCACACCCGCACGCTGGGATCTGATTCCGCGGGACCGTTACATGTGGGCGTCGGTGCAGACGGTGCGCGGGTGCCCGAAACATTGCTCGTTCTGCTCGGTATGGCGGACCGATGGCCAGCGGCCGCGCCAGCGCGCCACCGATGCCGTGATCGAGGAGATTGTCCAGCTGCGGCGGATGGGGTTTCGATTCGTTGCGCTGGCCGACGATAACTTTTATCCGGTCACGCTAACGGACCTTCAGTTGGCCATGCGGCAAGGGAACACGCAACGGATCAATGAACTCAAGGCCATTCGAGCGGAGCGTTTCCGATTGATGGAGCAGCTGGCGCTGCTGCCCAAGGACATGGTGTTTTTCACACAGATCACCATGGAAGCCGCGGAAGACCCGGATTATCTCGACGCCATGCGCCTGGCGCACATCAAAGGAGCGCTCGTCGGAGTGGAATCGGTAACGCCGGAAGGGTTGAAGGACGTGTACAAAGACTTTAATTGCTCAGGAGAGAAGCTGGTTGAGCAATTGCAGAGGTTTCGCCAGCACGGGGTGCACGTGCTGGGGTCATTTATCTTCGGCCTTCCCAGCGATCTCCCGGAAACCTTCGACGCCACGGTCTCCGTGGCACAACGCGCCGGTGTGACTTTCGCGCAATTCGTCATGCTGACGCCGTTTCCCGGCACGATAGATTTTGCGAAATGGGAAAAGACCCCGGAAGTGGAGCCCCGGCGCATTGGCGGCATTCCGCTGAACCGGCATTGGCTGATCCCCCAGGCGCTTCGTCCCAAGCTGTATTGTCCGCATCCGGTAATGTCGGGCGATGAAATTCGGCAACGCACGCAAGCTGTCTGGGACCGCTTTTACAGCCTGCGATCGATCTGGCAACGATCCCGTTTTATGAAGTCGCCGCGCGGACGCCTGGCTTTTATCTTAATCTCGAAGCTCTACCGGCAGATGTATGCCAATACCGGAATTGCCACGGATAGCGCTCGAGTGGCGCGGTCGGCGCGGTGGGCACGCTGGATTGCCAAACCGTGCCGGCGTCTATTTTCCGCGCGTCCAATGCCGCAACTTGAAGTGCCAAAAGCCTGATGCGGGAGGAAGCCTCGAAAATGTCTCCGCGAAACATCGGCAGCCCCGAAGTTGTGGTTATTACCGGCGCATCGGCTGGCGTTGGCCGGGCTACAGCTCGGGCTTTTGCGCGCAGAGGCGCGCGCATTGGACTTCTCGCACGTGGGAAGGATGGCTTGGAAGGGACTCGATCTGACGTTGAAGCGGATGGCGGCGAAGCGATGGCGATTCCGACGGACGTTGCTCACAGCAATCAGGTCGAGGCTGCCGCGGAAGCCGTCGAAAAGCAATTCGGACCCATCGATATTTGGGTGAACAATGCGATGACGACAATTTTCTCACCTCTGAAAGAGATCACTCCGGATGAATTCAAGAGAGCGACAGAAGTCACTTATCTCGGAACGGTATACGGCACAATGGCTGCCCTCAAAAGGATGTATCCGCGAAACCGCGGAAGCATTGTGCAGGTCGGCTCCGCGCTCGCGTATCGGTCGATTCCCTTGCAAGCTCCCTACTGCGGAGCAAAACACGCCATCAGAGGTTTTACCGACTCCCTGCGTTCGGAACTCATTCACGATCACAGCAATATTCATTTGACGATGGTGCAGATGCCGGCACTGAACACTCCACAATTCGATTGGTGCAAAACGAATCTTCCGCGTCATCCACAGCCGGTTCCACCTATCTTTCAGCCCGAAGTCGCTGCCGAAGCCATTGTTTGGGCGGCGCATCACAAGCGCCGGGAAGTTTATGTCGGTGGACCCACAGTACAAGCCATCGAGGCTAACAAGATTGCGCCGGGGCTGCTGGATCTGTATCTCGCACGCACCTGCTACGATGGCCAACAAACAGATGAACCGATCAGCACTGATCGTCCCAACAATCTGTTTGAGCCGGTCGCGGGAGACCATGGCGCTCACGGAATCTTTGACAATGAAGCGCATGACAATAGCGTCCAGCTCTGGCAAACAACCCATCGTGGTTGGCTGACTGCGGCCGGCTTGGGCGTTGCGGTCCTGGCTTGCGCGGCCGTGCTCGGGGGGAGGCGATGGAACTAATTCAAAAAAACAAACAAAAATCCGAGGCGTTGGGTTCAGACCTTCGCCATGGTTCACGCAAGTCTGTTCGACGCCGCCGCGGTGTATTCGGATTATTCCTGGCAGCGAATGCTTCGATGGGCGTAATCGCATTGTATCAATTGGGAATACTGAAACACGTTCCGGAACCACGCTTGCCTCGATTCGATTCAGACAATATCACTGGATCAGCCAAGGCTTATTCACTCCTCGCAACGCCTGATGCCGTTCTGGCTATGGGTAGTTATGCGGCGACGATGACCTTAGCCGCGATGGGGTCGCCCGACAGAGCGAACGAGCAACCGTTGCTTCCCATCGCGCTGGCCGCGAAGGTAGGGTTCGATGCCGTTGTGGCGGCCAAATACACGCTTGAGGAATGGCGGAAACACCGTACCTTGTGCTTTTGGTGTCTCCTTGCTTCCGCAGCTACGTTTGCCTCCGTGCCATTGGTGATTCCCGAGGCGCGCCGTGCGCTTCGCCGCCTGACGTGATTTTGACCGTCCGGAAAGCTATTGGCTGGTTTGAAAATCGCGGAGGTGGCTTTATGGGTTCAAGTTGAACCGCTATCGCATCGTAAGGACGGTTGTGACCGCCTCTATCTTCTGTTGGCGCCCCACGTCAACGACCAGGGGCACGGCAATGATGGATGGCTGGGCGATTACAAGAGCATACCGATGCTCTTTGCCCAGCGAGGCGATATCGTTCTGTCGCTCGCATGTTCGATCCCCTTTCTTGGCAGGAGCCGTGGTTACGTCGGGCGCAGCGATGGTTGGACGGACATAAGCGAGCACAAGCGCATGACTTGGTTCTATACACGGGCTATGGATGGGAACATCGCACATTGACCGCGGAGATCGATCTGCAAGCGTGCCGCGGGGATTTTTGCCTCGCGCTCGGATTCGGAGAAACTCCTCCAGAGGCGGACCGGCGTGCCCGAGCGATGCTACTCGACAAATCTGATTGCGTCATAAGACGCTATGTCGATGACTGGGAACGCGTTCAGAATTCATGCCTGGATTTAGGAGAAGCTCAACAAAATGGCTTCGATCCGTATCGCGTAAGCACCGCGGTGTTGAGAACGCACGAATCGAAACGGTTTCCCGGTGGAATGATCGCAAGCTTGTCGCGATTCCGCCGAAGCAGTTGTTGCGTGCGCAGCTTTTGCAGATGCTGTGCTCGGTGCGCAGCGAGCGGCTCTTGCGGGGAACATTGAAGGTCGATTGAATGTTCAGCTTTGCGTGCGCCGCCTACAACCTGGTGCGCATGCGAAATCTTATGGCCGCTGCAGTTCGAGCGCAGTAAGTCCGGGCCGAAGTGTCTCTGCATAGTGCTGAAACGCCCACCTGGGGCGCTCGGCAGCGCGAAAAACCAGCCCCAAAACGCCCAGCACTCGGAAATGACGCAAACGAGATCAGAAATTGCCCGCCCCGCCCAATTTTTCAGCAGCCTGCTAGAGCCCAGTCCCGGGAATACGTTCGTATAGTCGCTGGACTTTGGCGAAGATGGAACCGTCGGTGCAGCCCACGCGAAGGGACGTGCCGTGTATTTTCGGCACGCACCAACTGATTGATCTTTGCCACCTGTTCCTTCACACTGCGGAAGGCTCCCCGCCGAATCGCTCGCTGAATGATCCAGTTGAGCCAGGTCTCCAACAGGTTCATCTATGAGGTCTAGGTCGGGGTGCAGTGCATATGAAAGCGTCGCTGCGCTGCCAGCCAGTGTTTCACGCACGGATACTTATGCGTGGCATAGCGGTCCACGATCACGTGGACGTCCAGTTCTCAAGGCGTTCTTTTCGATCTCCCGCAAAAAGTCCCAATACTCCTGGTGCGATGACGCCGCCGGTAATGTGCGATCACCGTCCCCTTGGCCATGTCCAGTGCCGCGAATGGCGTGGTCATACGGGGGTGCCGGTAGTCGTGCGTAACGCCTCCCTATGGATCTGTCCATCGGTAGCATCGGCTGGCTGCATTCCAGCGCCTGCATCTGGTTCTTTTCATCTACATACAGAATCACAGCATTATTCTCCGGTGGATTCAAATACAGCCCCACGATCTCGCGCACCTTACTCCCTGACCAGACCGCAGAAACCAGAAAGACCTGCTATTGCAATGCCTGATCGGTTGCTTTTCCCGGATTGCCCCGGTATAAGGGTGTGGCCAATGCCGAGAAGAAATGGATTCCTGCCCCGTTTTCGGGGACGCCATGCGAAGCAGCCTGAACTTCGTGCCCGAGGGATTGAAACCGGATGTTCACCCAAACGCTCAATCCCCTAGGAAGTCTCTGGCTCACCGTTTTCGTTTCCTTGTCTCCACTTGTTGCCTTGCTCTTCATGCTCGCTGTTCTGCGCATGACGGCGTGGCTCACAACCATTGTCGCAGGGATTATCACCATTCCCTTGGGCGTCCTGGTGTGGCACGCACCTCTCCACGATACGTTGAAGTCCTACCTATACGGTGGCCTTACCGGCGTGTGGGTGATTGATTGGATTACCTTCTGGGGCCTGATTATTTTCAACACCCTGGTTCTCACTGGGATCTTCGAAAGATTCAAGAACTGGATGGTGCACCACGCCACCGCCGATATTCGCATTCAGACCATCATGCTGGCATGGGCCTTCGGCGCCTTGCTGGAGGGAGTCGTCGGCTTCGGATATCCATGGGCTGTCGTTTCGCCAATGTTGATTGGCTTGGGCATTGCCGATCTCGAAGCGATCCGCGTCGCTGCGCTAGCCAATAACGCGCCTGTTTCTTATGGTGCACTGGGAGCTCCCATCCTTGGACTCGCAGCCGTCACTGGTCTCCCCTTAATGGCGCTCTCAGCGTCAATTGGCCATATCGTTGCAATCCTCGCGATACTGCCGCCGTGGTTGCTGATTTACCTCGTCAGCGGATGGGAAGGAATGATCGAGGCGTGGCCTCTTGCCATTGTTGGTTCGCTTTCTTTCATCGCTGGACAATGGCCGGTTGCTCGCTACTTGGGTCCCTACCTGCCGGATTTGAGTGGGGCATTAGTTTCGTTCTGGGTCTTGTTCTTCTTTGTAAAAATTTGGCGCCCGAAGACAATTCGCGGCTTCGGCGGTGTCCCGCTGGACCCGGCCACGATCACACCGTCGAATCGGGTGGAATTCACTTCGGGTCGCGAGTCGTTCTTGATCTGGGTACCCTACATTGTGCTTATTATCGTTGTAGTAGCATGGACCGGGCCACAGTCTCATCTGCCCGCGATTAGTTGGTTCAAGCTCTCGGTCGGAGCTATATCCTCAATTACCCATAAACCGATTTTATCCATTTTCAATTTTTCGCCTTTCGGGGGCGGCACTTCCATCTTCGTCTCCTGGCTGGTGATCCTCGCCATCTTTCGGCCGAAAGCTGCAATCGTTGCGCAGGTCTTTGCTCGAACGTTCAAACAGATGTGGGGTGCTTTGCTAGTCGCCTTCTTCATTTTCGCCCTCGCTTACATTTTCGTTTTCACCGGAATGGCCAACTCGCTGGCGTTTGGCCTTTCGAAGATCGGCGTATTCTTTGTCGTGCTCGCACCGGTCTTGGGATGGATCGGCGTGGCCCTTTCGGGAAGTAACACCTCTACGAACGCAATGTTCGGGCCCGTTCAGGCCGTAACAGGACGGCTTCTGAACTTGCCGGTCCTGCTGCTGCCGTCTTTCAACTCCGTAGGTGCGGAAGTGGGAAAGCCCATCGCGCCGCAGACAGCCAGCGTCGGCGTTTCCACCAGCAAATTTGTACGCAGCGAAGGTCAGATCATCCGGCACAATATGGGCTGGACTCTCGTGGTTCTCGCCTACCTCATCTTGATTGCTTTGCTCTTCTATTACGCATTTCCAAATTTGATGTCCGTTTAAATGGAACCTTGCGCGTCTGCCCGGGATGATAGTGTCCAGTCCCTCGAGTCCGTAACGCCGGAAGCGCTGCTTCCAGCGAACAATGGTGGGCGCCGTGGTCTGGAGTTGTCGCTTGATCGCGTTGAAGGACGTGCCTTCCGCCAGCATCAGAATCAACTTGGAGCGAAATACGTATCCCCCGGGCAGAGAACGAGACTGGGCGATGCTGTTTAGGTCGGAATGCTGTTGTCGGGTGAGCAGGACTTCACTGCCGGTAGCCATGACAGCTTTGATGGTAACAGCCTAGTAATGGTTACTCTGCGACAGGCCACTAAGAGCGCTCCAGATGAACATATTTACGATAATGCGAACGCAACGAGAAGGTATATACTTGGCATGTTGTTTGGAGTTTAAAAATGAGACTCGCGTTAAAGATGAAATTGCACCTGGGCCAAGCAGAGGGTCGGTAGGCTTGGCGTCAGCGCCTTGAGCTTGCACCATCGGACTAAGCGCCATCGCACAGATTATTGTTGTCATAAGCACCATCGAGGACCATTCAAGGAAGTTGTAGTCGTGTTCGGTGGAAGATAAGAACGCAAGACAGTGCATCCGTCTTTATTGGGTTCCGTTGGTCGCCTTCCATCGCAAGGCTCCTATGTGACCTATCCGTTCGACGATCTGGGTGGCATTCTGGCCCTCGAAAGATGGCGGAATAAGGATTGGTCAATCGATTCGATCTTCGAACGCATGAGGCGCGAGCGCCCGAAGCAAAGGTAGTAACTCAATATGCCCGCACCCAATAAAGAAGCCCTGCCGTATGCTCCGCGAGCCACGTATCGCCTGCAATTCAACAAGGATTTCGGATTCGCAAGAGCGACGGAACTGGCGGACTACCTTCGACGGCTGGGAATCAGCCATTTATATGCTTCGTCGTATCTGAATGCGCGTTCGGGAAGCACTCACGGCTACGACATCGTCGATCACAATTCTCTCAATCCGGAGATTGGCTCTCGGACGGAATACGCGGAAATGGTGGCCGCTCTCCAGAGGGAGGGTCTCGGTCAAATCCTTGATTTTATTCCCAACCACATGGGCGTCGGCGGGTCGGACAACGGCTGGTGGCTCGACGTTCTCGAGTGGGGGCGTGATTCCATTTACGCGGGATATTTCGATATCGATTGGGACACGGAGAAAAATTACCTGCAAGGAAAGATCCTGGTTCCATTCCTGGGCGAACAGTACGGAAAGGCTCTTGAAAATGGCGAGATCGTACTGAAGTTTGACGACAAGGAGGGCAGCTTTGCCGTTTGGGTTTACAACACCCACAAGCTGCCCATCAATCCGCTGCACTACGGGCGTATTTTGGGCGATAGCCATCCCGAACTCGAACGCCTCAGCGACGCCTTCGCGGGCCTGCCTGAATATCAGCCTCATATCCCGCGACGCGCCCAGGAGTTGAAGCGTGAACTCGCGGCGCTCGTCGCGCAATGTGACGACGTGGCGCATGCCGTCGAGGGCGCCTTGGACCTGTTCAATGGCCACGCGGGTAAGCCGGAAACGTTCCGGGCACTCGAAGACCTGATCGGTGACCAGCATTGGCGAGTCGCCTACTTCGGTGTCGCGGCGGACGATATCAACTATCGCCGATTTTTCAACATCAACGAACTCGCGGGCATTCGAATGGACCATACCGAACTGTTCGATATCGCGCATCGCCTGGTGTTCGAACTGATCGAATCCGGCGCCATCGACGGCCTTCGCATCGATCACATCGACGGCCTGCTCGACCCGAAGCGCTACACGATTCGCCTTCGCCAAAGGTCCGCCCGCCGCTACTACCTGGTTGTCGAGAAAATTCTCGGGCCGGATGAGCGGCTGCACGAGGATTGGGATGTCGATGGCGCCACCGGGTATGACTTTGCGAACATGGTCGGCGGGTTGTTTGTGGACCACTCTGCCGAGCGCGCCTTCACCAAAATCTACCAGGATTTCACCGGCGAATACCGCCCATTCTTCCGCATCGTCCGCGAATGCAAAATTGCCATCATGGAAAATGAAATGGCAAGTGAATTGAACAGCCTCGCGCGGGCCGCCGGGCGAGTGGCGCGTCAAAGCTACAAAACGTGCGACTTCACCGAGAATATTCTCCATGAGGCCCTCAAGCAGATCATTGCCGGATTCTCCGTCTACCGCACCTATGTGGATAGGGACGGGCCGAGCGAGTCCGACCGCCGGTATATCGAACGGGCCGTGGAAGAAGCCCGGCAAGCCGCCAAGATTGCGGACAAAAGCGCGTTCGATTTTCTCCAGCGTCTGCTGACGATCGATCTCGTGGCGGTTCCGAAAAGCGGCTACAGCCGAGAGTCCGTCGTGCGCCTGGCGATGAGAATCCAGCAGTATAGCGGCCCCATCATGGCCAAGGGCCTTGAGGACACGGCCTTCTACCGCTACAACCGTTTGGTCTCGCTCAATGAAGTAGGAGGCAATCCCGAACAATTCGGTACCGGCATCGAACGCTTTCATCGATTCAATCAAGAGCGCTCGGAGTGTTGGCCCGCGGCCATGCTCGGAACTTCCACTCACGACACGAAAAAAGGAGAAGATGTTCGCGCTCGATTGAACGTCCTGACGGAAATGCCCGAGGAGTGGGACCGCCAGGTGAATAGCTGGAGCCGGATTTTGCGGACCCAATGGCCCAGCCAAACGCCGTATCCGAACGACGAATATCTGCTGTACCAGTTGATCCTGGGAGCGTGGCCCATGGAGTTGACGGGCGCCGATCCGGTCGACGCGTGCAAGCTTCGTCAGTTCGCGGACCGGCTGGAAGCGGCCATGATCAAGTCGGTGCGGGAAGCCAAGCTCCATTCCAGTTGGGCGGCCCCGGATGAAGAGTACGAACGCGGCGTGGCCGGCTTTCTGGGGAAGGCTCTCGACATTTCGGGTCCGAATGAGTTCCTCAAGGAGTTTTTACCCTTCCAGGAACGAGTGGCGCGCGCAGCCGTCACAAACAGCCTCGTCCAGGCCGTTCTCAAGCTGACCCTGCCGGGAGTGCCGGACATTTATCAGGGAGCCGAGCTATGGGATTTGAGTCTTGTGGACCCCGACAATCGACGCCCGATTGATTTCAAAATCCGCCGCGACCTTCTGCTTCAAGTCGAAGAATCTCGCGCCCACGACCGCATATCTTTTCTAGACAAAGCGCTCAACGAAGAGTGGAGAACGGGTGCCGTTAAATTGGCTGTGGTCCACGCCCTTCTTCACCTTCGCAAAGATCACCCGGACTTGTTCTCGCGCGGCGATTATGCGTCGGTTGCCGTCCAGGGCCCTGCCGCCGATCATGTCTTCTCTTTCATTCGGAGGTATGGAGCGCAAACGTTGCTCGTCGTTGTGCCGCGTCTAAGTTCGCAAATCGATCATTTGGACGGAGCGATGGTCGATTGTCCCGCGGGTTCCCGCTGGCAGGAAGCGATCACTGGAAAAAGTCTCGATCTTCCCGCCGCCCCTGTACCCGCAATCGAATTCTTCCAGCATTTCCCGGTAGCCGTTTGCCTTTCCGGCGCATGATCGCAAGCCCCAGGGCTACGGTTGTAGGGCTGCGTTTGTAAATCCATGAAAGATCGCGGCGCGCTTTTTGGCCATTCCAATCATTTCAGAAGTCGAAGACAACGCAAGCCGTCGGCTCGTCGATGGCAGCGGACTTATGATTCACATTTGGCGGAAACTGGAATGGTGGCGTTCACAAACGTGCCCTCGCTATCGGAACTGATTTCCAGCCGTCCCCCCAGCTCATTCACCCGCTCGCGCATTCCGGAAAGGCCCACTCCGGTTCCCCCGCCTGTTTTTTGAAACTGCTGCAGCAGTCCCGCCCGTATGCCGCGGCCGTGATCTTTGATTTTGAGAGAGACCTCGGCGTCGTCGATCCCTAGTTGTATCTCCGCCGTTGGACTCTCGGAATGCCGGTGGATATTCGTGAGAGTTTCCTGTAACACGCGGAAGAGGGCGATTTCGACGGCATCCGGCAGGCGCTGAAGCTTGGCCGGTAAATCCAATGTGACCCTGACGTCGCTTCGCTTGGCAAACCCCTCCACATACCAGTGCGCGGCCGCCGCAAAACCGATTTCGTCGAGCAGTGGCGGATGCAGCAAGTGGGAGAGAGTGCGGGTTTCATGGATGCAGCGCTCCACGATCTGCTGGGATTCCGCGCAAAATGCATCGATCCCGCTCCCGCTGGACCGGCTGATCAGATCGAGATTGATCTTCAATGCGGTCAGGTACTGTCCGAGGCTATCGTGCAGCTCTCGCGCAATTCGCCGGCGTTCTTCGTCCTGCGCGCGCAGTAAATGCGACGAGAGATTTTGTAGCGCGGCCGTGCGTTCCTGGAGCGCTTCTTCCGTTTGCTTCAATCCGCTGATATCGAAGCCGACGCCTTGCAGAAACCAGGGACGGCCGTCCTTCCTGCGCACCATCTTGGCTTCGCATTGGAACCAGGCGACTCTTCCGTCGCGTGCGATCACGCGGTAGGAGGATTTCAAGGGCTTGCCCTTGGCAAACAGGTCGGCGGCATCCACACTCCAGCGATGTTTGTCCTCCGGATAAATATGCCGATACCAGCGAATGGGGTCCTCGAGCCATTCCTCCCGAGAAAAGCCCAGCGCGGATTCGATTTGGGGGCTGACGTACGCTTCGCTGATTCCGCGCTCCAGGTAGGCGATGAAAACCACGGCGGGGATTTGTTCCACGAGGGCCCTGTACATGTCCTCGGGTTTCGGTGCCGTCTCATCCGCGCCGGCCTCTTCGTGCCTTCTGTCCGTCGAACCTTCGGGAGCTTCTGAAGACGCCGCATGGCTCGAAAACAGAGAGGCCAGCTCGCTGAGAACGGCTTCCGCGTCCGGCTGGCTTGCCATCTGCTTTTCTGCCGGATTTCGGCGCTCGTCATTCATCAATCCACGATCATGTTCTATCGACATTTGGCATTTCGGCGGGAGACCTCGCAACAGCCCGTAACCCGCCACAAAAAAGCATATCTGCGCTAAGTATCGGCCCCGGTTTCTTCCGTCTTCGACTGCCGGCGACGCCAGCTCGGCTCTTTGTTGAGCGACGCTTGCGTAAACCTTCGCAACGCATGAATTGCCTTCCCGTAGATCGTTACTGCGTGAGAGGACAGCAGCGAACCGGGCGGCTGGTTCATGAGCGGCATGAATTTGTCGGGGAAACCCGGCATGGTGCAACCGATGCAGATGCCGCCTACGTCCGGGCAGCCGCCGACCACCCGCGCTTTCCCGCGTTGCACTGCACTACCGGCGCCCAGCATCCCAGCTTCACAATGCACTGAATAGCGCCGTATTCCTCTGCAAATTCGGCCTGCTCGTAATAGCCGCCCCGGTCGCATCCTTCATGCACTGTCTGGCCGAAAGGCCACGCAGGACACAAGCTTCGTCCAGGGGAATCATTGGAACTTTTCCGTCGCCATGTGCAGCAAATAGAGCGGCGTCTCCATAAAGTTGTCCGGCTGCACCGGGCACCCCGGGACGCACACGGTCAGGATACCCGCCTTCGATTTCCATTTCCAGCCCAGATAGTCGGCCAGGCCGATGCATCACGTCGGATTTCCCTCCATGGCGTGAATCCCGCCGTAGGTTGCGCAGGTCCCGGCGGCTACGACGGCCCAGGCATTCGGCGCCAGCCGGTCGATCCAATCGCACGTCAGGATGGGCTGCCGGTTTTTTGATCGGTCCCGAAAGAGGCCCAGTAACCTTCGGCCTTATTTTTCTCGTCCGGGACGGAACCTTCCATCACCAGAATGAACGGCGAAAGTTTGCGCTCAGCCGCGCGGTGGAAAACCTTCAGAAAATCTTCGCCATTTTCGAATGCGAGGAAGGGGTTGTGGAAATTCACCTTGAGAATCCAGGGTACCCCGCCCATGAGAATATCTTCGACACTCGGCTGTGTCGCCGCCGTCATGGCGATCGTGTCCCCGTCGCAGCCCAGCCCGGCGGTGATCCAGAGCACGTCGATCTCTGCAAAAGGCGCCGTGTCGCGCTGTCTGTGTATCGGCGCCCGCACTGCCGCCGTGCACGGATGTTGCTGGATCGCTTGGCATATGGACACTCCCCCCTCCGGGAGGGCTACCCCAGATCAAGGGCAACTCTGCAAGCCTAAAATAAGTAATAAGAGTGCTTATGTTCGGCCTCGCATCATGTTTGCCGATCGCTGGCGGCCTGGGGGGCATCTTTCCCCATCTACTTTGCAAGGTCGCGCCTAATCCGAGTGTCATCGATCATTCTAAACTTGAACACAAATCCGGGGCGGGATTTCCAGTCGCGGCACGAGCCGCTTCTCCGATAGAATGGCCGCTGGGCCGTCCCACAGGCGGTCTTGAGGAGATATCCCGAATGCCCTCATTCCCCGGAGTTGATTTTCTCGACTTCGATTCCTTGCTGAGCAACGAAGAAAAGCTGGCCAGACAAACGGCTCGCCGGTTTGTCGACGAGCAGGTTCTCCCGATCATCGAACAGCACGATCGGGAGGGCAAGTTCCCGGCCCACCTCGTGCCCAGGATGGCGGAATTGGGTCTTTTCGGCGCGAACCTTCAGGGCTACGGATGCGCGGGCATGTCCAACGTGGAATATGGGCTCGTCACGCAGGAGATCGAGCGCGGCGATTCCGCGCTACGCAGCTTCGTGTCGGTGCAGTCCGCTCTGGTGATGTATCCCATTCATGCCTTCGGCTCGGACGCACAGAAAGAAAAGTGGCTGCCCCTGTTGCAGCAGGGAAAGGCGATCGGCTGCTTTGGATTGACGGAGCCGCAGTTCGGCTCCAATCCGGGAGGGATGCTGACGCGCGCCGTGCGGCGGGGGACGGGCTACGTCCTGAATGGCGAGAAAATGTGGATCACCAGCGGATCGATTGCGGACGTGGCCCTGATTTGGGCGAAATGCGAGGATGGCAAAGTGCGCGGCTTTCTCGTCGAGAAAGGCGTCCCGGGATTCAAGGCGCAGGATATCCACGGCAAGCATTCGATGCGCGCCTCGGTCACATCCAGCCTGGCTCTCACGGACTGCAAAATTCCCGTCGCCAATCTGCTGCCCAATGTCGAAGGCCTGAAGGGACCTCTTTCTTGCCTCAACCAGGCTCGCTATGGCATCGGATGGGGCGCGATTGGCGCGGCCATGGCGTGCTACCACACGGCCCTGACCTACGCCAAGCAGCGCAAGCAGTTCGACAATCGCCCGATCGCGTCGCACCAGCTTGTGCAGGAGAAATTGGTCTGGATGATCACGGAAATCACCAAGGCGCAGTTTCTGATGCTGCAAGTGGGCCGTCTGAAGGACCAGGATCGTGCCCATCCGTCGCATATCTCCATGGCCAAGCGGAACAATGTCTGGATGGCGCGCGAAACGGCTCGCCTGGCGCGAGAGATTCTGGGCGCCAACGGCATCGTCGACGACTATTCCATCATGCGCCACATGGCCAACCTCGAATCTGTATATACCTACGAAGGCACGCACGACATCCATACCCTCATTATCGGCGAGCGCATCACCGGAATTGCCGCTTTCGTTTGAATCCGCGCACCCGCCGCGCATTCTGGAAGCGAATTGGTTTATGATTTATGATAAGCGCGGGGACGCAACCCGGCGCCCCGTATCACCCTCACGCTCATAAGGAGTCTCATGGAGAAGGCACTTGGTCTGGAATTCTTGCGCGTGGTAGAAGAAGCTGCGATTGCATCCGCCCGGACCATGGGTCTTGGCGATGGGCACAAGTCGGACCAGGCGGCTGTCGAGACCCTGCGCTCCGCCATGGACGCGGTTGGAATGGACGGCACCATTGTTATTGGCGAGGGCGAGCGCGATCAAGCCCCCATGCTCTACATTGGTGAAAAAGTCGGGGCCGCCGTCCGCGACAAGAGTCGAAAGTACCCGGAAGTCGATATCGCCGTCGATCCCCTCGAGGGGACCAATCTATGCGCCACCGGGGAACCCAACGCTATCGTCGTTCTCGCGGCGAGTGATCGTGGCGGACTGCTGCACGCTCCCGATCTGTACATGGAAAAGATCATCGTCGGCCCTTCCTGCAAGGGTGCGGTCGAGCTCGATGCTCCCGTCGAGCACAATCTTCGCGCCATTGCCAAGCGTCTGGACCGCGATATCGACGACCTCGTCGTGATCGTCCTCGATCGTCCCCGCCATCAGAAACTGATTCAGGATATTCGCAAGGCCGGGGCGCGCATCCGCCTGATTTCCGACGGCGACCTCTCCGCCGGCATCAGCGCCGCGGTGGTTGGAACGGGCGTCCATGCGGTCATGGGTATCGGCGGCGCTCCCGAGGGAGTGTTAACCGCTGCCGCGCTCCGCTGCCTCAACGGCCAGATACTGGGTCGCCTCGTGGTGTCAAAGCCTGAGCATCACGAGAGGCTGGCCCAGATGGGGATCAAGGACGGCAATCGCATCTACGACACCGGCGATCTCGCGCCGGGCAAGCGGCTTATTTTTGCCTGCACGGGCGTCACGGGCGGCAGTCTGCTGCGTGGCGTGCGTTTTTTTGGCGAGGGTATCCGCACTCATTCGCTCATCCTTACCCACGAAGAACCTCAGGTGCGCTTTGTCGATACCGTTCACCTTGAGAGGCGCCCGGACGTAAAGGTTCGTTTCTTCTGAGCCGCTCTGCCGGCTGACAATTCGAAAAGCGCATCTTGCGTGGAGGCGCGCCCCTGCGAACCATCCTTCGGATGATCCTGATCGCCGGTCCATGCCCGCATTCGTCGAGCCGGGCCACACCGAACAGGCGATAGCCTCCCGCCGAAGTTGGGAGGCCCGGTGCATCGCCGAGGCGAGCATTCGGGCCGGCCCTGGTTTCGTATGTGTTGCGCCTTGCCGTTAATGTGATGGTTAGCGGTGGATGGATGCTGCGGAGCTGCCGACGTGCTGATGTCGGCGCGGCAGGTTATGCGGCATTCTTTCGGTCGGCTGGGGCGGCAGCGGACGCAGCTGGTTCGTGCTGACGTGATCGCTGATCGCTTGCAGCCTCTTCAAAATGCCCTGCCACTGCGTCCAGTCGAGCTGACGCAAGAACGGCCGGAGCCCCTGAATAAACGGGTCCTCAAGAACCGTCTCCCCGTTTGTCTCCGGCACGAAGAAACGGTTCAGCCCGACTCCCAGCGCTTCGGCGATCTTCTCGAGCGTTCCGAGGCTGGGTGTCATCTGTCCGCTTTCGATCCGGGACAAGTACGAGCGTGAGACACGAGAACGTGCCTGAAGCTGGCTCTGCGTCATGCCGCGAGATTCCCTCAACTGCCGAATCCGCTGGCCTATGTTCTCGACAGTGTCGCGATTGGGCCAGCTTTCAAACAGTTGACGGTCGTCTCCCGGCAAGTCCTGAGGCGACGGCGTCGGAATGACGAACGTTACCTTAGGAGGAAGCAAGCGCAGACAACGACGACAGTTGCCTGTGCGTGTCCGATATTGCACCAGCCCGCATACCTGACAGCGAATGACTTCACGGTCCATTACTGTGCTACTTTCTGTCACTTCTTTGTCCGCCACCGGATCTCCTCGCAGACTATTCCGGCAATGCGAAGGGGAGGAACGTCACTTTCTTGGGAAGGCAGGAACTGGCGCGGAACCGATTCTCCATACTGTGCCAATTCTTGTCAAGCCTTTTTTGCGTCCGTCACGCAGCCACACATTCAACCCCTACAACAATAGTGTTACAAATAGTACGATTGCCCCATTTCTGAACTTTCCCACGCCTTTGCTTTCCTTTCTCAATGACATTGTTCGTCAACCGCTGCGTTGTAATTAGAGAGATGGTCGGTGTGCACCGAAATAGAATACCACAAAATGTCACCCGTCCGTCTGAACGAGAACTCTTGCTTATGGAAGAACGCACGGTGGCAAAAAAAAGTAAACGCGAACACGTATCACGATCGCTTCACGCCGCCACGCGTGGGCTCGTACATCTACATGATGGATGCTCTCGTAAGTCGGCGCACGACGCATCTCGCCTTCCGCCGTATTGAAAAAACTTGAAATCGACGTGTGCAATGGTACAGTTGCCGGCATTATTGCAGATGAACCTGCGGCATACGGGCCGCGTCGATTGTACGAGCCGGTCTGTAGTCCGCTCCGCATGGCCGTGAGGCGATCGACTGGGCCCCATCGTGGAGGAAAATCATGACAAATTTAGACTGGCATTTTGGGCATCGCTTCCCGCGCAGAACTTTCCTGCAAAGCGCCTCCACAGGTTTCGCCGCTTCTCTGGCTGGTTCTTTCCTGCCTGTTTGGGCGCGGCCCGCTCAGTCCGCGACGTCCTCCCCCAAAGGAATTCAACCGCTCACCCCGGCGTCGATGTCCAAAGCCTGGTCACTCGAAGAGATGCAGCGCCGCTGGAATATCACCCGCCGGAAGATGAAAGAGCTGCAGCTCGATTGCCTGCTGGTCTCGCAGCATCACAGCGGGGAGATGATCTCCGAGCGTATTGATGGCGACGCCGATGTGGAATGGTTCACAGGCAACAGCCTGCCCTTCAAATATGTGATTCTGCCCCTGGAAGGCAAAGTCACCGCATTTTCGACGGCTCAGGTGAGGGGAACGCCAGAGGAGAAAATGGCTGCCGAGCGCGGCATCGATATTCGCATCGTGCCGGGAGAGCAAATGTGGTCGGCTCCCATGATTGACTCCCTGCGAGAGATGAATATGGCGCAGGCGCGCATCGGTGTCACCGACCTGGCGAACGCCCCGCGCCAGCCGGAAGGGGAAATCAGCTACACCACGTACGACCGCATTTTGAAAGCGTTCCCGCAAGCCAAATTTGAAGCCGTTGGCGGCCTCTTATGGAAGCTGAAGCTTGTGCACAGCCCGGAAGAGATTGCCGTGCTCGAAAAGGCCACATTGGTGAGCGAAGTCGGCATCCAGGCCATGATGGCGACGGCCCATCCCGGCGTGATTCACCGCGTTGTTTGGCTGGCCATGTACGAGGCCATGGTGAACGCTTCCGGCGAACGGCCCTGGCGCGTCAGCATTCGCACAGGCGCGGGAGGAAATTCCGCTTTGAATCGGCCGTTGGAAGAAGTGATGCCTGCGGGCCAGGTTCTGACGCAGGAATGCACGGGATGCGTCCTCGGATACGGTTCGCAGACCAACCAGTCCGTGCTGCTCGGCCCGGCCAGCGCCGACTGGACTTCTCTCAGCCACTATTGCCTGGATACGTTTCACATCGTGATGGACGCCGTCGTCCCCGGAAAGACCATTCACGAAATCCTGGCGGTTTACGACAAGCGGCTGGTGGAAAAGGGAGAGAAGCCCGGAGGCCTTATCTTCCATTCCGGCGGTCTGGGAGATCTCCCGCGCACCGGATCGAATGGCGAAGGGTCCGACGTGGTGATCGAACCGGGAATGGTGTTCGATATCAAGCCCGAATTTCGATTGAAGGGGCGCGGTGTCGTGCAGATCGGCGATTCCGTCGTGGTCACCGATAAGGGCGCTCGTCGTCTCGGCCGGCGCGACATGTCGCCGAACAACCTCGCCTGAGCGATCCCTGATCGCTCCTGCCGCACCAACCAAGTCCCGCTCTCGCGCAGCATCGAACAAAAAGCGGCGACATCGGTCCGATTGTCGGATTGGCCGTTACTCCTTCACCTACTGCCTCGCAAAAAGGCTCCGATAGTGTATAGTTTTTAAGGCGCTGCCATCCTGAACGCCATGTTGCGTTTCGCTTTCGGCCTCTTCAAATCGTGTTGCGCGCCCAATCGTAAAACATCGAATCGGACATGAATAAACCATTGCGAGTGATGAAGTTTGGCGGCACCTCTGTGGGTGATGCTTCCTGCATGGCGCGCGTCGCGCAAATTGTGAAGGACACTTCCCTCGAAGGTTCCGCCGTTGTAGTCGTTTCCGCCATGAGCGGCGTGACGAACCGGCTCATCGAAGCCGCCCGTCAATCGGAAGCGGGCGAACGCGATTCCGTGGCCACCCTGTTTGAAGCCCTGCGCAAGCAGCATGACGCCGCATTGTCCGCGCTCATTCGCTCGAAGGAAACTCGCAGCAATCTGAGCGCGCGCATGGAAGAAATTTTCAAGGAAGGCGAGCGGCTGTGCAAGGGAACGGCTATGCTGCGGGAGCTCACTCCGCGCACGCTCGACGCCATATCGAGCCTCGGAGAGCGGCTGTCCGCTCCGCTGGTCGCGGGCGGTCTCGAAGAGCTTGGACTCGCGAGCGAAGCGGTCGAAGCCACCGAATTGATTGTAACCGATCCTTTTCATGGCGGCGCCGATCCGATCATGGACCGCACCATGGCGCGGTGTGAAGCGCGTCTGCGCCCGCGCCTGCAGGCCGGAGTCATTCCCGTCGTCACGGGTTTCATCGGCGCCACGGCCGACGGTGTGTTGACGACCCTCGGCCGGGGCGGCTCGGATTTCTCCGCCACCATTTTGGGAGCGGCCATCGGCGCCGACGAAATCATCATTTGGACCGACGTGGACGGCGTTTTGACCGCCGATCCCAAGCTCGTTCCCGACGCGCGCACGATTCCCGAAATTTCCTATCGCGAAGCCACCGAGCTCGCCTATTTCGGCGCCAAGGTGCTGCATCCCAAGACGCTTCGGGCCGTGGCTCAGGCCGGAATTCCCGTCTGGATTCGCAACAGTTTCGCGCCCGGGAACACTGGCACGAAGATCACCCCGAAGGGCCGCAGCAATGGCGGAGGCGTGAAAGCGCTTACGGCGATCAAGGACGTCACTCTAATCAGCATCGGCGGGCCCGGCATCGTCGGCCTTCCAGATGTGGTGGGCCGCACGTTTTCAACCACGGCCGAGGTGCGTGCCAACGTGCTGCTCATTTCCCAGTCCTCGTCCCGGAACGATATTTGCTTCATCGTGGCTTCCACCGATGCCACGCGCACCGTCGAAGCCTTGCGCAGGGAATTCAAACAGGATGTGGCGCACGAAAAAGTCGAACACATCACGGTCGATCCCCATATCGCCATTGTGGCCGTGGTCGGAGAGAATATGCGCGGCACGCCGGGCGTGGCCGGGCGCGTTTTCATCGCCCTGGGGCAGGAGAACGTCAACGTGATCGCCATTGCGCAGGGTTCGTCGGAATCGAATATATCGTTCGTCGTGGCGGTGCAGGATATGAAAGCGGCGCTGGTGGCCACGCACCGCGAGTTTCGGCTGGGTGCGGCCGCCAAGCTGGAACCCGCCGTGAAGGTTTCCTGAAATGTCTGCGCAAACGTTGAAAGCGGCGGAAGAACTGAAACCGAAGGCCGTGCAGCGCTGCATTCTCCCGCATTGCGGGGGCGTATACGCAATCAGCGAGCGTATTTACGTATGTCCGCGCTGCGGCGGACCTCTCGAGATCGACGTGCACCTTCCTCCGGCGAACGAGGCGCCGGGGCTGCGCAAGCTCTGGGCGGTGCGCGCTGGATCGCGCGATGCGCGCGACCGAAGCGGAGTCTGGCGCTTTCGGGAACTGCTTCCCTTTGAAGATTCGGCCCCCGTGGTCACGCTTTTCGAGGGGAACACACCGCTCTACGACGCGCCTCGTTGCGCCGAATATGCCGGCTTGATCGGCCTGCGCCTCAAGCACCAGGGATGCAATCCTACCGGCTCCTTCAAGGATACGGGCATGACGGCCGCACTCACACAGGCCGTTGTGCTGGGCGCGGAGACGGTCATCTGCGCCAGCACCGGCAACACGGCCGCCAGTCTCTCCGCGTATGCCGCCAGGGCGGGATTGCAAGCCGCGATTCTCGTCCCCTATGGACAAATCTCCGCCGCCAAGCTCGCGCAGAGCATGGATTACGGAGCCACCATCTTCGAGCTCGACGGAAATTTTGACGATTGCATGCGCCTGATCCAGGACCTCGGCGACGAGCCCTCGATTTATGTCGCCAACTCCATCAATCCCTTTCGCGTCGAAGGCCAGAAGACCGTTGCCTTCGAATTGATGCAGCAGTGCGATTGGGGGGGGCCCGATCACGTGGTTGTTCCCGGCGGCAATATGGGGAACAGCACGGCGCTCGGCAAAGGATTCGAGGAGCTGCTTCGGCTCGGCTTGATCGATCGGTTGCCGAAGCTCAGCGTCATTCAAGCGGAGGGCTCCGCGCCGCTGGCCCGGTTGTTCGCCACACTCGGCCCGAAACAACGGCCCCCTGCACAATCCTCGCCGCAGCCATCGTCGCCAGAACCCTTGTCGTCGGAATCATGGTTGGATGACTCGCGATTGCCCGGCACCATGGCTCCGGTCGAGCATCCGCGCACTCTCGCGACGGCCATCAAGATCGGCGCGCCCATTTCCTGGAGAAAAGCGTTGCGCGTCGTGTTGCGCTCGCACGGGCGGATCATCAGCGTCAGCGAACAGGAAATCGCCGACGCCAAGAGCATGATCGGCCGCGACGGCATCGGATGCGAACCGGCATCGGCCACCACGGTCGCGGGCATTCGCAGGCTCGTGGCATCGGGCTATATCGGTCCCACCGACACTGTCATTGCGGTACTCACGGGCCATGTGCTCAAGGATCCGGACTACGTGAGCAATTATCATCGCGGAACCCTGGCGCTCGATACTGGCGAGGGGAACCCTCGGCCCATTCACGGATCGTTTCGCAACGCTCCACAGCGCGTTGAGGCCACTAAGCAATCGATACTCGGCGTCCTCGGCCGGCGGAAATAGCGGGCAACGCCACCCGCTCGGTGTGCGAGCTGGGAACCGGCGAATTCCTTGAGAAGGTTTTCACAATTCCATGAGCGCTCCGAGACACAATGTGTATGAAGTCAGAGTTCCCGCGTCCACGGCCAACTTGGGCGCGGGCTTCGATTGTCTCGGCTTGGCGCTGGAGCTCTATCTCAGCGTGCGCGCTACTGTGCTGTCCGGGCCCCACGCTCGCAGTCAGGCGCGAAGCCGCGGCGTGCGCGGCACTTCATCGCTGCCGAAGTCTCCCGATCAAAACCTCATCCTCCGCGCCATGCGCCTCACCGCCGAACGCGAGGGGCTTCAGCTCCCCACGGTGCGGCTCGCCGTTCAAAATGAAATCCCCGTGGCCGGCGGCCTCGGCAGCAGCGCTGCCGCCACCGTCGCCGGAGTTGCGCTGGGTTATGCCGTCAGCGGGCGGCCCGTGCCGAAGGACGTCGTGTTGCGCTTCGCCGCCGAAATGGAAGGCCACGCGGATAATGTCGGCGCGGCCCTTTTGGGCGGCTTTGTGGTCACGTTCACTCGCGACGACGGCACCGTGGTGGCAGTGCGCAAGAGATGGCCCAAGATGATCCGGCTGATCGTCGTCACGCCGTCCTCCGCGCTCGAAACGAAAAAATCCCGGGCCGTGCTGGCGCAGAGCGTATCGCGCACCGATGCGGTCCACAATTTGCAGCGGACCGCTCTATTTGTCGCGGCCATCGAAGAGCGCCGCTTCGACCTTCTCTGGGATGCCATGGAGGATCGTCTGCATCAGACCGCCCGGCAATCTCTGATTCCCGGTCTCGCCGACGTGCTGGCGATGCCGCGCATGCCGGGCCTGCTTGGCATCGCGCTAAGCGGTGCGGGGCCGAGCGTGATCGCGCTTGCAACCGACCGGTTCGATGAGATCGCCAAGGCGGTCGCCATTCGGTTCGAACGAAATGGCGTCAGCTCGTCGATTCGAATTTTGGAGGCGGCGCAAGAGGGACTTACCGCGGCGCAAAAGTCGGTCTCCCGAAGCTGAGACCGCATTCTTTACGGCAGGCGCTCGAAATCCAAAATCCAGCCAAAAGCACTAAAAGACGAAAATTAGGGCAATAATATAGTTGACAAAATAGACTTTCTGCCTCAAAATGGTGTTCATGGAGACGGCGATGAACACCGAACCAAAGACACTTCAGGAAGCGATTATATACTTCTCCGATCCGGTAAACTGCCGCGAATATCTGGTAGCGCGGCGATGGCCGAAGGGTGTCGCCTGCCCCCGTTGCGGCAGTAAGGATGTGCTTTTCTTAGAAAAGTATAATCGTTGGCACTGTCGGGCGAAGCATGATGCGCCGCAGTTCACCCTGAAAACGGGCACGATTATGGAAGATTCGCCAATCGCTCTCGACAAGTGGCTAACCGCCATGTGGCTAATTGTAAATTGCAAGAATGGCATTAGCAGTTACGAGATTCACCGTGCTCTCGGAATAACTCAGAAATCCGCATGGTTTTTGGATCATCGCATTCGCCTAGCTTTGACCAGCGGTTCTTTTGAAAAGTTGACTGGGCATGTGGAAGCCGACGAAACGTTTATCGGCGGTAAGGCTCGCAATATGCACTTGAGCAAGCGCAAGCGCCGTATCACTGGAACTGGGACCAAAGACAAAACCGCCGTCATGGGAATGCTAGAACGCGGTGGAAAAGTCCGTGTCGCTGTGGTCCCTAGCCGTCGTAAGGGAGTCCTTCAGCAGCAAGTCCGCAATCATATCGCTGCCGGTTCCGCACTTTATACTGATGCGCTGCAATCCTACGATGGGCTGTCTCAGGATTACGCGCATAAGGTTATTGATCATGCCGAGAAATACGTGGACGGAAAGATTCACACGAACGGTCTCGAAAACTTTTGGTCGCTCCTGAAGCGGGGGATCAATGGCACCTACATTAGCGTCGAACCGTTCCATCTGTTTCGCTACCTAGATGAGCAGGCCTACCGCTACAACAATCGAAAGCTTACTGATGGCGAACGGTTCAGCGCCGCCGTTTCTGGTATTGTAGGCAAGCGCGTGACGTTCGACGAATTGACCGGCAAGAGCGAAAGCCATTCATCAGAAATGCTCCCCTGCTGAAAGAGCGGCAGGGACGCGGCAAGAAAAGCTCTTTGTAGGAGACCTCTGGAAAGAGACTGAAACTCCGGGACTCAAAAGGGACCGATAGGCGCAAATAGTGTTATTGACACCTCGGTGTGATCAGTGCCATAATAAGAATCCAAGTTCGGGCACTGCGAGGAATCAAAACCTCGTATCCCTTAAAAAGCAGTTTCTCCGGCTCGGGGTCTCGCCCTAAACCAGCGTTCCCGGGTCGGTCGTATTTCCAGTTCAGTAGTATTCCATATCGCCGTTCTTGTAGAGGTCGAACTCATTTTTTATTTTGTTTCGTATTCGGTCATAAGAGCGCGTATCACCGGATTGCCATTTCTTATAGACTGCCCATCCACAGTAATCAGCCACCTGAAGAAGTGCGTGAGCGAAAGAGCTGTGATGATCTATTGAGAATGGGATTGCGCCCATCGCATCGTCGGCCCTGCTTTTCAGAGTTTGCACGAGAGCAGTTTGCTGCTGTTTGTCTGGCACGGTATCCACGATGATATGAGTCTGCGGTAGCTTTCGGTCTCCAACGAAATATTTGAGCATGGTTCGATATGCCACAGAGTACACACCATATTTGTACAAACTCGGGTTAATTCTATTCTTACGAACAACGATTGAATGAATTGCGAAGTCTCCTGACGGTGCTAGAACGTCGAAAACACGATCCCTCACGGACTGCTTATCCTCGGACGCATGGAATCTTTCAAGACAATGACCTTCTGCCAATAAATCATATTTCAGTTTTGCCAATTCGTGGCTAAATAACGTCGGGATTGCCGTAATCACACCCGTATAGACGAGGTAAGCTCCAGACTTCGCATGGAAGGTATACTCTCCTGATTCATCAAGAAAAGCGTAGATCGCCATAGAGCCCACTCCCGGCGCACCGGTGGGAGTATATCATGCTTTCTCCTCCGTGGAATCCAATTACACTTTGAAGGCAGAAGTTGACAGGCAGGATTACAGTAACTATAATTCTGACCTTGGAGGCTGCCATGGCAGAAACGCAAAAGGCCCCGTACCCGTGGCCCCGAAATTCGTGGGTCATACTTACCAAGATCATCCGTGCTTGGTATACGTTCACGAGCGAGGGAGGCGAAGTTACGGGCAAGAAGATTGCCGATACTGCCGGGGTTCACGCGAGCCAGATAAGTACCAACCGACCATTTCTGGTAATGCTCGGAGTGGTGAATCCGGAAGGTACGTCCTTGACTGAAGCTGGCAAGCGGATCGGGATAGGACTTTACAACGACAATGAAAGCATGCGACGGCAGGGCTTTGAGCTAGTCGTCAAAAGTAATCCGCTTCTAAGTGACATGCTCAACATCATCAAAGGCAGGGGCGGCCTGAAGGAGAAGGATTTTAGCGACGAGATTGCGCTGCGCACGAATGGAAAGACTGAGGGATTCGGAACGGGAGTTGGCATCCTCCGGGAAATACTTATAAGTTCTGGATTGGTCGAAGCGGTTGGAGACAGCCTACAACCAGTTAAGAATCGGATCGACGAAGCGACAGGTGAATTAGAAAAACCAGCATTTTCTGATAAGCCCGTGATTGCAGTTGTAGGCTTGAAGCGGATACCAATCCCAGTCAGCACATCTTCCGTATGGTGGATTGAAGTTGGAGAGAATCCAGCAGATGGTGAGGTTGTGAGGTTCCTTGAGATGCAACGGTTAATGTTTGGAATCAAATAATAGAGTGGGGCTCGCAGCGGCTGTAACCGCCAGAGCCCCGGAAAGCGGTCCCCATGCACTTGCTCAGTACAAAGGGTGGCTTCGTGTGTATTTTTAACCGCTCGCCGTCACAAGTCAAGCGGGGCTTCGGCCCCGTTCGTCTGTGGTACACTCCGCGCATGAAACCAGCATCAGCGCCAGAGGTGCCCGGTAACACGGAAGCAGAGAAGTTTGACAACGCCGTCCGCAAGATCTTCAGAGTCTCAAAAGAAGAGCTTTTGAAGCGAGAAGCGAAGTGGAAGCGGACACGCGCCAAGAAGAAAAAACTGGCAAGCTGACCTGTCACGGCGCGATCAGACTACGGATTTAGCCTTCATTTTGTCAACTATATTATTGCCAAAATTAGGGTTCTCTGTCGCGCGGTCCTACTTCACCACTTTCTGTGTGAAATGCAGAACCACCGAACCTTCTGGGCCGATGCCGCAGGAGCGCCCGTTGCACGTGACGGGCGCTACCCCGGAAGTCTCTTCGTGTTCTTCCCAGCACTCAGTGAATTCGGGCGCTTCCCTACCGGGCTGGAGCCATTCCCGAAGGCTTCGGAAGGTTCGATTCATGCAAGGTTGCGATGAGCCAGCGGCCGTTTTGCTTCACCAGGGTCCAGTCGTAGAGACCTTTTGCCGGAGGCGCTTCGGCTCCGCCCGGCCCCTTGGTTCCCGACAATTCGTATTCCATGGTTACTGCGGCCACATCGGATGTGATGAACCGAATCGATTTCAGCGAATACGTTCGATGAGCGTCTTTGAAGCGATCCGAGAAAAGGGTCGTATAGTGTTCGTCGACGCCCTTCCGGCCCGGCGTGGTGACGCCAAGAACGTTGATGAAGTCGGCGTCTTCGGTGAAGTTCGCCGCCACCGCCTGGGCGTCGTGCTTGTTGAAGGCATCGAAAAAGCTATTGATGGTCTGCTTCACCGCGGCTTCGTCGCCCGCGGACGAATTCGATTGCTTCTTGGCCCAGGAAGCCCCGCAAGCGAGTCCCAAAAAAACAAAAACAGCAATCGCGCTTCTGACGCGATGGGATGTCATCGGACACCTCCTCAAGTGGCAGTGCGCGGCATCCTACCACAATTCGCGCGCGCAAGCGCCGTCGCGAACACCGGCCCGCCTGGCGGCTTTTGCCCAAGGCGCGATCGGTGCGCGATCCGTGGCGCTATTTGCACACCGGCGGGAGCACAGCCTTCCTGAAAGCCCGTTTCTATTGAGTATTCTGAGCTTCGCGGCAGTACAACTGTACTATTGGCTTCATCGTTTTAGCGCCGCATCCTTCCGAATGGGAGGCTTTCCGTGAATCCAATCCCTCGTCCGGAACTATCGCATCGGCTGCGCCGCCAGTTTACGCGTTATCGGTTTTATGCGGACACGGAAATTGTGTGGGAATCGGCAAAGCGATGGGGCCGCGTCACCAACATCAGCCGCAAGGGCATGTTCATCGAGATCGTCGACGCGCCGCCTTTGGACAGCGCCTTCCCGATGCTCCTGGCTCTTAATATCCCGCTGCAAATCGATTGCGTGGTACGCCGCATCGTCCCGGGCCGAGGAATCGGCGTGAGCATCTCCCTTCCCGGCCAGAGCAGGAAACGGTTCGAAGCGCTTCTGCTGGCGCTGGGTGCGGGTGCCGATCCCGCCGCCACTAGTGCGAGCGTCTCGCGGACGGTGGAATCTCGCGTGGCGGAACCTCGTGTGATGGCCAGGGCTGCGGCTGGCGGTAAATCCTGAGTCAGCGCGGCTCGCGCCAGCGGTCTTCCGCTATTGCCCAGCGGGCCGCCCCGCTGGTCCGGCCGCGAGACGGCGATATTTCTCGCAGAGCTTGTCGATCCTGCGGGCGTCATCGTGCTGTTCGTGCCCGCCGTATTCGTCCTCCACAATGAACGGATACAGCGCGCGATCCCGGCAAGCGTGAATGAATCGCACATCGTCCACGAATACCCGGTCGTCGACGCTCAAGCCCTGGAGAAACCGCGCGAAGCCGGCTTCGGAAGCCATGGGCGAAGCGCTGTCCCTTTCGTAGTCCTGGAAGTGGTCGGCCAGGTCCACAATGTCCTCGTCGCGATAGTCTTCTCCCAGCTGAAGAATCAAGCGATGTTGCAGTTCGTCGAGCTTCATGCGGATGGGGTTCGCCAAGTCGAATTCGGATTCGGCGGGAAGCGTCCAGCCTCTCAGTAGGGACCGCAAATTCCTTCGGACGGAATGGAGCCGCTCGATTTCTTTCCGGCGGGATTGCCAGCGCATCCAGGCGTTCAGACCTGCCAGAACAACCAGGCCGAACGCGATCTTCCAGCTCTGCGTCAGCAGGAAAATGAAGATAATGGCCAGCAATTCGAGAATCGTGGCAAGGTAATCCCGCACCGCATCCGTCCGCTTCATCAGCTTCTCGGCGGAAAACGAAATGTACTGTTTCGTTTGCTCGAGCTGCTGATCGCGGTACCACTTCAAGCGCCGCTCCAGGCGCTCGGCAAGAAATTCGTTTGCTATGGCCATAGAGGATTCCTCCACTGGCGTTTAGACCATTTTAGTCGTGTCGCTCCGGGGAGAAAACCGCCTGCCGGTGGCCGCTCGCGCGGTGGAGCAATGCAGGAGCGCCATGAGCTTCATTGGGTTACTCCTGCTCCCAGCTTCCAAACGATCTGCCGCAACATGCCAAGCCATACCTCCGCATCCACCGAAGACAGATTCAGGCGGCGGATGGCGCGGCGCACCTTTTGTTCGGTCGAAACGGCAGTGCCAGGATAGCCGCTGGCGCCCAGCGCGTGGACCAGCAACCCCGTGATCGTCTCCAGATCGCCCGAGGTCGCCCGCACGCCCTTTTCCGCCTGCGGCTTGGATTTCGGGTCGCGCATCAACTCATATAAGCAGACCGCGACGGCCTGCCCCAAATTCATCGAGATGTTCTGCTCGCACGTGGGAATGCGCACCAGCCAATGGCAGTGGCTCAGGTCCTCGTTGGAAAGTCCCACCCTCTCCGAGCCGAATAGCAGAGCCACGCGGCTGGAGCCAAGCCGCTTGCGGATCAGGATGCCGCCGGAATCCAGGCGGCGGACAGGCTGTTGCAGATTCCGATTGCGCACAGCCGTGGTTCCGACGACCAGCGTGCAGTCGGCCACAGCCTCGGCGATGGTTCCGAATTCCTCCGCGCTGGCGAGTAGCTCCGACGCTCCCACGGCGGAGCGCGCTTCCCGATAGGCTGGTTCGTAGGGGTTCACTACGCGCAAATGGCAGAACCCGAAGTTGCTCATGGCGCGCGCCGCCGCACCGATGTTAAGGGGATTGCGTGTCGCGACAAGAACTACGCGCAAATTGCCGAGCTGAGCCGGAATAGTCACGAACGGTGATGTTATGACACGCACATCGATCTGCGACGCGGAGAAGCTACGTTGCCGGCCAGTTCAGCGGAACCAGTCGGCGTCGTGCATGGCGTCAGGACGCCTTCTCTTCCACGGACGCCCGGTAGTCGGCATATGGCCCCTTGAAGTCTTCGACGCGCCCGTCCTGGAAGTGCCAGATGCGCGTCGCCACTTCATCGATCACGTCGTAATCGTGGGTGACGAGCAGCACCGTCCCGTCGTACCGCTGGAGCGCGATGTTCAATGCATTGATCGATTCAAGGTCCAGGTTGTTGGTGGGCTCGTCGAGAATGAGCACGTTGGGCTTCTGTAACATCAGCCGGCAGAAAATCAAGCGCGCCGATTCGCCTCCGGAAAGCGCGTGCGTCGGCTTCAGGGCGTCGTCGCCGCTGAACAGCATCTGGCCGAGCAGGCCGCGCAACTCTTCCTGCGACGCCATCGGATTGAACTGGTGCAGCCACTCAATGGCCGTGGTGCCTTTCACGATGCTGTCGGCGTGGTCCTGCGCGAAGTAGCCCACGGCCACGTTGTGGCCCCACACCACGGTCCCGCAGTCCACCGGGAATTGCCGGTCCGTATCTTCGATGTATCCCGGCGCACTGCGCACGAGCGACTTTAGCAGCGTGGTCTTGCCTGCGCCGTTCCGCCCGCTCAGCGCGATCTTTTCGCCGCGCGACACATTCGCCGTGAAAGGATGAATCACTTTGACGCCGTCATACGACTTCGCGATGCTCCTGATCTCAATCGGATGTCGCCCGGAATGCTGGTCCATCTGGAAGCGGATGAAGGGCCGGGCGATGTTCGATCTGGCCAGCACCGAAATCTGCAAGCGCTCCACTTCCTTCTTGCGCGACGTGGCCTGCGCCGATCGCGTTCCCGCCGAAAAGCGGGCGATAAACTCGTTTAACTGAGCGATCTTTTTTTCGCGCTGGGCGTTTTCCTGCTCGATCCCGGAACGGATGGCAGTCTTGGCCATGACCATTTCGTCATACCCGCCGTTGTACATGATGACGGTTTGATAGTCGATGTCGGCCGTATGCGTGCTGACGCTGTTCAAGAAGTGCCGGTCGTGAGAAATCACGATCAGTACGCCTTCATAGTTGCAGAGATAATCCTGGAGCCAGTGTACGGAATCGAGGTCCAGGTGGTTCGTGGGCTCGTCGAGCAGCAGCGCCGACGGATTGCCGAACAGCGCCTGCGCCAGCAGGACGCGGACCTTTTGGCCGCCCTGTAGCTCGCCCATCTTGCGCTCGTGCAGGGCGTCCTCCACGTCGAGGCCGTCGAGCAATATCCCGGCATCGGCTTCGGCCGAGTAACCGCCTTCTTCCCCGATAATTCCTTCGAGTTCCCCCAGGCGCATGCCGTCCGCGTCGGTCAGTTCTTCGTGGGGCTTGGCGTAGAGCGCATCCCGCTCCTGAAGAGCCTTCCACAATGCCGCGTTGCCCATGATGACGGTGTCGATCACGCGAAATTCGTCGAAGGCAAACTGGTCCTGCTGCAAAATGCCAAGCTTCTTGGGCCTCGTGATCGAACCCTTGGAAGGTTCGAGCTCGCCGGTCAGAATCTTCATGAGCGTGGATTTTCCGGCGCCGTTAGGCCCGGTGACGGCATAGCGGCGTCCCGCGAGGAACGCGCACGTGACGTCCTCGAACAAAATTCTGGCGCCGAAGCGCATCGAGATGTTGTTAACGAAAAGCAAGGAACTTGAATTGTACCGCATAATTGCAATTCGCGCTGGCTCACCCGGATCGGTCGTTTTGGAAGGGCGATAACGTTCGATGTATAGTACAGGTCGGCCCGAAATAGGAATCGCGATTCCGCCGCATCGCTCAATTTTTGCAGGAAAGGCGGGCAGGCATCTGTTTCTCTTGTCTCCCAATACAGCGCGCATCTGGAAGACAGCCTCCATCATCTGCATCCTGGCGGCCTGCGGGCTCACCGGCTGCCGGAAAAATCCAGCTACGGAATTGAAGGCCCCGCCGCAGCAGGCCACTCTCCAGAATCCCACAGCGGGAAATCCGGGCGCGATTGCCGACGGGCAGAAGCTTTACGCCACCGGCGATTGCGCGATCTGCCACGGCAAGGATGGCGACGGCAAGGGAGTCCTCGCCAAGGATATCAGCATGAACACTCACGACTGGCGGGACGCAACTTCCCTCGCCAGCTTCACCGATGGGGAGCTCTTCAACATCCTGGCAAACGGCAAAGGCAGAATGCCGGGTTATGGAAAGAAGGAATCGCCCGACCAGATGTGGCTGTTGATCGACTACATCCGCTCGCTCGGCAAAAAATAAACGCGCTCCAGTGCGAGCGCTACTTCTCCGACGTCAAATCCTTCCCTTTTCGAAACGAGCCCGGAGGCAGCGGCAGGCGAATCAGCTGTCCGGGATCCAGATGGCTCGGATCCTTCAGTGCCGGATTGAGAGCGGAAATTTGCTTCAGCAATTCCGGATCGAAATGTCCCACGTATAGACGACTGATTTGCTCGAGTGTTTGTCCCGGCATGGCCGCCACGGTGATGATCTGAGACGAATGTGTCTCCTGAGGAGCGGCACTATAGGTCGGCAGCGGCGCCACCGGAGCCGCCAGTGCCGGACGCCGAGTTGCGCCACTTGCCACCAAGGAATGCGCGGACTTTCCCTGATCCGGCTCGGCGCGCCTCAGCATGAAAGCGGTCAACGAAAGCCCGGCCAGAAGCAGGATCGCGAGGATCACGATCGCCCGGGTAGCCCAGTGAGGCAGCCGGAATCTCTTGGCCGGTTCGTAGGTAAGGCGCAGCGCAGGTTGCTGCACAGCCGAATCCGATTCGGGCTGGGCCTTCGCATCCGGCGCAGGTTCAGGCTCGGATGGAACAATGGGATCGGTCGCCGCGGCCGCCTGCGGCATAATCGCTTCAAGATTCAATGTTACGGCAACCTCTTGAATGATTTCGTCTGTGATTGTCTCCAGTCCCCTGGCGTGGGCCGTTTTGAGGGCGTGATAGCAAAAATTGTTGATGTTCCTCGGAATGCCGCGGCTGTGCTGGGCGACTAGGGCAACCGCTTCGGGCATGAATAGCGGCGCGCCGCAGTAGCCTGCCACTTTCAGGCGATGATCGATGTAGTTGCCGGTTTCGGCGGCCGAAAGCGATTCCAGCCGGGCCAGCACGGCGATCCGCTGGCGAAGCTGCGCGAGTTGCGGCTGCGCCAATTTTTCCGCCAATTGCGGCTGTCCCGCCAGAACGATTTGCAGCATCTTGGTGTGCGAAGTCTCGAAATTCGAAAGCAGGCGCACCGTCTCGAGCACGGACGCGTCGAGGTTTTGCGACTCGTCCACGATCAAGACGAACCTCCTCCCCGCGATCAGCTCGGCGAACAATACCTCGTTCAATTTGCCGTGCATCGTCGCCAGGTCCATTCCCCGCGTGTCAATTCCTAGCTCGCTGAGCAGATACTGGAAGAACTCGCGCGAGTCGCACTGCGTCTGAAACAAAAAGACGGTGCGGGCGGAATCGCGCAATTCGTCGAGGAGCTGATACAGAAGCGTGGTCTTGCCCATCCCGGGCTCGGCGATCAGTGCAAGAAAACCCCGTCCCTCCCTGATTCCTTCCGAGAGAGAGCTAAGGGCCTCGCGATGCGTTCGCGTGCGGTAGAGATAGGCCGGGTCCGGAGTGACGCCGAACGGCTGCTGGCGCAGGCGGTAAAAATCCAGAAACATGGGCGTCACCTCCTTCTGCAAGCCCCGCAAGAAACAAGCGCGGAAGATGCTCACTCCCAATGAATGATTGGATTGGGCCGGCTCGGCGGCGAGTCGCGCAGGCTACTGGAATCGTGTGCAACGCTTCGTTGATTGGCAGCGGCGTTGCGCGTGTCGCCCAATCCACGCGCTAAGCCGCAGTGTGCTACAGCGGGAGGCGGGATGCAAGACGCTACAGACTTTACCGGATTGAAGGCGGGAACCGTACTGATTATGTTTTGAGAATCGGCATTTTTAGCGTCCGAAGGAGAAACAAATGTCAAATCTTCAAAGCAAAGAAGAAATCGAAAAGCGTGCCTATGAAATTTACATGGAACGAGGCTCCCAGGGAGGAAGAGAACTTCAGGATTGGCTGGCTGCCGAGCGGGAAGTATCCCAGAAACAATCGGCTTCCGGTCAAAAGCGAGCTGACACGGAAGCCGCGAATTCCCCCAGGTCTGTCTCTGAATCGCGCAACAGATCGCAGCACCAGCACTCCACTTAGTCAGTCTGAGTCTGGCTCCTGATCCCGCGATAGCACGTCTCGTGTGCTCCTCCGGGGCGCGGCGCAAATTCCCTTTGCGTCGCGCCTCAACCGCCGTATCCTTCGCGTGTCGGCTCGTCCTTACATGCGCGGTTGCCTTAAAGACGAGCGGATTGCACAAGAAGCACGCGAGCTAATTTGAGGCCAGCCTCCGTCCCAGGCGAGTTCCCCTCTCGGGAAAACTCGCCGAAAAGGATTGCGAAACTCACCCTGTGGCCGCTCGTCGCGGCCACCTTCTTCATGGTGTCGGGCGGGGCGTACGGCACCGAAGACATTATCCACGGCGCCGGTTATGGCTGCGGGATTCTCGTCCTGTTGCTCACGCCGATTCTCTGGAGCCTCCCGGCGGCTTTCATGGTCGGTGAACTCGCCAGCGCGCTTCCTCATGAGGGAGGCTACTACGCCTGGGTGCGCCGCGGGATGGGCAACTTCTGGGGATTTCAGGAAGCGTGGCTGTCGCTGGTCGCCAGCATCTTCGACATGGCGCTTTATCCCACGCTCTTCGTGGCCTACCTCGTCAGGCTGTTTCCTTGGTTTGGCGCGGGGCACCGGGGTCTTGTGGTCGGACTCGCGGTCGTGGCCGCCAGCGCGGCGATCAATATCGCGGGCATCCGATTGGTGGGCATTTCTTCGTTGTGGCTATTCGTTCTTCTTTCGGCTCCCTTTGCCTTGATCGTGATCCTGGCGCCCATGAAAGCGGGATCGCTGTCGAACGTGGCGACCGCACCCGTCACCTCGACCGTGGGACTCGTCGGAGGCATCCTTATCGCCATGTGGAACTACATGGGGTGGGACAGCGCTTCGACGATCGCGGCGGAAGTCAAAAATCCGCAGCGCACCTACCCCAAAGCAATTCTGCTCGCGGTGATGATTGTGTCCGTCACCTACATCCTGCCGGTATCCGCCATGTGGCTCACCGGCGTTTCCTCCGCCAAATTTGAAACCGGCTCGTGGGCCGATCTCGCTGCGCTGGTCGGCGGCCCCTGGCTGCGCGTGGCCGTGGTGGCCGGCGGCCTGATCAGCGCTTTCGGGATGCTCAACGCGCTGGTGATGAGCTACTCCCGCCTGCCTCTGGCCATGGCGCAAGACGGAATGTTGCACAAGGGTTTTGCCAAATTGCATCCGAAAACGCGCGCGCCATGGGTGGCGATCTTGGTTTGCGCAACGGGTTGGGCCTTGTGCCTCGGTTTGGGATTCGAGCGTCTCATTACGATGGACGTGCTGCTCTCGGGCCTCAGCGTAATCCTCGAGTTTGTGGCGCTGGTCGCCCTGCGTATCAAGGAGCCGCATCTGGAGCGTCCATTCCGCGTGCCTGGAGGAATGGCGGGAGCGGTTCTCGTTGGAGTTTGCCCCCTGTTGCTTCTTGGCTTTTCCATATTTCACAGCGAGAGCGAGCGAATCATGGGAATTAACGGGCTGGCATTCGGCGTACTGCTGATCGTCAGCGGCTTCGTCGTCTATGGAGCCAAGTCCGCGCTTAAAGGCGGCACGCAGCTTGCTTCCGTCCCACCCGAATCTTGAACCCCCTCGATTCCACCGCTCCAATTGAATCGGCAACTCGATTCGCCACACCGTCTCTAACAATGGCAATAATATACTTGCCTCGACCTTGATTCTTTGCCATAGTTCTGTTCATGGAGAACAAGGCCATGACAGAACCGAAGAGTTTGCAAGAGGCGGTTATCTACTTCTCGAATCCTGACAACTGCATCGATTATCTCGCCAGTCGGCGCTGGCCGAATGGTAAGGTCGTCTGCCCGACTTGCGGTTGCGAGACTGTGAAATTAAGCGAGAAGCGCCGCACTTGGACTTGCGCGAAGCACCACGCCAAGCGTGAATTCTCCATCAAGATTGGCACCGTCATGGAAGATTCCGCTATCCCTCTGGACAAGTGGATGGTCGCTACTTGGTTGGTCACCAACTGCAAAAACGGAATCAGCAGCTACGAGATTGCACGCGACGTTAAGGTCACCCAGAAGTCGGCGTGGTTCATGCTCCACCGCATCCGCCTTGCGATGCAGGACGATTTCTTTGGCTCCAAGCTCGGCGGCGAAGTTGAAGTGGACGAAACCTTCATTGGCGGCAAGGCCCGTAACATGCATGTCTCTGAGCGTAAGCGCCGCATCACCGGCACTGGCGGAAAGGACAAGACTGCGGTTGTCGGAATCTTGGAACGTGGCGGAAAGGTTCGCGCTTCGGTCATTCCCAGTCGTCGCAAGAAGGATCTGCAAGAGGAAGTCCGCAAGTATGTGCCTGCTGGGGCGGCTCTCTACACCGATGCTCTGCTCTCGTATGAAGGTGTCGCAAGCGACTACGCGCATCAAGTAGTCGATCATGCCCCCCAGTACGTAGACGGTCGCGTACACACCAACGGCCTTGAGAATTTCTGGTCGCTTCAATGTTGCCATTTCCCAGATCGTCGGCAAGCGGCTCACCTTCGCCCAGTTGACTGGGAAGGTGGGCGAAACGATTAACTAACCCTTTGCGTCGGAAGCGCGGGAAGCGGGCGAAGTCTTAGCCCGCTTTTTCTGAGCTCGTTTACGTCTCCATTCCTTATCCCGCTTTTGGATCTCCTCGTGCGACACAGAAAGCAGTCGGCGAACAACCAAGTCGAATTTGTCTGATTCTGATTTCATTCCATCTCGGGAAGTTGCCCTAGACGTGAAAGTATCTCTCTGCGATCAAAAAACGTAAAGTAATTGTGGCCTAGCCCCTGATTTAGAAACGTAGCATGCACGAACGTCTTGAAGGCTATCCTTGCTTCCTCTTTGCCGGATTGCTGTTTCTCTTGCAAGTGGCCAAGCGTGTAGGCCCAAATATCAGCCACCTGCAACGGTGGGTAATCGGCGGGTTCGCCGGGAGTGTACGAACTCATCCAATTTCCGACGCCAGGATTGAATTCTTTTATCGCGTCCCATAGTTTCTCGGCAGGGCCAGTGAATTTTTTCAACTTTGCATAAACCATCGCTATTCGATTTCCAAAAAACTCCTCTCTTTCTTGCGCTGTTTGTAGCGCACGATTCGCAGCAGCCGCCGCAAGATTGAAAGTCACCTCCTGAAACGCCACGTCGTAGGGGTTCTTTAGCTGTGAGCGGTGCTCATCGCGCAGGCTATTGAAATCTCTCAGGCTCACGGAAGCAGAAACAGGGATCAGATTCGCGGGATTTATTACATCCAGCAGAAGCTTTAGCACCCTCTTTCGCTCATCTAGAGAGTGCCAGCGATAGTCCGAGAACTTCTCTTTGTGATGGACGAAGTCGGTCATGTGAAATGGGTTAGGGATGCACTCTGACTTCTGTATATCTCGCCACTTCCTAGAGAGAGTTATCCAATCGTCCGACCATCCCAACAGGCCACATATACCCATAAAATTCTTATTGGGGTCGTCCGGGTGGCCGAATTCATCACAGTACGAACTGAATCCTCTGACCATGAAAACCAGCTTCCTCCTGCCGAGGCATAGAGCGGCAAATAGAGTTTCGAGAGTGTCCATATTCAAATGGCACCCCCGCTAGGCTCATAATCCCCCCTCCCATTGGTCGAGTCAAGTACATTATTACCTAATAAGGCCGCATTTCTGCTATGCTTTTCGCCGTGCGGAATTTATTTTTATTGGCAATTTTTCTCGTCGCGACGGCCGCAACGGCACTCGTAGCGCAGCAGGCGCGGCAAGAGCCCGGTCAGCCGCTCAGTCAGGCGACCGACCAGCCCTCTGCGCAACAAGGATCATCGCCCCAACAGGCCGCCCCAGCTTCCCCTGCGCCGCAAGGAGCCACGCCACCGCCCGCCGCTGCGCCGCAACCCGCTTACACCGGCCCTGTGATCGTGCTCGATCCGGCGCACGGCGGCACGGACACAGGAGCGCGCGGCGACAATGGAGTGATCGAGAAAGACATCGTGCTGCAATTCGCTCGGGCCGCGCGCATCGAATTGGTACGCCAAGGGTATCGCGTGGTGATGACGCGCAACGACGATTCCAACCCCTCCTATGACGATCGGGCGGCCATGGCCAATTCCTATCGCGACGCGATCTTCATCAGCCTTCACGTTTCCTCCACCGGGACGATTGGCACCGCGCGGGCCTACTATTATCAATTCTGGACTCCTCTTCCTCCCGCCGCACCGGAGAGTGCCGCGTCGGACATTCCGCCGGAGCCTCCTGCGGCGCAAGTCCCGAGTCTTACGCCGTGGAATGAGGCACAAAGGCTCCATGAAGACGCAAGCCATCTTCTCGCGGACCAGATCCAGATCCAGTTGGCGCAGCTTTTCACCGGTTCGCCGGAAGTATCCCAGGGAGTTGCGGTGCGCGGGCTGCGGTCGGTGGATGCGCCGGCGATTGCCATCGAAATCTCAAGCGTGGCTGCGCCCAATGTGAGTTCTCTCACGGCCCTGGCTGCGCCGCTTGCGGCATCCATTCTGAATGGCCTTCATGCGTTTCACGCGGCGGCAATGTAAGGGCCTGCAATGACTCGAAAATGGAAAATCGTCATCGGAATTCTGGCCCTCGCCGTGGTCGTCGGGTTGATCAATTTTGGCGATCTGCGCCGCCGGGTTCAGCGCCTCTCCGAGACGCAATCCACCGAAGAGCAAGCGCGGCGCGAAGTTCTGGCGCCGCCGATCACCACTCCAACCGACGTGCTGGTTCAGGCAAAGATTTTCTGGGCCGCCGGACCCGGTCAAATCGCCCCGGTCGCAATCCAATTGCCGCTTTCGGCGGACCCTGTACAGCGCTCGAAGCAAGTTCTGCACGCTCTGATTGCGAACCCGCCCACTCCCGAGCAGCGCACGATTCCGGCCGACGCCGAACTTCTTGGTTTTTACGTCCTGCCCAATGGCACCGCCATCGCGGATTTTTCCGACGCGTTCGCCTCGGAAACTCCCTCGGGAATTTTGAGCGAGGAGATGGCGGTGGACTCGATCGTTCAAACGCTCGAAAACAACGTGCCCACTCTTCGCCGCCTGAAAATTCTTATCCACGGGCAGGAAGCGGACACTCTCGCCGGGCATGTGGACCTTACCGGCTTCTTCGACTTGAATCCGCCCGTGCAGCAGCCGCCTGCACCCGCCGCCGCTGGAGCGCCTGCCGCGCCTGGAACATCGCTGCCGGCCACAACGTCGGCTCCCCCTCTGCCGAACGCCCCGCTTCCGCCCGGCCCTCCCGGCGGCAAACCGTGATTCTCAGCTTGCGCATAAATCTATTCGCGTGGCACGTGTTGACACTTCCTCCCGCAGTCTTCAAACTGGGCATCCGGCGTTTTGGTTCCATTCCAGCGGATTTCGAAGGAGAATATTCTTGCGAGTAGACGGGCGCGCGCATGACCAGTTGCGGCAGGTGAAGATCACTCCTGATTTCATGCCCAACGCCGAGGGCAGCGCGCTGATCGAAACGGGACAGACTCGCGTGATCGTCACCGCGACCGTGGACGCAGGCGTACCGTCCTTCCTGAAAGGAACCGGCAAGGGCTGGGTGACCGGCGAATACGGAATGCTTCCGCGCTCCACCGAGGGGCGCACGCCACGCGAATCGACGCGCGGCCGCCAGTCGGGACGCACGCTGGAAATCCAGCGGATGATTGGGCGCACCCTTCGCGCGGTCACGGACTTGAAATCGCTGGGCGAGCGAACGGTGTGGCTCGATTGCGACGTCATCCAGGCGGATGGCGGCACGCGAACGGCGTCGGTGACGGGCGCGTTCGTGGCGCTGGCGCTGGCATTCGAGCGCATGGTCTCGGCGGGAATGCTTCGGTCGATCCCTCTGATCGATTCGATCGCCGCCACCAGCGTCGGCATCGTCGACAATCAACTGTTGCTGGACCTTTCCTACGAAGAGGATTCCCGCGCGCAGGTGGATATGAACGTGGTGATGACCGGCGGCGGAAATTTCGTGGAAGTGCAAGCCAGCGCCGAGGGCCGTCCTTACACAAACCAGGAGTTGCAGCATCTGATCGACCTGTCCGTTGGCGGCATCCGTCAACTCACCGAAGCGCAGCAGGCGTTGCTGCATATGAATTTCAGTGGCCGCTCGCGATAAAGCCGCTGGCGGTTCCGCGGTCGTTCGCGTGCTCCTCGCGTCGTTGAATCCAGGCAAGCTGCGCGAATATGCTCAAATGGCCGGCGGCGCCGCTCTGGAAATCGATTTAATCCCGCACTTTCGCGAATTGCCTGCGTTCGACGAATCGGCGCCCACCTTCGCCGAAAACAGCGCCGGCAAAGCCCTGCACTACAGCCA
>DATLST010000008.1:0-27405 GCA_035534055.1 Candidatus Acidiferrales bacterium | reverse complement strand
TTGTCATCCCAGGCATCGGACTGCGCTGGAGTTACTCAAATGGGAGCCTTAACCCAACAGTCACGAGTCGCTAGCTACTTCTCGTCGCAAAAAGATTGACGAAAACAGCGGAAAGTGGGGCGCGCGCGGGCGGAGGGATGGAAAGTTCCTCCTCCGCTCGCGCGCATCCTGCCACCGAGGAATCGCCCCCTAGTTTCCGGTTACGCGACTATTCGGGCACAAGGTAGTCGGTCACTGATTGCCCTTTGACCGCACCTTTGTGTGCGACTTCCCGGTACAATGCGGCCATGCTCAAGAAAATCGCACTTGTAGCTTGCGTCTACTCGTTGGCGATGGTTTCCACTTTAAGTGCCACTGAAGCAACCGTCGATGAGTCGCTGCGGCTCGATGTTCTTCAGGCCGCTTTCCCAAAAACCACCATCTCGCTGGCGGTCGGACGCTCTATCGATGATTCATGGAATCCAAAAAGTGATTCTAAGGAATTCCTTTTTCCAGACGCCTTGGCAACCGAGAAGGTTTACCGGGTTGTTGGTCCCGTATCAGGCCCGACAGAACAGTGCGCTGCATCAGATGTAACGAGCGACAACTCGTCTTCGAAGATCCGAGAGGTTCGCTTTCAGGTATTTCCCTGGCCAGGAGCCGCTGATCGCAGCGCGCTCTTGGCTGTTTTTCAATACGAGTTTCGCGGAGCGAATCCGCCTCTATCGTGTCCGTCAATTGCCCGCATTTCACGTGTAACGAGGACTGATGGAAAATGGCGGGAAGCCGCCAGTGTTACCCTAGGTACGACGCATCACACGGCGATACAACGCGTCGAGCTGACGGATTTGGCCGGAGACCACGCTCAAGAATTGCTGATCGAGTCAGATTGGGGTGGCGCTGGAGTCTCCGGAACAAATCTGATTATATTCTCCCTGACCCACGCGCGGTTTGACCAGTGGCTCAATGTGCCGTCTCGCGTTTATCACTCCGCAGGTGGCGATAGCTTCGTACAAATGCTTGAACTACCCAGGACCAGACAAGAACATGCCAAACGCTTTTGTTTCCAAAAAATCACGTTCGCTAAGGAAGGCTTGTGGCTATCGCAACCTCTTAAAACGCAGTCTTGCTACCCACGGTTTACAGGCCAGTCAGCTAGAGAGCAACTGATAACGCCTGACAGATAACCCCGCCCATGTCGCCTCCCCAGTTCGTTCCACGAGACGTGATCCTTGGTTGAATAGTAGAGTCACAGTTGAAGGATTCTAATTATCCCCACCGGCGCTCTTTCTGGCAACGGTGAAGTTCCTCATAGGCCTGCGGGGAAATGGCGTACAACTCGGGCGCTTTTGGGGCGCCCGAGCCGAAGCAGTGCTAGAAAACCGTCGGGTAGAATCACGACAGCGACAGCGAAAAAGCTTGCTGTTCAGCGATTGCGAAGACCCCGTCGTAAAACTACCAACTAACTTGTCATGAGCCTATGGCAGAACAATCACCGTTCCCACCATGCCGTCCACATCGTGAAGGGCGCAGATGTAATGGTAAGTGCCCGGCTTGGTAAATTTGATTCGGAGACGAGTGGTTCCGGGGGCGGACTGCGCAAGAAAGGGACGATCCTGCGGTGCCGCCTGCAGGAAGCCGGAGCTCACGCTTTCCGTAGGTGAGCTGATCGTCGCCTGCAGCGCGCCATCGGGGCCGGGAGTGGCAGTCACTAGAGCCTGGGGATTCGCGGGCTCAGTGCCGAATGTGACCGTATGCGGCTCCGTCGGATCTGTGTTGATCCATTCCACGGTTTCTCCGGCATGGATTCGGATCGTTTCCGGCAGAAAACGGACAATCGCTACATACTGGCGTCCGCCGGCGGTAGCGGTAACCTCTCCCGTCATCAGGACGACATTTTCAGAAGGTGGGAAGTCGTTTACCTCTTCTCGAGGGTTATCCCTGTCGGCAAGCAGGTCGCCAGCCTCATCGGCAGCCTGCCGATTGTAGTCGAACTGACCATAGGGAAGCGATGCCGCGTAAAACGGGGCCGTGGCATCCGTGTTCTGGAGGACGTGAACAATTCCGGTCATGTCGGCATGGACCAGACATACCAATTTATAGTTTCCCGGCGTGGGGAATTTCACGGTGTAGGTGGCCCCATTCGTCATCGGACCACTGTTTACGCACGCCAGATTCGGCGAGACGCCAGCCCCGTCATACGATGACCCGCTGGGCTGCGCGGCGGCCTCCGGGTGTACGCCCTCACATCCGACCAGAGGCGGGGCGAAGGCGGCCCGGAGAAAAGTGGGCGGACCTGGCCACGCTCCAGAAGGGTCACCGTGTGATCTTCGTTCTTGGGAGAAAATCGAAACGTAATGCTGTCGCCGGCATAAATCCAGATCTCATTCGGCAAAAACGCATTGGCCTGTTTCGCCTCGTCGTGGCTCTCCGCCCCGACTTGCGCGTACCAGATTTTCTGAGCACTGGCGGCTGATGGAAACGCCAGAACTCCAGCGATTGCCGCCAAAGCAAAAACGACGGAATAGAACGTACCGATCAAAAGCTTTCCGCGAGATAACATTGCGAAGCCTCCTTGGAAGCGAAATGCGGAACGGACTCGGTTTCTGCGTTGAGCCTGATTTGTATCGAAGGAACCCGCGGATTGTATGGGGCGTCCTTGACGCTGTCAATTTGTATTGGCGTCGCAGCGCGCTTCGAGATGGTCCTCTCGGTGAAGGATCATGAAATGCGCCACCGGGGCCAGATGATGCTGATCGAGCGGATGGTGGGCATCGTGCCGCACCTCACCCGCGAGATGGAGGCGCGCTTCGCTGCGGCAACGGCGATAAAGTAAAGTAATGGCTTCGCCGCACGCGCGGGCGGAGGGAGATCCCTCCTCCCGGCTTCTCCCGTCCTCCGCGCATTTTTACCCTGCTTTACTCGGTCCAGGCCGCGCGAATGGGTTGGCCCACAAGCAACGCCGGGTCAGCGCCCTTCCGCGGAACAAATTTCTGCGGACGCCCGCCCCACACCTCCGCCGTGTAGAGGTTCCCGTCCTGATCCACGCCGAACTGATGTGTTCCCCACAGACCGCCCGGCTCGGGAGTCATCGTGCCCCAGCTATACAGGCGTTTTCCGTTGAGATCGTACTTGTATATCTTGAAGTTCCCGTGGCCGTCGGACATCCAGATGTGCTGGTCCGCGCTCATGTAGGTGTGGTAGGTAGCCGTGGGTCCGTCGCCGAGGTACCACTGGTTGAGGAACTTCCCATTCTCGTCGAATACCTGGATGCGCCGGTTGGATCGGTCGTTGACGTAGAGCCGGCGCTGATTGTCGATGACGATGCCGTGCACGGTGTTGAAGTAGCCTGGCCGCATCTCCTTGCCATTGTTCCCCATCTCGCCCCACGCCATCAGGAACTTGCCATTCTTGTCGAATTTCACCACGCGCGTTTCCTCGTAGCCGTCGGCGACGAAGAAGGTGCCGTCCGGCAGCCAGGCGATGTCGGTCTGGCGGCCGAAAGTTTCGCTGGGCGGGCCCGTCTTCCGCGTGAACGACGGGCGCCCGGTGTTGCCGGTCTTGACGGCGTTCCTCGGGGTCGTGGTGTTATACGTGCCGATCGTCTGTAGCAGTTTCTTCCCATCGTTGCTGAAGATCCGGATCACCTGGTGGCCGTCGTCGAAAGCCCACACCCGCTTTTCCGGATCATAAGGGCTGATGAAAATCTTGTGCACGCGGCCTTGGGACAGCACGTTCGGGTTTTCCGGCTTGAACAGCGAATCCCACTGGGTCCACTCCTCTTTCACATTCCCTTTGCTGTCGAATACCGTGATGATGTGTTTCCAGCGATAGTCCTTTCCTTCGACGCCCATGTACTCGTCAGTGGCTTCGCCCGGACTCGCGTAAGGCCCCACCGACGCGTTCCGCGCGTACATCCCTCTTCCCGGAACCTGCAAGTGCGTCTTGATGCCGTACTCGGTTTCGACCTCGACATATTGCGGCTTGAGGTTGCTTACATCGGGAAGTTCTCCGCGCATCGCCACGAAGATGCGATCCGGATTCTGGACGAAGATGCCCTGCACCGCGCCCCACGTCCAGCCCTTTTCTTCCGGAAACAACGTGGCCAGGGGTTTGGGCCAATTGGGGTCGACTCGATACGGGCCGTCAACCAGTTCGTCGCTCGGATTTGCTGGATCGGCCCACTCTCCCTCCTCCTGTGCCGCGGCCACCTTCCCGGGGCTCCAGAAGCTCGGCAACTTAGCCCCAAGTGCAGCGGAAGCCATCGCTCCAATAACAGTCCTTCGTCCCACTTTCATTTGCGTCCCTCCTCTGTTTGGTTTCGGATGCTTGTCCGGATTTCACGGATTATACCGATTCAAGCCAGGGCCCATTCCGTGCCACGCGCCGGTTCGCCGCTGCATTATAGTGCTAGCGCGAACGATTGCAAGCTCCCGATTAACGCGCTTCTTAGCAATTACGGGACGTATCCGATTATCAACTGACTGGGAGATAGGGATGCATTCACAATTATTTGCGTGCCCAACGGCAACCATTTTGGGACGCAACCCTTGCGATGCGCACGCGGTTCAGCAAATTGTCGTTTCTCCATCCGTCACACGCGTGCATGGCCGCGGCAACCGCGAAAAAGTAACGGCTTCGTCGCGGCAAGCGCGAAAAAGTAACGGCTTCGACGCGCGCGCGGGCAGAGGGAGATTCCCTCCCCGGCTCGCTTGCGTCCTGCCGTTCGGAAGCGCCCAGGTTTATGGCAGCCCAAATTAAACCAGGAATTAGCGTGCTGTGGGTGGTGTGGTGGAATCGCTGCGCGGCCCGCCGCGGGGGAGGAAGTGCCAGGAATTCTAATGCGTTCCCAAGCGGCGCTTCCGGGTTCCGTGATCCGAGAGCGCGCTTCCGGTGACGCCGCTCAGTTGAGATCGCGCGACAGCATCAGCTTCAGCGTCACTTTGTCGGCCCCGGCGGTCACGCCAAACCCAATGCCCGTTTCAACGTCCACGAGTTTGCTTTCGTGATCCATGACGGCCCAGACCTCGTGGAACTGTTCGTTGAGCGGCAAGAAATTGCGCAAGGGCCCGTCGTCGGAATACTCCTCGAAGGCAGCGGCCCATCTGTCATTGAAGTTATAAGCAACGCGCGTCGCTGGAACGAATTCGAGACCGCCGAATCCACCCCTGTAATCGGTATCCACAATCGGATTAAAGATGATGTCCACCGGATGCAGGTGCAGTCCCACGATGGGCCGAACCTCGGAGGTAATGATCCTGGACTCCCAATACGTGTAGTTGACGCTGAACTCGAAATTGACGCCGTAGAAGAACGTGTGATCGTGGGCGTGCGGCCGCACGAACAGTTCGCGTATCTTGAAGCCATTGAGCGACCCGCCGCGCCCCTTGGAGTAAAGGCTGTAGACCGGCAGATACAGCCCCTGCTCAAACCACGGGGTGACGCCGTACGCCCACTCGGTCGTGCCGTTGAAGGAGTCGTTGGGGATGATTCCGCCGGGGAAAACGGGAGTGATCCGTCCGATGGGGGTAAAGTTGGAGTGTACCATGAGGTTGAACTTACCCGGGCTCTCAATCGACGCGTCGTAGACTTGTATCTCGTCGGTTTGCGCGAAGGCCGCTTTCGGAACGGCTGCCAGAGCCGCCGCAAATAGTACCAATGCGAAAACGAAGGTTTTTGGAAGAGTGTTCACGGTTTGCTTGTGAGGGCTTTGCCGCCCTTGTTCGCTCCCATGTTTTTGAAGAGAGAGAGTATCCCAACCGGCACGATGGGCGCAAATGGTTCAGCAAGGGCTTAGCCCGTGGCCGCGCGGGGGTTGAGCGGTTCACATCGCTTCTCCACCCACAGTGTCCGATTCCCCAACGGCCGTCACTATAACGGATACATACGAGGGGCAATAATGAACTGGATGTGTTACCCCGTGGCGAACTCATTAATCCCAGGTATCAGACTGCGCTGGAGTTACTGAAATGTGAGTCTTGGCCCAACCGGCACGTGCGCTCGCTACTTTCCGTCGCAGAAAGCTTAACGAAAACTGCGGAAAGTGGGGCGATTGTGTGCTTGGGCGTTTCGGATTCGTGGTGGAGTGCCGGAACTGATCGTATATCGCCCGATCGCGCGCGAGCGGATGGAGATTCCCTCCTCCGCTCGCTTGCGTCCTGCTATCGAGGAAATGTCCTTTGTTTACGGTTATCCGACTTACCAGGAGTTGTGTCGTTTATGCGTTGCCGTGAAGGCGTGCTCGTCCGCACGAGACAGCGGGGATGTAGGAAAATGCTCGCAAAGGCAGTGCGGCGATCCTGCAAGTTCGTCCACTACTTCCGGCCCAACGACGTCTTCCGGCACAGGTTCGCCAACTACCCCAGATGGAACATACACAATTGCGATCGTTGCCTCAAGCAGCGGTGCATCGGCAAGCCTTCCGCTTACGCTGACGGTTCAATAGCCCCACCGCCGGAGCACGGTAGGAGCACAATAGCAGCCGAAACTCCTGAATCACGACGCCATGCACGGTATTGAAGTAGCCGGGACGCGTCCGATTAGCAAATGATCGGGAGTTCAGTACGCATGGAAAATGGTTAGAGTGGCCAAGGGATCCTCACCGGCTAATTCCCTTTTTTGCTGGTGGCTTCGGCGCCGGCTGGAACGGCTGCGGTACGTCCCTGCGGGAGGCGCCGTGCGAACTTCGCTCTGCCGCGCCCTATCTTGACGGAGGTTTTGAAAATCGTCCCCACGGAGAACATGCCACCCAATTTGTGCGAAGCCAGGGAGGCCAGCCCCATGGATGCGATACAGCCGCAGGAGGCGCAATCCGAATTGCCGCCAAACTGGCATGGCGTGACGATCGTCTTAAGATCCGCCGACAATACCTGGGTGGTGAGGGCGAAAACACAGTCCTCAGGGCTGCGTGGCGGCGAGTTGAATTGCCGGATCACGGCCGCCGACATGTCCAGCTTTGGATACTGCTTCCGCAATTGCATCATTTCCGTAATGGCCCGCTGCCGCTCGCCGGGGCTCAGGATTTCGGGCATCCGGTCTCCGATCTGAGGGGTGAACAGGCTGAACCATACCTTCTTGATCTCAGGGCGCGGCGTCCAGAATTCCAGAAATTCCGCCAAATATCCCGGCCGCTTCATCATTTGGCCGGTGATGGTGCAATGAATGGTGACATTCTGCGCGGCGATGTTTTTAAGGATCCGGGCGTAGGTTGCCGGCGCTCGCCGGACGTCATGCTCCGGTTGCAACCCATCGATGGACACCACGATGTGCAGGCGCGGCAAGTCCGCCCAGCCTCGCCCCAACGGCCGGAAGGCGCTGGTAACAATCTGGACGTGGATTCCACGGGCCAGCAGTTGGGGGATCAACAGTTCCAGTTCCCGGTAGCGGACCAGCGGGTCTCCCCCAACGATGGACAGGTGCAAAGGCTTCAGCCGGTCAACCACTTCAAGAACTCCATCCACGAGAGCCTGGCCCTTTCGATCGTTCAGATCGCGCAACGTCCGCCCGCCGCCCAGATGCGCGTCGTCGTATGCGTAGCAACCCGGACATCTCAAAGGGCATTCACGCGTGATTTCGATCGAAAGAGCGGGCTGTTCGCCTTTCAGTATCTTTCCCCAAGCTTGAACGATTTCAGAAGTGCGCACCTGTCACGGCCCTTTTCCGGCCGCTTGCGCGGCCTATCCATGCTCTAGTGGCCTGTCGCGGAGAAAGTGTTACGGCGGACGCCACACGCAAAAACCAAGAGCAACTGTACGAATGGCGGGTGCCAGCTATTTGGCCCATTCTTTTCCCGGAATCGCGCACTAACGAATTCACTGCGACAGGCCGCTAGTAATAGCCTCGCTGGAGAAATCGCGAGGTACGAAGTCTGCGTCAACGCACCACTGTTAACACACCACTGTTTCATTAGATGCTTCGTGGGCTGGGAAAAGCAGCCTTTCAGGAAAAACAGGGATGAGACGTGTCCGTGGCCTGCCTTACAAAGGCCGTGCCATAAGAAGATCCAGTCCTTTGGAAGACCCGCCCCAACCGCCACAACGTGGCTTGAAAGCAACGGGCCCATGCCAGCCGATCCAATGCATGGCTATTTGGGGCGGCGGCTGCATGAAGGTCAAGCGGGCAAATCACACTGGTCTGATTGCTCCCCGGCTTAACCGCGGGTGGATCGGGAAAGGTCTAAAGCTGAAACCCCCATTCCCTTCCCTCATCTATCGGGCAGTTTACTCCCAATCGGCGAAGCTGGATCGCCTGAATTCAGCGGCGGCGGGGCGGCCACCGTGCAAGGAAATGACGAGAGAGATTGACCGTTCAAAAAGCGGGCAATCGAAACCGTACTTCGCTCCGCTCAAAAACGACGAACAAAACGATTTTTTCGACAAGCTGCCGGGCTTAGCTCTTCTTCGACACCTCTTTGTAAATCACTTCGGTCAAGGTAGCAGCCGAAGGCGTGCCATTCGCGTTGGGCGGGCGCGGGCCGGTGGGCTCGCCAAAGGAGGTTTTGATTTCGTCGAGCGACTTACCCTGCGCGACCATGGCCTTGATCTTGTCGTACTTGCCCTGAATCAAATCGAGCTTCTTCTGGACGTCGGCCCTGGTCATCCGGTCGCCGTGGCCGGTCAAGTAGGTATCGGAATCGAGGGCAAGCATGCCCTTCACATTTGTTATCCATCCCGAGGCAGAGCCATGCTTTTCAAGGTGAATCGTGGTGTCGGGACGGTTGGTGACGAGCAGGTCGCCGCCGAAAACGATTTTCTGGTCGGGGAGGTACACGACGGTATCGCCGCTCGTATGCCCGGGCGCCCAGTGGTAGAGGCGGATATGCACGCCGTCGATGGTGAGATTATCCCTTTTGTCGTAGGTCTTCGTGGGAAGGCGATCCTGGGGCGCCGGGTTGCGGCTGCTCGCGGATTCTTCCATCTCTTTTTTGCAGTTCTCCTGCGCAATGATGGTGAGCCCCGAGGGGAAAGCGGCGAGTCCGTTGACGTGGTCGCCGTCGCTGTGCGTGACAATGGCCGTATTCACCTGTTCGGGAGTGATTTTGGCGATTTCGGCGATCACTTCTCTCTCCGAATCCAGCGTGGTTTTGGTGTCCACCACAATCACGCCGGGCGTGCCCACGATGATGCCGTCGTTCGAGCCGGCGCCGCCCCTTGCCCAGTAAACGTTGTCCGTGATCTTCATCACCGTAACGGGCGTTACCGTGACAGGCTGCTGTTGCTGCTGCGCCCGCGCCAGGCCGCCAAACGAAACGACCGCCGCAAGAGTTGCCGCCCCGAGAGCCAGTTTCCTGAGATTGTTCATGCGTTCCCTCATCGTTGTTATTTTTTCCCTGCCGGATGGCGGGACACCCGGACAGGCAAACTTATACAACGAATGGCAGTTCGAATGAACCAAATTGTTCTTCTTCGCGTCTGCCGTCTTAACATCTTGTTGGTTTACGCGAAATTCAATCGATCGGGCGCATGGGGGCCATCATCCCCGTTCACGGGCATAACCGTTCGCGGGTGACGGCAATTATTTACCGCATTTGTGATTTAAAAATCGGCAATATACCCGATAACCCAGCGGAAGATCATGGAGCAGAGTATAAGTTGTCTACGAGACGGATAAGCAAGTCTGGAACGACCGGACTGCGAGCACACACAACTTGAGGCCACACGCATGATGAAATTCGCGATTCCCACCGCGGCACTGTTTTTGCTCCTGGGAATGACCGCTTCCACCTACGCCATGCAAGAAAAGGAAAAGAGACAGGACCAGCATCAGCAGGAAGCGAAGCCCGCCCAGAAGGAAGCCAGGCCGGCACAGCAACACCCGCAACAGCAGTCCAAGATGCCTCAACGGCAGCGCGCGGAAAATGGAGCCAAGCCCGCGCAGCAGCAGCAACAGCACGCACAGCAGCAACAGCACGCACAGCAGCAACAGCAACACCCACAGCAAGCCGAACGCACACAGCGGCAACAGACACCGGACAATCGCGCAGAGCGAGGTAACGACGGACGGCAGCAGGAGCGCGCGCAGCAGTCAAACCGCGAAAATGAAAACAGGGGCGGCCACGAGCATGGCCGTATTCCCGACGACCGTTACCGATCCAGTTTTGGCCGCGAGCACAGATTCCACGTCGATCGAGATGACTACCAGCACCGGCGCTTTCAGTATGGCGGTTACACGTTTGGGTTCATCGATCCCTGGCCGGTTGGCTGGGCATACTCGGACGATGTTTACGTCGAATATGTGGATGGCGGCTATTACATGTACGATCCGGTCCATCCCGGCTTGCGTATCTCGATCAGCATCCAATAGCGTTTTCTTGGCAATCCCTGACGCCTGGAAGGATCTCCGTCCAGGCGTCAGCTCAATTGAACCGTGCGGTCTGAAACCAGAAGCCATTCAGGCTCAGCGTCGACCGCCTGAGGGAAGCTTCTTAACCGGCTCGGAACGCTAATGCCTGAGCGACGCAGCGGCCGGAGAAGCGACCTCTTCTTATTCCCGAGCGGCCTCTCATCGGCGCGGCTTCCTTCGGAGTGAATTCCCTCAGTATCGTTTCTGTATCCATCGGCGGGTCGCCTGCGATTGCGCCATCCGCGAAAAAGTGGAGCCTTCCCCGCGCGGGAGGTTGGAGAGCCGCCGCGCAATGGACACAAGGAAGGCGCGCGCAGTGGCGCCAAATGGCCGAGCTGAATCGCACAGCGGACGGCGACAGAGGCGAAGTTCTATGACGAAGCCGGAGCGGTTTGGACCGGCAGTTTTGCGGCTTCCCATCCCACAATGCCGCCGGCAACTTCACCGACGCGGACAAACCCGGCGCGTTGCAACAAACTGGCGGCGATGGACGACCGGTAGCCGCCCGAGCAATAGACCAGCAGGGAGCGGTCTTTCGGGAGCTGATCCAGATTCTCCGCCAGATGATTGAGCGGGATGCTCAAGCTTCCGCTAATATATTTTTGCGCGCGCTCGATTGGCGTGCGGACGTCGATGACCAGCGGCGGCTGACTCGATGACAGAAGCTCCGCGACGAACGGTGCGCTCAGGCGCTCCGTCGCGATCGTCAGGTCCGGCCGCGATTTCAGGCTGTGCAATCCATCCTTCAAATATCCGGCCACGTGATCGAATCCGATCCGCCCGAGCCTGATGGTCGATTCGTTCTCCCGGCCCGGGTCCGCGATAATTACGATCGGATGATTTCGATCCAGCACCGTTCCAGCCCATGTGGCGTACTGGCCGCCGAGGCCGATGTTGATGCTGCCGGCCAGGTGCACCGCCGCAAATTCGACGGCATCGCGGGTATCGAGAATCTGCGCACCAGCCGCTTGTAATGCAAGCAGGCCGTCGAGCGCCATCGGACTGACGTGGTCCATCGTTTCATCCAGCGTGGGGCGTTCTTCGCTGTTCAGCACGGCATCGTAGGCGAAGTAGGCGGGAGCTTCCGGTTGATCGGCCGTCACCACCCGAATGAACGCTTCCTTGCTCATGGGCTGCAGCGCGTAGTTCGAGCGGCGCTGCTCTCCCATTGTGGATACCGTTTCCTTGCCGATAGCCTTCCCGCAGAGCGAGCCCGCGCCGTGAGCTGGATACACCAGGCTTTGGTCGGGGAGCGCCAGGAGCTTTGCGTGCAGCGAATCGAAGAGCATGCCGCCCAGATCGGTTGCCGACCAACCCAGCGCCACGCGCAGATCGGGACGCCCTACGTCGCCAATGAATAAAGTGTCTCCGGTGAGCACGGCATACGGTTGCGTATCACTGACGTTCCGGTCGTAAACAAGAATGGAAATCGACTCCGGAGTGTGACCCGGAGTTTCCAGCGTCTTCAGGCGCACGCGCCCGAATTCCAGGACGTCGCCATCGCGAAGCGGAGTAAAAGCGTACTTCGCTTTAGCGGCGGCGCCGAGATAAATGGCGGCGCCCGCACGATCGCGCAGCTCTAAATGGCCGGCGACGAAATCGGCGTGGAGATGTGTGAGGAATACGTGCTTGATCTTGAGGCCGTGTTCGGCGGCAAACGCAATATATTGGTCCGTGTCGCGCTGTGGGTCAACGACGGCGGCCACGCCTGTCGCCTCGTCTCCAATCAGGTAGGAAGCGTGCGCCAGGCACGGCAGATAGAATTGTTTGAAGATCATCGGCACCCTCGATTCCGGACCGTGCTCCCGGCCGGTCAAAAGATCTCTTCCCCGGCGACGCGTTCAGCTGAGATCGCGCGGCAGCATCAGCTTGAGCGTCAATTTGTCGGCCTCGGCGGTCAAGCCAAATCCTACGCCTATTTCAACATTCACGAACTTGCTTTCGTGGTCCATGACGGCCCAGACTTCGTGGAACTGGTCGTTGAGCGGCAGGAAATGGCGCAACGGCCCGTCGTCGGAATACTCCTCGAAGGCAGCCGCTCCCTCTTCATTTGGTTGAAGCGGGTGAAGCAGCCTCCACGGGGCCTCGCCTGATTGGGCTCACGAGATCGACCTGCCAGATCGGTCCGCCGCTATAGAACGGGCCTTCCATTCCAACGAAGGCGGGCGCTTCGTCGGCAAGAACCCACACGTGAGTGTCGGCGGGTAGTTTTCCCAAGAGATGAGTCACGATGCCTGTTACGCCGCCAATCTCGGTTTTCACGTCAAAGTCGATGGCCGTATGTTTGGATTTGCCCGTCGTGAATGCTTGCTTGTCTCGCGGGGTAATCAAAAGCTGGACGATTATCGGCTTTGGCGTGAAGCCCAGGTACGACACGGTCGTTTTCGGCGTGGTTGGCTGCACGTTCTTCAATAAGGTGAACAGCAGGCCGTTCGAAAGATCGGACGGCAGATCGAGCCGTTCCGTTATAACCTTCTGCTTTCCGTTATCCGTGTAATGAACGACGACGCGGCCCGTCGCGGTATCGATGGAGGTCTCCACGGAGCCTTTGAATGCCGGGCCCTTCTGAAGGAAGTGATCGCTCAGCAGGCGGAATACGCCGTGCTCCGAAAATACGGTTGTTTCGTCCTCGATCGAACCATCCTGGAAGTGAAATGTTATGCGATTGATAACGCGGTCGCCGTGAGCCACCTGGCGCAGCTCCCCATCGGCGATCTGGCGTCCGTCTTGCGTCCGCACCACGAAGAAGCCGTGAGTTAAGCCTTCCGCGTAACGAACGGTCACCGGCCCGCCCGCGGCCGCCGTTGGCTCGGATAACGCAGCGCAGGCCAGGAGGAGAATGGCGCAAAGAATCGGTGCTCGCAACGCCCTGCAAAGCGCCCGTTTCGTCATCGTGCGAGCGCTCTTTCGTTTATGTGGCGCCGGTTCGATCGGGAAATCCATCCCAGGCACTCAAGGTCACCCCGTTCATTGCCGGACAATACCATGCCGCGAGAGGCCCACGCTCTTTGGGCTGGAAATGAAGACAATAGCTTGCATCTGGCCCGCGAGCCATACATGGAACGATGTAACATCGCGGCGCTCATTGATGGATCGATGGATGGATCGATGGATGGATCGATGGATCGCTTGCCGTGCCGGTGAATGGAGTATTGCGAATGCGCTGCCTCTTCGTGAAGACGCCGGGAAAAGAGAGATTCATCGCGCAGTGGGCGCGCGGGCATGCCATGCCTCGGATCACCTGGCCCGAGCCCTGGAGTTACCGTGGTCGCGACGGCACGCGCTTTCCATCGGGAAGCGCCACTCGGTAAATTCGACGTCGATCTTTCGCGCGGGACTGAAATCGGCGTCAAGGGTGGATGCGATTCTTAATGGCGTGGAGGCCGGCAAGGCCGATCACTGGAAGCTCGATTCCGAAGGCGGCGCACAAGCGACATCGCAAAAATCCAGATACCTCAAGACCGCCATAATCATGGCTTTGTGGCCACTCTCTAAAAAAGTGAGCCCGCGCAGCCATGAACGCTCGAATCCACGGCCTGCACCGTCTCGAAGACATGCGTAGTGTGCGCCACGACAAAGTGCGCGCGGATCGGTTCGCGAACGGGCCGGTGTGCTGATACAATGCGTGCAAAATCGTCGGCTATTGGCTATTTCTGGCGCGCAAAAAAACGCGGACGCGCGAACCGGCAGCGCCGTGGCGGCCCAGGGAGACCGTACGCGCAAGAGACACATCGCTCGCCCGATCCGGTGTAACTGGACGGGAATACATCTGCTGGCAGCACTGTGCTGTTGTGGCGCGGTGTGCGCGCAAGAGCCGCCGCCCCCCCCTCCGCAACGGCAGCCACCACCTGCGCCCGCGCGGGAGCAAACCCAGCAAAACGCCGCGTTTCCCTGCGTTGAGCCGCCGCCCCTCGTGAGCTGGCACGATTATCAAGGGCCGCTCAAGAAAGTCGTGGGCGTGTTCGGGAGAAGATTGGAACGCAAGTCCGTGCATCCGCCGAACTTCAAGCCGGGGGCGAGGCTTTGCACTCTCGAACTGAAGGACAAATTCATTCTGTTCCTCGACGATACGATCGACCCCGTCACGTTTCTAAGCGCTGCATTCAATTCGGGAATCGGCCAGGCGGAAAATAGCGACCCTTCCTACGGCCAGGAAGCCGCCGGTTATGGCAGGCGTGTTGGCTTTAATCTTATCGGCCAGGCCCAGTCCGACTTTTTCAATGACTTCGCGTACCCCGCGATATTCTCGGAAGACCCGCGTTACTACCGCCTGGGCAGCGGCCCCGGCGGCCGCCGGTTCTTACACGCGGTGGAGCATGCAGTCGTCGCGCACCGGGAGGATGACAGGGCCATGCCCAATTACTCCGAATGGCTGGGGACCACGAGTTCCATCGCGCTTGCGAACGTCTACCACCCGGATCGCCGCCGCGGCTTCGCTCCCACCGCGGAGAGCGTCGGTTTCGCCGTCGCCCAGGACATGGGTTACGACATGCTGCGCGAGTTTTGGCCCGAGATCGCCCACAAATTCAAGCTCCCGTTCCGCGATGAAAGCGGCCTGGAAAGTCAGGGCGCGGATGCCGCCCCGTAAGCCCCGCACCCTCATCCCGGCTCAATGGCGGGTGCGGCGAAGCTCGCCCGTCCTTGCATTGCCGGGCAGGCAGCGCGGGGGGCTTCAGCCATGAAGTACCGCGCGCAGGAGGGAGCCGTTGATTTGCAGTCCGCCGTTGTATTTGATGTAGCCCAGCTTCCGGAACTTATTCATGAAAAAATTCACGCGGCTCCGGGTGGTGCCCACCATTTCCGCCAGCATTTCCTGGGAAATGTTGGCGACGGTTTTCTCCGGCTGTTCTTCCCTGCCATATTTGGCGAGCAGCAGCAGGACGCGCGCCAGGCGCTTCTCACTCGAGTTGAAAAGCTGGTCTTCCAAGTCTCCTTCCATGCTGGCATGGCGCTTGAGCAGGTGGGAAACGAAGCGGTCGGAAAATGGATGCTCTTCATGAAGCACGCGAATCATTTCCCCCTTCTCGATCGATAGCACGCACGCGGGCTCCATCGCCGTGGCGGTTGCGGCGCGCGCCCCCCGGCCTCCCATGCTCTCCTCGCCGAAAAATTCGCCCGGATGCAGAATGGCGATCACCGCTTCCTTGCCGGCGGATGAAGTAACAACGAGCTTCACGGCGCCCTGCCGGAGATACAGGACGGACTCGCACGGGCCGCCTTGCGAAAAAATAGTCTCCCCCGCGCGGTACTTCGCCATCGTCCTCGCGACCCCGGCGGTGCTCAGATATTTCTCGATGTCGAATGCGGCCTTTTTACGGAGCTTGGTTTTGGCCATGATTCCCGCCCCCTCCGGCAAACATGTCGCGCGCGCCCGGAAAGTTCCCGTGTTCTTGCGATATTACCCCATGCGAGCACTGTACAAAAGTGGACAGTATTCGGGGAGCGCAACGTCTATGCTCTTCACCGTCGAAGTATAAAATAAGAAGTGTAAATAAGAAGTGTAAATAAATTGAACAGCGCCATGAGCCCTCGAAATGCCGGGAACGCGAAGAGAGATGGCCGCTCGAAAAGCGAGCGATCGAGAACCGCGCGCCGCGCAAAAACGATCCTGAAAATGGCGGAACGCAAGGCGATGAATTTTCCTTTTTGCAGCCGTCCTCGCGAGGAGAAATCCATCGCGCGAAGAGCGGACGCGAACCGTGCTTCGCGGCGGAAGCGGCCGTCTAAACCTTCTTCTGAATGACGCGACCGGCATTTTTCAGCGGGCAAGCCCAGGCGGCTTCGCAAAAAAAGACCTTGACGGAACGTTTAGCGAGGGCATAAAGATCGCATTTCAGTACATAGGTGTACACTAGCGCACACGTGGCCGTGGGAAGCCACGAAAGGAGGTCTTATGGGCACGGCATCGACTGGCAAGAGTTCCATTGGTCCGGCATCGCTCGAGGAAATCCTGATTACCCGGAGGCTGCATGAGACTTCCAGCAGAGCGCCCAACCTGCAAGAGGAAGGCAAAGCCCTTCGCACCCTGGCTCGAACGCTGGCGACGAAGCCTCGCGAAATGATCGATGGATTGCTCGAGATGGCGCTCCAGCTTTGCAAGGCCGGAACGGCGGGCTTGAGCGTTCTCGAAACTCTCCCTGGCGGCGAGCAGGTGTTTCGATGGATCAACATGGCGGGCAGGCTGAAACGCTTTACCGGCGGCTCCGCTCCCAGGAACTTCAGCCTGTGCAGGGTGTGTCTCGACTGCAATGCACCGCAGCTATTCGCGTATCCGGCTCGCCGCTTTCGGTATTTGAGCGAGGCTGTGGACGCTCCGATCGTGCAGGCCTTGATGATTCCTGTTCCGCTGGGACTTGGGGAATCGGCCACGATCTGGATTCTGGCGCATGAGGAAGGAACGAACTTCGACGCGGAAGACGTCCGGATCATGTCCGAACTCGCCGATTTTACCGGCTGCGCCCTGGGCCTGATTCATTCGCGGGAAGCCGCGGAGAAGGCCCGGAACGAGGCGGAAATGGAAATCGTCCAGCGGCGGAGCACGGAGGCCCAGCTCCGGGCAGCGAAACAAAGCCTCGAACAAGCCCTCGACACCCAATACGAGGCGTGCAAGCAGAGAGAGATTGAAATCGCGGAACGCAAGCGGACCGCGGAGGTCTTGCAAAAAAACCAGCTTACGCTGGAATCGCTGGTGGAGACACGGACCTCGCAATTGCGGCAGCTTTCCGCAAAACTGCTAATTCTTCAGGACGAGGAACGCAGGCGGATCGCCCGCGAATTGCACGATAGCGCCGGGCAGTATCTTTCCGGAATCCAGATGAACCTGGACGCATGCATGCGCGAGGACTCCACAACCTGGGCTCCCCGGATCGTCGATTCCAAAGCGCTGGCGGAACGATGCCTCTCCGAAATCAGAACCATATCGTACCTGCTTCACCCTCCTCTGCTGGACGAAGTGGGGCTTGTCTCCGCGCTCTCGTGGTACGCGGAGGGATTTTCCCAGCGTTGCGGAATCCAGGTTGACATAAAGGTCGCCCCGGACGATCTGGGGCGGCTGCCCAGCGAAGTGGAAACGGCGATATTCCGGGTGGTGCAACAGGCGCTTTCCAATATTCACAGGCATTCCGGGAGCAAGACGGCCCAAATCGTCATGTCGGCCGATGCGGAGCAGGTGATGTGCGTAATCCGCGACGAAGGGTGCGGCATACCTTCCGAGGTCTTGACGGGATTCTCCACGGGCGCTCAACTGCCGGGTGTGGGGCTTGCCGGAATGCGCGAGCGAATCAGCAATATGGGCGGAAAATTCAGCATCCGGTCGAGCGGCCATGGCACGACCCTGGAGCTAAGCCTTCCGCGTGCTCCAAAACAATCCGCCGCCGCCGGCGCAAACACCCGCGGCGCAAACGCCCGCGGCGCTAACGCCCGCGACGCTAACGCCCGCGACGCTAACGCCCACGATGCTAACGATTGACGCCTTCCTGTAAAACCGGTTGCAATCGCCCGCGGCGCAAACGCCCGCCGCGCAAACAATTGACGCCTTCCTGAAAAGCCGGTCGCGATCGCCATTCTTTCCGTAGGGGCACGGCATGCCGTGCCCGCGGGCGAAGCAAAGCCCCCAATAAGCGCGCTTGCCGGAGAACAATTTTGGCTTCCGATCTGGAGATGAGCCTTCCGCGTGCCCGCACACGACCCGCCTCCCGCAGCGCAAATGCCCGCGACGCAATCGCCCGCGGCGCTAACGCACGCGACGCAAACAATTAACGCCTTCCTGAAAAGCCGGTTGCAATCGCCATTCTTTCCGTAGGGGCACGGCATGCCGTGCCTGCGGGCGAAGCAAAGCCCCCAATAAGCGCGCTTGCCGGAGAACAATTTTGGCTTCCGATGAGGAAAGGACTGCCCTGGGTGCGGATATTCCTGAAGGATGTGCCGCTACTTTTTCCCTGGGGTGCTCGTGCCGTGGCGCTTGCGTTCCGCCGAGGTGTGCCAGTCGTCGGGCGGAAAATTAATCCGCCAGAAGAGCGGCGAGGGCTCGGCGAATTGCACTCCCACGGGAATTTTTCCGTCTTCGAGTTTGCCGAGAGAAACCACCCGGCCGGGCAGTTCTTCCGCCGTCTTGGGATTGACGAGGAAGATTTCCTGGTTCCGATGGAACAGGAGAGGAGCATTCAGCAGCACCAGGCACCCATGCGCATTCACGGCGACCGTGGTGGCCATTTCCTGAAAATTGGGGCCGCGCACGAGCACGGGCATGGCGATTTGAACCCGCTGCGTCCGCCGCACTGCTACGTGGCTTTCCGCGTCCGTCACAATTCTTCCCCTATCCCCGGCTCCCCGGGAAACTATCCAATTGAAACATAGCAGACCACCCGGTGAAATTCCCCGGCGAACACAGGACGCGGTGCCGTACTGCTAAAGACGAGCGGTGCGGCTGAGGGCGCGCGCAAAGCCGGCCTTTTCTTCCGCCGCCTACCTTCAGTCGTGTCGTCTATCTACATTCCATCGTCTATCTTCCGTCATCTACTTCAATCCACCAATCCACCGCTTCGATTCACCTTTTTGACTCGCCTTTGATTCACCCTTCGATTCACCTCTGGGCCGCCCCATCCTCGCGTTCTTTGCGAGGGGGGGAATCCGGCTGTTGAATTTCAGGGGTGCCTCATCCTCGCGTTCTTTGCGAGGGTGGGAGTCCGCAGTGAAACGCAGAGGCAGCGCGGCTTGCGAAATAAGACTGGTCGCCAGCTTAGCTGAACTCTTCGTCGTTTCCGTAGGGGCACGTCATGCCGTGCCCGGCAATCATCCTTGGCTCGGTCTCGCCATCGGCCTCGCTCCTTGCCATCCGCTTTGGCCGGTTGTGTCGCATGAAGACTGGTGGCCAGCTTAGCTGTTGGATTTTAGGGCTGTTGAATTTTAGCGGTGCCCCATCCTCGCGTTCTTTGCAGGGGTGGGAGTCCCGCTGTGAAACGCAGAAGCGTCGCGGCCCGAACCGGGCGCTGTCGAGCAGGGAAAATTGCAAGTTGCGTTGTGAAACTTCCCGCTCGCGTGTATAAATCCCTTGCATGCCGGATGACGCGATTGCGATTCTACTGCCGCTCCTGCTCACCTTCCTGGCAATCGCTCTCGCACTGCTGATTCGCCCATCGGTACACTTCCGCCTGCGGCCGAACGTCTCCATGCCGAATACTCCCTGGATTCGATTGCAAATTCGAATGATCGGTTTGGTTTTCTGCTTGATGCTGCTGGCGGCGCTGTTTTATTTGTCGGCCGGCGTGGTGAAACCCCGATTTCTAAAGGGGGTTTCCTCCAATATTCTGGTCGCTTTGTGGATTGCGTTCGCCACGCTGGCCGTCAACGGAATCGCCTCCGCGCTGCTTTGGAGAATCTCCGCCTTCCGGGCTTTCATTCGCGGGCGCTACCCAAGCGAAAAAATGCAGGATCCCTCCTGGGAGCGCCGCATGACCTGGATATTTTGCCTCGTGCTTTTGTTCGTTGTCGCGTCCTCGCTGGTTCTGGCGGCCGAAGGCTATCATCCGTGACACGGCGGCGCGGACAGGCGGCCGGGCAGAATGAATGGCGCCCGGAACGATGCGACGATTAGGATGCGACGATTCGCTTTCAGGAAGCCGTCAGCAGAAACCGAAGGCGGTGCGGAGGAACGGTCCTCGTTTGAGTCCCGTATCCTGTTTCCCTTCCAGCTTGGCCTCGCGGCCGAAAAAGGTGCCTCCGTCCAGAACGCTCTCGATCGCGAAAATCAGATCGCGGGTTGCTTGCGATTTCTGCACGTATCCATGGATCCCCGCCTTGCGGATCTCGTCGCTGAGCGTTTCCGATTCGTGCATGGTGAAAATGAGAACCTGGTAGCCAAGCTTTATAAGGTGCGGGGCCGCTTCCAGCCCGCCCATCACGGGCATGGTGATATCGAGAAGAACGACGTCGGGCGCGAGGGCTTTTGCCGCCTGTATGGCTTCTTCCCCGGTCGCCGCTTCCCCGCAGATTTCCCACGCGGGACGAGAATCGCGAAAGATCGACCGCACCCCTTGCCGTATCACCTCGTGGTCGTCCACGAGCAAAATCCTAACGGGCATTTCCAACCTCCGGTCTGTGCAACAGGGCTAAACGGGGTGAGATGGCCGAATCAGCTGCATCATGGCAATGGCTGGATGGTCTGGATGTTCCGGTTGAAACAGCTTCCTCGCAGGGCGCCGTGGCGGTCACGGTGGTTCCCTCTTCGCTCGACAGCAACTCCAGATTCCCTCCGAACTGCCGCATCCGCTCGCTCATTCCGTGAAGGCCAATCCCCGGCGCGTCCGGAGCATCGTGGGCGAACTGAAGGATGGCCAGGGGAATTCCCTTGCCCATATCCTTCACTTCCGCAAAGACGGTTCCATTCTGAATCGCCATTCGAATGTGAACGGTCGCGCTTGCCGAATGGCGGAGAACATTCGTCAAACTTTCCTGAATAACCCTGAAAATCGACAACTCCAGGTCGCGCGGGAGCCTCGGGAAGGTGTCGGGTATTTCAAAGGTCGCCCGGATGCCGCTGCGTTTCGAGAATCCCTCCAGGTACCAGGGCACGGCGGTTTTCAAGCCCATTTCCTCGAGCATGGGTGGATACAGGAGATACGACATCGTGCGAACTTCCGTGATCGACTCGTCGGCCAAATGGATGCAGACGCCAAGCTGCTCGGCGGCCCGATTTCCATTCGACTCCATTCCGGGCTTGCCCTCAATTTCGGGCTTCATCAAGTCCAGGCCCATCTTCAACGCGGCAAGATATTGGCCGATGGTGTCGTGGAGTTCCCTGCCGATGTGCCGCCGCTCCTCGTCTTGCATGCGCAGAAGGCGGCCAGACAGATTCCGGAGAGACCGCTCGGAAGCCTCCAGTTTTTCCTGGGTCTCCATTTTTTCGGCGATCTGCCTCTCCAGTTCTTTTTGGGCCGCCTGCAACGTCAAGTAAGCTTGTTCCGTTTGCTGCAGGGCCGCGATGTTGCGAAGGCGATCTTCATTGGTGAGAAGGCGGGAGTATCCGTCGGCCGGAATCACATCCGAGTGCTGCGCGCACATTTTCAGAAACCCATCCGCATCTTCGTGGCGAAAAACATTCATGGGGTAAGCGCACCGGAGAGAAAAGCGATGCGTGCGCGCCAGATCGATCCACAGCTGTTCGAGATGAATGGCGGCATCCGGCTTCCCTTCCGCCCACAACAGAGCGACCATTTCGCCAAAGGCGGCCACGCGGGAATCTTCATTTACCGCCGCGGATTTCGCCCTTGAAATCGCATCGCCGACCACTTCGGTAAAGCAGCCGGCGTCCGGATAGCCTTCCACCATGAGCTTGGACAGGGTTTCGGCCGCATCCAATGTAACGAGCCGCCCCTTTTCGGTGGCGATGGCTGTGTCCATGCCGCGAGACTGCAATTGTTTTTCGAGTCCCTGGCGATGGCTCTCCGTGGCAATCACAATCGCGGCGCCGCCGGATTCCAGGGTCCGTCCGATGAAGCCGCCCATTTCGCCGAGCAGGAAGGAGTCCTCCGTGTAAAGCTGCACGCCGTGCCCGTCGCAATCGTGTTCCCGCCAGTTTATTTCCGGTGCTAGAAACCAGGGTTCAAAGCTTGCAGTTTTCGCGCTCACACAGATTCTTCCTGGACGTTGCAGCCGCGCCTCGGACATCCCACTGACGTCAGTTTTTCAATATGACAGGCTATCGTCAATCGGCTAAATACTGTACCGCCCTGTGACGCTTGCGCTACGGGGGATGCGAGACTTGGCGGAGTGCTGAAAAACGACAGGTGTCATTGGCGCGTTTTTCCTTGCGCACGGTTCTCATCGCGCGGTGCATCCGATGAATTCCTTTTTCCGGTATCCTTAATTAAGTGAGATCGATCGGTCAAGGATGAACGCCAAAAAAAGCGCGCCGCTCCGCCCGGAGTGCGAAATGAGTGGTAAATCTTGGCATTTTTTTGGTAATTTTTGGCAATTCGTGGCATTTTGCGGGGCATGGACGTGGCTTCCGGGGGCCAATTTGCCGCATTACAAGACGAAAACCGCATAAAGCGCCGGTTCGTGTGCCCGTGGAAATCCGCGCAGCCGCGGAACGAGTTGGATTCTAGCCGCGGGTGGCGCCAAGGGAACGCTGGCCCTTTCCGGCGAGAAGCTCTTTTACCGTGCGCACAAGATCTTGTCCGGCTCTGTTTTTCGAGAGCCAACCGTGCGCGCCGGCAGCTTTAATTTCCTTCACTAATTCATTGGAGTCGTCCACGGTAAACGCCAAAATTTTTGTTTGCGGGCAATCGCGCAGAATCCGGCGCATTGCGTCGAGGCCATTCATAACGGGCAGGTTGATGTCGAGAATTACCAGGTCTGGATTCAAGCTCCTTGTCTTATCGATGGCGTCTTTTCCATCCACCGCTTCCCCGCACACTTCCCAATCGGTCTCTTCCTGAAGCATCGTGCGGACGCCGCGGCGGAGCATCTCGTGATCGTCGGCAATCAGAATGCGCTTCCGCGAACCGTCCCGAGGCTTGCGGCCCTCGGTGCGTACTTCCTTCGACGACGCCGAAGGAGCCTGTGGCTCTTTTGGCCGCATTCTGGACATGGGAAGTATCGCGGTGACCAGCGTGCCCTCCTTCGGCCGCGAGGTAATTTCCAATCTTCCCGATAGCTGCCGCATTCGCTCCTTCATGCCTTGAATACCGACTCCCATGGGAGCCGATGCGCCTGTAATTGAGTTCAGTGTCCTGGGAGGCATGCCCTTGCCGAAGTCGCCGATCCGCACTTTAATCTCATCGGAGGACGACTCCACGCGAATGTACGCCCTGGGACTCTTCGAATAACGGTGAACATTCGTGAGACTTTCCTGGATGACGCGGAAGAGCGTGACTTCTACTTCGGGCGGCAGCCTGAGGAAATCGGAAGCGATGTTTACCTCGATGGAGATTCCGGTTCGCGCCTCGAACCCCTCCGCGTACCATTTGACGGCCGAGGACAAGCCCATCTCGTCGAGCAAGGGAGGATGCAGCACATAGGAAAGCGTGCGAATTTCGTCGGAGACTTGCTTGGTGAGAGCGGCGCACTCCACAAGCATGCGCCGGGATTCGCCGTCGAAACCGGCGGATTCCCTGTTCAAAAGCTGCGATAGCGTAATGGATTGCACGGCAAGTTTCTGGCCGGTAATGTCGTGCAAATCTCGGGCGATATGGCGCCGCTCTTCGTCCTGAAGCTGCAGCAAACGGGCCGAGAGCTGCCGAAGCGATTCCTCGTTGGACTTTACCGCTTCATTGGCTTTCGCAAGGTCGGTCAAGTCCGTGACGACGACACAAATATTCGACGCCCCGGAATCCCGCACCGGACTGAAAGCGAAACGAACCGTGCGCGTGCTACCGCGCGCCCGGTCCAAAAGAATTTCTCCGCTTATATTCTTTCCACGCCGGGCGCTGGCAATCAATTTTTTCAGATTTCCGCTTTCGCGCGACGGAACGTGGGCTTGCAGCGGGGCGCCAACGAGCTTTTTATCAGGAACGCCCAGGATTTCCGCGAAGCGATCGTTGGCGTAGAGAACCGCGCCGGCCGAATCGAGAGTTGCGGCGCCATCGTTGATGGCCTCCACGAGAAGCCGATAGGGGTGCTCCGTGCCCTGTAGGACGACAACTTGATCGCCCTTCGCGCCAGCCGTGACCAGAGCATCGACTCCCCCCCGGCGAATGGCGTGCACGATCTCCTCGAGCTCGTTTTTGCCGGTATGGCGCCACTTGGCCACAAAATGGCGGGCGCGTGGGGTTCGATTCGCTTTTCGCATTGGCGGCGTACTCCAGCCAGCACTCATCTTGTAACGGTGTACACGGAAGCGAACGCCAGAGTAATCAGATCAATCCTGTACGTGAGGCGATTCCATATGGCAGCCTTGCGGAGGCACAAAAGCAAGAAGTTCGCTTCGTGAAATGCCATGGATTGATCGCTTAGAGCGCGACCAATCAGAGACCGTTCTTCGCTCCAACCAGACTCCCGATCGCAGCGAGTTTTTCAACGAGCCTCAGGCGTGCGCCGCGCGTTTCTTGGTCTCCGGCACGCGGATATCCAGACCGACGAGAACCCGCGCCGTATTCGACAAATCTCCGATGATCTTGCGAATCGGCATCGGCAGACTGCGAACAAGCGTGGGGATGGCCAGTATCTGATGGTCCTGAGCCAACGTTGGATTCTTGATTAAATCGATTACCTCGATGCGGTACTGCCCTTCGAGATGCTCGCTGCAGATTTTTTTCAGGTTGGAAATTGCCGCCAGGGATTTTGGCGTCTGCCCGGCAACGTACAAGCGGAGATCGAAGACCTCGACGCCCTTGGAGCGTTTTTCCGGCCGGCGCGAACTGGAATTTCTCATCGCTAAGACACTCCATTTACCTTGATTTTATGCGACACCGATTTCATGCAACACCCCGACTCTTCGCCATGTCCTTTTGATCCAATTCCAATTGCCTCTCACGATTCTCATCTTCCTGGATCACCTGCTCCGTTACTTCTTCCTCGGCGGTGAGCTCCGCTTGCAGGGCCGCAATTCGCGCCTGAAGAGCCACGCGCTTTCTTTTCTTCTCTTCCTGCCCGCGCTGAATTTCCTGTTTCCGGGCGAGCGCATCCCCCCTCTCCTTCGCCTCTTGGGCCAGCCGGGACGACCCGGTGAGGACTCCGCCTGGACCGATATAGGCCGGTATCAATTCGATGCCGTGCTTCGTCATAACAAATTCGCGCAATTGATTCGAGTGCGCCATGCCGCGGGATTTCAGAACGTAGAGACAGCGATTGCGCTCTCCATTGGACTCGAGGTCTCGAAGCAATATCCAGGTGTCGGCAAGGGATGATATGCCCACGGCGGTTTTTTCCAGAATAGCGCCTCCTTGCGTGAGGCTGACAAAAACCGCGGTGATGCCGGCTTCCTTCAAAAAGTCCATCAACCGCGTAAGCATCGACTGGACTTCCTTTTCGCTGGCGCCGCCGATCAAGTTAGTGATGGGATCCACAATCACGCTTTGAGGCTTAATTTTTTCGACGAGCTTGTGTATCCGCAACAGATGCATCTCCATGCCAAACTGGGAAGGGCGCCACGCCTCGTGGAACAGAAGCCCTTTCTCGATCCACTGGTCCAAATCGATGCCGACGGACCGCATATTTCGAGAAATCTGGTTTGCGGATTCTTCCAAGCCAATGTACAGGCAGCGCTCACCCGCTTGGCAGGTTGCGTCCGCGAACGAACATGCCAGGGTGGTCTTGCCGGAGCCAGCCGTGCCACTGACCAGAACGCTAGCCCCCTTGAAATAGCCCTTGCCTTCCAACATCTCATCCAAGGCAGGGACTCCCGACGACACGCGTTCACTCGACGCTTTGTGCTGCAATCGAAGCGACGTGAGAGGCAAAACGGACATTCCCTGCTCGTCGATGAGGAACGGGTACTCGTCAGCCCCGTGTTTCGTGCCTCGATACTTCACAATTCGCATGCGGCGCGCGGAGATCTGATCTTGCACGCGGTGGTCGAGCAAAATGACGCAGTCGGAGACGTACTCTTCAAGGCCGTGCCGCGTCAACGTGCCGTCTCCCCGCTCCGCCGTAATCACCGTGGTGAGTCCTCGATCATTGAGCCAGCGGAACAGCCGGCGGAATTCAGCGCGGAGAATGTGCGGATTCGAGAAGGTCGAAAATAAAGCTTCGACCGTATCGAGCACCACACGCTTGGCGCCGACTGCGTCCACCGCATTCTGCAGGCGGATGAACAGCCCTTCGAGATCGTAATCCCCGGTTTCCAGAATCTCGCTCGGTTCAATGGCAACGTAGTCGAGGAAGAGCTTTTTCTTATCCGCAAGCTCCTGAATGTTGAAGCCCAGGGATGCGACGTTGGTTGCGATGTCTTTTGGCGTTTCCTCGAAAGCGATCAGGACGCCAGGCTCGTGGAATTCGAGAGCGCCGCGAACCAGAAACTCAATACCCAGCATCGTCTTCCCGCAGCCTGGGCCGCCGCAAACGATCGTCGTGCGGCCTTTTGGCAGCCCTCCGCCGCTGATTTCATCGAGTCCTTTGATTCCGGTGGGAGATTTCTCCAAAGGCGTCAATTCCGGCACACGCGAGGCCTGCGCGGTCCCGCTGGGTTTACTGGGTTTTGCTCGGCGAGGCATGTGAATTTGCACTCCTCGAAGCTTCCATCCAACCAGCCGGGATAGTAACCGAGAAAAGAATCAGAAGGCAATCAAATGCACTGGTGATTATGCACTTGACACAGAACGCGCTTTAGGCTATTCTCGGTTCATTGGAGAACAGCCCATGAACCTGATAGACGTAACCGCCGACTTCAACACAGACGATAAGTGCCTAGACTACCTTGAGGCGATGCGCTGGCCGAATGGCGTGTGCTGCATTGATTGTGGGTCGGTTAAAGTTTCGAGGATCACGCGAGAATCTAGCACCAAGAATCGCCGCAAGCGCCTCTATCAGTGCCTTGAGAAAGAGTGCAAGCATCAATTCAGCCCGACTGCTGGAACGATATTCCATGATTCGCACTTGCCGATGAAGAAGTGGTTTGCCGCTATCGCGCTGATCTGCGAAGCGAAAAAGGGTGTGTCCGCCTGCCAGATGCAACGACACCTGAAGGTCAATTACCGCACCGCATGGCACCTCTGCCATCGCATTAGAGAGGCAATGAAGGAACCTGCTGGCATCTTGGGCGGTACTGTCGAAGTGGATGAGACATACATTGGTGGTCGTTATGATAAGCGCCGCAAGCGTGATCCGTGGGCTAAAATGCCCGTCGTTGGACTTGTCGAGCGCAAAGGCAAAGTGCAAGCCTATCAAATCCCGACCGCCATCAAGCAAATCCTCGTTGGGGTTGTGAAGGATCGTGTTTCGTCCGGCTAGCGGCATATAAAACCGTAAAGAATACGCACCGGCACGACGTTATCAATCACATACGCGGAGAATATGTGCGTGGTGACATTCACACCAACACGATTGAGAATTTCTGGTCGCTACTAAAGCGGGGAATCATAGGGAGCTACCACAAGGTTTCGATAAAGCATCTGGACCGCTACCTTGCGGAGTTCACATACCGATTCA
>DATLST010000007.1:0-19839 GCA_035534055.1 Candidatus Acidiferrales bacterium | reverse complement strand
TGAGACGCCCACTTCAGTCGCAAAACGCCGGATTATGCCTCCCCCGATTAAGACGATGGCAGCGACCAGAACAAGCGCACCCTCCACCATCGCACCTTGGTAACGACCGCCATTTCGAGTTGCCAGCCATCCACCCGCAAAAAAGGCAAATCCGAAGAAACCGATGACCCCTCCCGCGACGAGGGGCCAGAACATGACAATCCAGTGGCATCCCGTTTTGTACACGAGGGTCTCTCCAGGAGCCAAATTCTTCTCGATGTAGCCCTGGCCAAATCCCCTTCAATCGTGTTCGCGTTATCGCTTCGTAACCAGACGGCGCGGAGCCCGTTCGCTGAGTCTCTCCACGGTATCAGCGAGTCTATACCGCCAATTTCGTGACAGGTGCGCAACACGCAAAGTCTCTTGGGCCTTTTCTGCCTGGCGATGACGCCCTATGACAACTAACCCGCTATGGTCTCCTTTAGCAGTCAGGCCTGGGTAAAGGCACGTTTCCTTGCATCCACGTGGTTGGGTTACGTCGAGTATGCCGGGGACAAAATGATATGTCTGTTCGCCAGGATTGGAAATACCGAGTGGCGCTACGACCATCATCAGCATTTGCAGAACTTCCAGGCTTGCCGCACTTATGGCAAATGCAAAGACGTTCTCGTTTCTCCTCATCACGTGGTCCGGCGGGAGACCAGCGATGTATGCCGGTTCAGCCGCTTTTCGATGAATTGCCGAGGCGAGGGCGACGCTGTAGGAAGAAAGGATCATGTTGTGTCGAACAGACGATTCACATGGGCCATGACATCCCTAGCAACGGGCCGTACTAGAGTCCCAAACCACGATTACAATATAGGTGCTGCGATCTAGACACTTTAGCTGGCGCAAGTTTCCAGCGACAACTGACTTCGGTCCGGCACGTTGTGGCCAGTCACACGGAATAACAGTTCGGCACGAACCAGCATCCAATTCGTTGACTGGAACGTACAAGAACTATAGAGTTGAAAGGGCATTATGGGAAAGAAACTCATCGTGGTGCTGGTCATGGCGGGCGCACTTTTGCTGCCACAACTCGCGGACTGTATGTCTGCAATGGCCAGCCCGCAGAGTATGAAGTGCTGCGCCTCGATGCCCTGCACACCGGCGAATCAGAGCCACAACTGCTGCAAAACGATGAATGCTCCTAAAGGGCCAAACATGGTGCTGACGGCGCGTGCTTCCCTGCAAGCGCCGTCGATAATCTCATCAATCGGCTACGAACAAGTGTTTGAAGGTTCGTGGCACGTTTCGATTTTGCCAGTTTTTGCTGATGCTCAAACACACTCGCCTCCGGAACTCTACACCCTGCACTCTTCGCTACTGATTTAGCCCCGCCTATCGGTGTGCGTCCGCACACCCCTGTCTAGTCGCATCTCATGCTTCGTTCCGCGCTCTGCGTTAGGAACCAAGCACTAGACTCCCATTTCCCATGACTGGAATTTCTCACGCACTTTTCAGGAGGCGAATAAAATGTCGGCATTTGATAGCGAAACGACGCAGCGGAAATTTGTGTACGCGCGTATGTTCTCGTGCGTTCCTACTGTGGCCCTCCTTTTCTTTGCTTGTGCATCTGGAACTTCGGCTCAAGCGAAGACGGCAGGAGCAATTCAAGCCGCGGCTCCGCCAAGCGAACAGGCTGATTCGCAGGCGACCACCGCACTGCAAGTGTTGTTGAAAGAGGCGGAGCAGAGGAATCCTCAGATAGAAGCAGCACGCCAGAGTTGGCAAGCTGCCAAGCAGGTTCCGTCACAGGTTTCCACGCTGCCCGACCCACAGTTTCAACTTCAGCAATTTAGCGTCGGCACCCCACGGCCTTTTGCAGGCTACACGAACAGCGACTTCGCCTACATCGGTTTCGGAGTCTCGCAGGACATTCCGTATCCCGGAAAATTGCATCTTCGCGGGGAGATCGCAAAGAGCGGGGCGGATGTTTCCGAGCAACAATACCACTCGGTTCGCCGTGCCGTGCTCGCGGAACTCAAAGCCGTCTACTTTCAATTGGCTTATCTTTCCAAAACGCTTGGAATTCTCGAAAGCGACGGGACATTGCTAAAGCAAGTCGAGCAGTCCGCCGAGGCCCGCTACTCTGCCGGAATGGGCAACCAGCAAGACGTGCTTCAGGCACAGCTTGAACAGACGAAGCTGCTTGAAGAAATCGCTCATCACCACATGGAAATGGGGAAGCTTGAGGCCGAGATCAATCAGCTTCTCAACCGGCCTCAAGATTCTCCTGACATCGAGCCAAGCGAACTGTCCGAAACACCTCTTGTGGAAAGCTATGATGACCTCCTTTCCGCGACGAAGACCCAGAATCCCGACATTGCCGCTGCGCAGAGAACCGTGGAAAAGCAAAAGTTGCAGACGGATCTGGCGCGAAAGGATTTCTATCCTGATTTCAACATTCAATACATGTGGCAGCGCACAGACCCGTTCAAATATCGCGCTTATTACATGCTCACATTTGGCGTCCGCGTACCGATTTATGTTGGGCGGAAACAGCGGCCAGAACTTGCAGAAGCAAAAGCTGAACAACTCCGCGCGAACGATGAATACGAAGCTCAATCTCAACAAGTGGCAGCGGAGCTTCGCGCCGAGTACGTGACGGTCCAGGAGACTGGGAACCTGCTCAAGATTTACCACCAGGGGCTGGGTCCGCAGTCACGTGCGGAGTTTCAAGCAGGCTTGGCAGCGTATCAATCAAACCGAGAGGATTTCCAGGCCCTTTTGGCTTCATTTCAGGATGTGCTCCACCTCGATGAAGGCTACTGGCAGAACCTTGCAGAATATGAAACCGCGATTGCTCGGATTGAACAACTCACCGGATTGTCCTTGCGGAGCGGAGGAGCAATCTGATGAAAAACTATCGAACCGGATTCTCGGTCGCTATCACATTAAACGTCATTCTCATTGGACTCCTCGCGTTTTGGTGGTGGCACTCGCGCAGGACCATGTCACCAACAAAACCGGAATCACAAGCGAGTAGTTCGCCGATGGGGGCATCGACTCCAAGTTCTCCCTCGACTGCCCCTGAATCAACCGCGACGCCTTTAGTCCCAATGCAAATTTCTCCTCAGCGTTTACAGAGCATTGGCGTTAAGACCGGCGAGGTTCAGCGCAAGTTCGTCGCAGACGAAATCCGAACGACCGGAAACGTCGCCGTGGATGAAACCAAGATCGCTTATGTTCAAGTGCGCTTTTCAGGCTACGTCCAAAAGGTTTTTGTGGACGCTACCTACCAGTATGTCCGCAAAGGCCAGCCCCTGTTCACGATTTACAGTCCCAACCTTGTGGCAACAGAGCGCGAATACCTGATAGCAAAGCAGAATCAGCAGCAGGTCGCGCAGAGCACCATTCCGGGCGTTGCTTCAGGTGCAGTTTCGCTCGTAAATGCAGCGGCGGAGCGCCTCAAACAGTGGAACATCCCGCCGCGGGAGATCACACGGCTCGAATCGAGCGGCCAGGTGCAGCAATACCTGGAAATTGATTCTCCCGTATCAGGCTACGTCACCGAACGCGAAGCGTTGCCCAACAAGTACGTCCAGCCAGACACTCGCCTATACACGGTCGCTGACCTCTCGACGATATGGGTTTTCGCTCAGGTATTTCAGAACGATCTAGGGCGAATTAGAATTGGCGACTCTGCGACCCTCACTGTCGATGCCTATCCAGGACGGCCATTTACGGGCCGCGTCGATTTCATCTACCCGGACGTGGACATGACGACTCGTACGGCGCGCGTGCGTCTCGTGTTTCCAAATCCCGACTTAAAGCTCATGCCCGGGATGTTCATCAACGTTGATCTCAAGATTCCCATGGGCGAGCACGTAGTGATTCCCGCAACGGGCGTGCTTCAATCCGGCACTCGGCAAATTGCGTTCGTTGACCACGGAGGCGGAAATTTGGAACCTCGCGACATTCAATTAGGAGCGCGTGTCGGCGACGACTTTATCGTTTTGAAAGGACTAAAGGAGGGCGAAAAGGTCATTACTTCGGCAAACTTTCTCATCGATTCGGAGAGTCAGCTTCAGGCGGCATTGGGGACATTCACCCCGCCACCGCCCGGCGCGGGCGCAGCGGGAGCGATGAACGTGCCACAATCAAATGTCGAATTAACTTCGGTCCCAAGTCCGCCTCACAAGGGCAGCAACACCATTCGTGTGAAATTGACCGCTTCAAATGGCTCGGCCATTACCGGCGCGGAAGTCACAGCGACATTCTTCATGCCCGCAATGCCCGCGATGGGCATGGCAGCGATGCGCGTCGCACCGACTCTCGCCGAAAAGGGCGGCGGGATTTACGAAGGAACGGTTCAGCTTGGCAGCGGCGGCACATGGCAGGTGACGATTGTGGCGAAACAGAGCGGGCAGATCGTCGCGAGCAAGCAATTGAGTCTCACCGCGACCGGAGGGATGTAGCGTGATAGCCCGCCTGATCAGCTGGTGCACGCACAACCTTTTCCTCGTGTTCACTGCGACAGTCCTGCTAGTAGCCGCCGGACTGTGGTCCATGCGCCGCATTCCGCTCGACGCATTGCCTGACATTTCCGATGTGGAAGTAATCATACACACGGGATGGGCGGGCCAGCCGCCAAACATCATCGAGGATCAAGTCACCTACCCCATCGTAACCACTCTTCTAGCCGCGCCACGCGTTAAGGCGGTGCGCGCGCAAACGATGTTCGGCGATTCTTATGTATTTGCGATATTTCAGGACGGAACCGACCTCTACTGGGCGCGCTCGCGGGTGCTCGAATACATGCAGCAAATCCAGGGACGCCTGCCGGAAGGCGTGCATCCGGTGATCGGCCCCGATGCCACCGGAGCAGGCTGGGTCTACGAATACGTTCTGGTAGACCATAGCCACAAATACAGCCTGGCCGACTTGCGGAGTTTGCAGGAATGGTTCCTACGCTATCAGCTTGAAACCGTTCCCGGCGTGGCGGAAATCACTTCGATTGGCGGATTCGTCCGTCAGTATCAGGTGAATCTCGATCCCGACAAGCTCCGCGCCTACAACATTCCACTCTCGACGGTGATCGACCGTGTGCGCGCCAGCACCAACGAAGTCGGCGGGCGGTTGCTGGATATGGGCGGAGCCGAGTACATGATCCGGGGCCTCGGATACTTGCGCTCTCTCAATGATCTCGAAGAGGTTCCTGTCGCAACCAAGAACGGCACACCCGTCCTGATTCGGGACTTGGGGACAGTTTCGTTCGGGCCGGATATTCGCGAAGGCGTCGCGGAATGGCAGGGCGACGGCGAAACCGTCGGCGGAATCGTGGTGATGCGTTACGGAATGAACGCGCTTGACATAATCAACGGCGTAAAAAAGAAACTGACCGAAATCGCGCCGTCCCTACCGCCCGGAATCAAAATCGTTTCCGGGTATGACCGCTCCGGCCTGATTCAAGCCTCCATTCATACCCTAGAGCGCGATCTGATCGAAGAAGCGATCGTCGTCAGCCTCATCATCATCATTTTCCTTTGGCATTTCCGCTCGGCTTTGATTCCCATTCTCACAATTCCTATCGCCGTTGTCGCTTCATTTATTCCTATGTACTACCTCCATGTTTCGAGCAACATCATGTCGCTCGGCGGGTTGGCGCTTGCCATTGGTGTGCTCGTAGACGCAGGTATCGTCATGGTCGAAAACGGCTACCGGCATCTGGCCGAGCGCCAAACCCATCCGCCTGCGCAGCACAATTTGTCATTGGCGGATGACGCCGGACTAGATGTTACGCAAGTGCGAGGCGGGCAGCCTCTCGATTCTCAGGGCGTGCCAGGAAAGGAGAGACGGCAAATCTTACTTGCCGCCGCGCAGCAAGTTGGTCCGGCGCTCTTCTTTTCTCTCATCATCATTGTGGTTTCGTTCCTTCCGGTGTTTCTGTTGGAAGCGCAGGAGGGCCGCATGTTCAGCCCGCTGGCGTGGACAAAGACTCTGGCCATTGCGTTTTCTTCCGTGCTGGCGATCACTTTGGTTCCCGTTCTCATGCCGATGTTTATTCGCGGGCGGCTGCGGCCCGAGGCGACAAATCCCGTTTCTCGCGTCACCCAGGCAATTTATCTTCCGGTGCTGCGCCTGTGTCTGCGCTTTCGCAAAACCACTGTCCTCATTGCATTGGTCTGTCTTGTATTGACATTCCCTCTGGCACGCCGTATCGGAAGCCAATTCATGCCCCCGCTCTTTGAAGGCTCCGCGCTGTACATGCCCACGGCCTTACCCGGAATCTCGATTGGGCAGGCATCGCAGTTGCTCCAAGAGCAAGACCGCATCATTCGCACGTTCCCGGAAGTCGAGACCGTTTTTGGAACCGTAGGACGCTCGGACAGCGCCACTGACAACGCACCGCTCGACATGTACGACACGACCATAATGCTCAAGCCCCGCAACCAGTGGCCCGCTGGCATGACCTACGAGAAATTGCTTCAGGCGATGGACGCCAAACTGCAATTTCCCGGACTGACGAATACCTGGACTATGCCGGTCGAAAACCGTCTCGACATGGAGCTTACCGGCATCAAGACGCCAGTCGGCATGAAAATTCAAGGTCCCAGCCTCGACGGAATCCAGCAAGTCGGCGCGCAAATTGGAGAAATACTTTCTGACCAGCCCGGAGTGCAGTCGGTTTTTGCCGAGCGCGTCGCTCAAGGCTTCTATATCAACATCGCCGTCAACCGGCCCGTCGCGGCGCGTTATGGCTTGACCATAGCGGACGTTCAGCAAGCCATCGAATCGGGGATTGGCGGCGAAAACGTCGCCGAAAACATCGAAGGCCGCGAACGCTATCCGATCAATGTTCGTTACAACCGGGACTTCCGTGACGACATTCCCGAATTAAGCCAGGTCGTCATTACAACTCCTTCCGGCGCGCAGATTCCGCTCGGAGAAGTGGCAACCATTTCTTTTTCGCGCGGGTCTTCCATGATCCGCGACGAAGAGGCCCAGCTTACGGGCTACGTCTACTTCAACCTGAGCACTTCGGATTATGGCGGCTTCGTGACTCGCGCCGACCAATTGCTCCGCGAAAAACTCAAGCTACCAGCCGGTTACACCTACTCTTGGTCTGGAGAATACGAGTTCGAGTTGCGCGCCAAGAAGCGGCTCGAACTGATTCTGCCCGTAGTTTTCTTCATAATTTTCTTGTTGCTTTACATGACTTTTCACTCTGTGGCGGAAGCGGCTATGTTGTTTTTCCCTGCGTTCTTCGCTTTGATTGGTGGACTTCTATTGCAGTTATGGCTCGGCTACAACTTCAGCGTTGCGGTCGCCGTCGGCTACATTGACCTATTCGGAATAGCGGTGGAAACCGCCGTAGTGATGATCGTCTATTTGCATGAAGCACTCGACCTGCGCCTGGGCCAGGGACTTCCACTGAGGCATGAAGATATCGAGGCAGCCACGATTGACGGCGCTGTTCTGCGCTTGCGGCCAAAACTTATGACAGTTTTCGCTGTCATTGGCAGTCTCGGGCCGCTGCTGTGGGAAACCGGCATCAGTTCCGACGTGATGAAGCCCATCGCCGCACCCATCGTCGGCGGGATGGTCACTTCGACTATCGCCGTCATGATTCTTGTCCCGATAATGTTTGCCATGCTCAAAGAGCGGGCCCTCCGCCTCGGAACTTTGGAGTTATCTTCTTCGCGGGTCAGCAAAGAATGAAATGCAGAAAATCTACAAGGTGAACATAGAGGAGCCACTTCCGTTGGTTCCGCACCGCAACCCTGACACCCTTCGCTCGGAGGGCCGGACTCACCATTCGGCGCTGATTCGCTCAAATCTTCCATAGCGCAAAGCCAGCGTGGGCAAAACCAGCAGGTTTAAGAGAGTCGAGGTTACGAGTCCACCAAGAATCACGACCGCCATTGGGCCTTCTATTTCGCGGCCAGGGTCGCCGCTTCCGAGAGCAAGCGGCAGCAGTCCGAGGCCGGTAACAAGCGCGGTCATTAGGATGGGTGCGAGACGCTCACTCGCTCCGCGAAGTGCAGTTTCCAAGCCCCAATCCATCCCTTCTTTCCCCACAAGGTGCTCGTAATGGGAAATCATCATGATGGAATTTCGCAGCGTGATTCCAAAGAGGGTGACAAAACCAATCAGCGCTCCAAGAGACAGCGTGCCACCCGTCGCGACCACCGCCAAAACCCCTCCGACTAGTGCGAACGGCAGGTTCGCAAGGACGAGCAGCAAGTTGTGATGGTTCCCCATCACAACCGAAAGGAGCAGCACGATCCCCAACCCGGCGAGAAGTGAATGCACCAGCAGATCGTGGCGGGACTGAGCCTGCGCCGCCGCCGTTCCCGCGAATTCGACGTAGGTTCCGGATGGAAATGACAGTTTGGAAATGCGGCTCTGAGCTTCAGTGACGAATGAAGTCGGATCGCGGCCTTGCACATTGCAGGTAATCGTCTGCACGCGGCGCGCACCTTCGTGCAAGATGATGTAGCGCCCGGAGGTTTCGTATATGTCGGCAAGCTGGCGGAGCGGGATATAGTTCCCGTCAGGCCCTCGGAGCGGAAGATCGCCTATCTCTTTGATGGTACTGCGCTCGTCGGGAGCAAGAATTACCGACACATCGAACACACGATTGCCTTCATAGACTTGGCCGACGATGTCGCCGCCGAAGGCAGCTTGCACTACATCAAGGACATGGACGGCATCAAGGCCCCAGCGAGCGAGATCATCCTTACGCAGCCGGACCACTACCTGCGGCATCCCCGGCGGAGACTGGAGCTGGACTCCGGTTGCGCCCTTAATGCTGCTTAGAGTGCGGGTAACTTCCTGCGCTTCGTGGTCAAGCACGTTGAGATCGTTGCCAAAGATATTGACCACAATTCCGCCGGTGTAACCGGAGAGCGTCTCGTTAACGCGCTCCGTGAGAAAGGTATTCGCTGAGAAGGCTCCGCCGGCAAACTTCGATAGAACATTCCTGATGTTTTCCTGAGCGGCTTCGGTTTGCAATCCGTTCAGGCGCTTAAAACTCACATCGAACTCGCTGGAATGTGTTCCGGCAACATCGTCGCCCAGTTCAGCCCGACCCACGCGTTGAGCCACCGATCGCACGCCGGGAATGCGGAGAAGAGCTTCGGTGACGCGGTCACCCAATCCCAAGGATGCTTCAACGGAAGTTCCAGGAACAGCCGTCATGTGCACCGTGAGGTTTCCCTCTTGTAGATGGGGCAGGAAGGAGCCTTCCAAGAAAGGCAAAATGGCAATGCCAAGAACAATCACAGCGGTGACCACTCCAATCACAAGCCGCGGTGATTTTTCGACTCCGAGCAGCAGCTTTCGATACCTGGCTCTCGACCACCGAACGACAGGCGGCTCCTGAGGCGGAAGATCGCGATTACCTAACAGAATAAAACAAAGGGCGGGCGTCACGGTCAATGCCACAACCAACGAGGCCAGGATTGCCAGGATGTAGGCCGTGCCAAGAGGCGCAAAGATGCGGCCCGCCAAGCCCGACATCGTGAGGACCGGGAAGAAAACCAGGATGACGGCGAACGTGGCATAGACGACGGCACTGCGCACTTCGATAGAGGCATTGAACACAACCTGCAACACGGGACGCGGAGCTTCAGATCCTCGGTTCTCGCGTAGCCGCCGATAGATGTTCTCCACATCAATCACCGCGTCGTCGACAACCTCTCCGATGGCGATGACCAATCCACCCAGAGTCATTACGTTCAGGCTGAAGCCGAGTTTTTCGAGAACGATCACTGCCGCCAACAGCGAAAGAGGAATCGCGGTGCAGGAGATAGCCGCTGTACGCAGATTGAACAGGAACAAGAACAGCACGATGACAATCAGAACAGCCCCGATGAGCAAGGACGAACGGACATTGTGCAGCGCGGTCTCGATGAAGTCTGCCGGACGAAAGACATCGGGGTGCGCCACGATTCCCTGGTTTGCGAGAGCGGGGCGAAGCTCCGCGAGCGCTTGATCCAGCCCTTGGGTAACTTCGAGGGTGTTGGCGCCGTATTGCGATGAAACCATCAGCATCAGGCCGCGCTCGGCACGAATTGAGGCTGCGCCAATAGCCGGCGCAGGTGCATCAACAACATGACAGACATCTCCAAACGTAATGTTGACTCCGTTACGATGAAGGAGAACTGCCTTCGAGATTTGCTCCGATGTTATCGACTGGCCCTCGCTCTGAAGCACGATTCGCTGATTGGGCGTATCCACAAAGCCGGAACCGCGAATGCCGGTCGCTTGGCGAGCGGCGGCGATCACGTCATCGACCGTCAATCCGTACTTGGTGAGCTGCTGGGGGATGAATTGAAGTTGGATTTGCCGAGGTTCTTCGCCATAAATCGCGATCTTGGCCACTCCAGGCACGGCAAGAAGGCGCTGTTTGACGGTCCAGTCTGCTACGGTAGTTAAGTCCATCAGAGAATGCTCAGGCCACGTGAGGCCAACGGCCATCACAATGCTGGTTGATGATGTAAGAGGAGTCATGATCGGCGCGTGCACGCCGCTTGGCAATTGCCCGGTGAGAGTGGACAGACGTTCGCCTACGACTTGGCGATCAAGGTAAATACTGCTGCTTGGACGGAAAACGACGGTAATTACGGACAAGCCTTGAACGGAACCCGAGCGCAGAGACTCAATGCCGGAAACGCCGACAATGGCGTTTTCAATCGGCTGTGTCACCAGAATTTCGACCTGCTCAGGAGCCAGGCCCGGCGCTTCGGTCTGAATTACGACCTCGGGCGGTGCGAACTCTGGGAACACGTCGTAACGTGCCTGTGTTAACGAGTAAAGTCCGTACCCGAGCAGCGCACAAGCGAGCGCGATGACGATGCCGCGATAGCGTAGCGAAAATCGAACTATGGCTGAGAGCATCGCAGCGTTGTTAATCCTCCGGTTGAATTTGAGAACGGAACTCCTCGGAGAGGAGCGCCTGTGCACCGCGAACCACGATTTGGTCTCCTGGTGAAAAGCCTGTTGAAACGAAAAGCCCATTCGTCAGCGGCGTCTCCGTAGGAACCAGGCGACGGACAAACCGACCGGGCGCAGTTTGTTGATAGACCCAGGCGTTTCCTTGCCACCACACAACCGCCGATTGTGGGATTAGCACTCCACGCATCGCTCGTCCGATCGGCATGTGAGCCACCAAATTTATTCCCGGCGCGAGACCGGGATGGTCATGGGTTATATAAAGGAGGCTGACGCCTTGAATGCGCGGATCGACTTGGGGAAAGGGTGAGATCAGAGTAGCCTCAATTTGGGCCAGCCCCGCGATTTCGAGCGAGATCGTTTGCGAAGCGGTTGAGACTACCCCGGCAGGCAACGTCACCTGAACCAGAAAATCATGCTGGCTGAGAATGCGTCCCAGCGGGGGAGTATCATTTACCCCCCACTTTGCCACGACATCGCCCCAGCTCTGCTGCAAGGCCGCTGCCTGCAGTGACAAGTCCTGTTTAGCAGCGTCCGCATCTGCCCGGTCCGAGCGCAGGACACCCAGCGCAGCCTGTAAATCCTTCTGCGAGGCGTTCTGCTGATCCTGGTACAGAGTCTTTAGGCGGTCATATTCCTGCTGCGCGACCTCCATGTTTGCCCGCACCTTTTCCAGATTGGTTTTGGCGGCCACGTAGTTCGTGCGCGCGCTGACCAGTTCCTGGACTGACAATATGGTTGCGGGAGCTGTCACCTGCTCGCGAGAAGTGAGTGCTTTGAGAGGAGTCAGGGTGATGCCCGCCTGGGATTGTGCGGTGGTCTCTAACGTCAGAATCGTTTGTCCATTTTGGATCGAGACTCTTGAGGGAGCCTTTATCGCTTCTGCTTCGTCGTCTTCATCCTGATCGGCTGCGGCTTTTCGGGTTGGTACGACAATACGAACGAGAATAACAGCCAGCATCGCAGCAAGGACTGCCGCGAACAGCCACTTCCAGTTTCTCTTCATCACTTTTTCTCCTTCGCGTGATTTTCTAGAGTGGAGGATTGCGGGCCGAGCGGTCGGATATCCCCCGACTCCAGTGGACGCTCGATAGCGTCTTCAAGGCTTCCCAGAGCAAGTTGAGTCCGATAGAGCGCCGCCACTTCCGCACTTGCGGCGAGAGTACTTTGAAGAAGCTCACCGCTAAGCGGCAGCGGCCCAGACTCGCCCGCTCGGAAGACGTTTTCCGCAAGCTGCATCCTGGAGCCGTGAATTTTGAGTAAGGCTCTCGTTTCAGCTAATTCGTTCCACGCGCCACGATAGGCGGCTCGCGCTGCTTCGCTCTCCGCGATTACCTGAGCCTGTACCGCGAGGAAATTAGCCGCAGCTTCTTTGCGCCGAGCTTCAGCCTCGGCAATCGGTCCCTGATTGCGGTTGAAAATTGGAAGCGTGACCGAGAGTCCGAGTGTGAAGAAACTGTCGCTCTCTTCATATTGGTATCCCGGCCCAATTTGAATATCGGGATATTGCCGGGCGATTTCGAGTTGCAGGTTGGCCTCAGCAGCTACATATGTGGCCAGCGATTGCCGAACGTCCAGGCGGTTTACAACCGCATTTCGTTGGACTTCTTGCGTAGTGAGAGAGTCAGGAGCAGGCGGCTTGTCAAAATCGGGCCACGAAAACTCCACGCCACTGAGCGCCGAAACCGGAACGCCGATCGCAGCGGCCAATGCCGCCCGCGTTTGCGATATTTGGGTTTGATCGTTAAGAACTGCCAGATGTGTACTTGCCAGATCGATGCGGGCTAAATCTACTTCGGGGCGGGAGATTTCGCCAACAGTGAGCCGTTTTTCCAACAAGTCTACTCTGTCAGACTGGATGCGCTCTTGGGAGCGCAATTGGTCGAGAGTTCTAACGGCGACAAGATAGTTGAGCAGGGCCGTGCGAACCGCGCTTCGCACTTTCCAAGCAGTATTCGCCAAGTTGAACCGAGCCGCTTCGCCCAGGTCTCTTGCTTGCAGTATTTGATAGCCGCGCTTCCCTGCTGTTTGAATTGGTATCGCGAAATCGAGTCCGAGCAAATACGGGCTAGGCACGCCGGGAGTTACACTTAAAGTCGGATCGGGACGGGCTCCCGCTGTTATCACAGCGGCCTCCGCTCGGCTGGTCTGTGCTCGCGCTATTTCCATTTGAGGGTTGAAATAGAAAGCCGCCAGCGTCAGCAGCTCGCGATCCCAACTTTTTGGTGGCCAGGCCGTAATGGCGTGACCGCTGGTCTTGTTCACAAATGTTTCAAGACCTGGGTCGTCGAGGGTTCGCGATTGCAGATTAGAGGCTGTCTCACTCGGGACGATAGGGGCCGAGTGGTATCGACGGATCGCGCAACCGGCCGATGTCAAGACCACAAAAAGCGCTACTGCTCGTATCGCGTACATACAGATTTGCTCCGTGCAGACGGAATTCGACGCAAGGGACCAATGGCCCTAGCTAAAGATCGAGCGGTATGCTAAATGCGGAGAGAAAGTGGCGGAGAGATTTCGGGCGGCACAATTTCGAAATTCGGCGCGGACAGCGTGAGATACTCAGAACAAAAATAAACACGGATCAAATTCTTGAGAACTCGTGGAAGAAGAGCGACCAAGAGTCTTCCAATCGCAAAGCTAAGTTCCAAGAGTAGAAGAAGTACGGCCAGCGTTGATTCCGTGTCGTAGCCATTTTGAAAAATAGATCCATTAAAACGCAAGGCCATTTCGACAAAGGGGCAAGCCGCGCATATGAAAAGAGCGAACGCGACCAAGGCGTGAAACGCCTTGATTTTCGTGGTGCTCATACTTTGGAGAGAGTAGACGTATGAGACGGGCGAGTCAAGCGCGGCGTGCGCTCGTTTGGTAGCGCACGGCCGGTTGCATGGTTAGCTACACGGGAAAGCACATATTTGGGAGGATACCGCCGGTCATTGATCTTCAGATACCATCGCAACATCGAGTTCCGACCGGAAACCTACCAGCGCGCCCTCCCGAAGTTTCTGAAAGAATACGTTATAGCTCTTTGGCGAAATCATATTGAATTGATAGCGCGTCGGGATCTTATCTTTTTCAAGCCACTCATTCAGCCGTCTGAAGTGCTCTATGGCGTACTCGTACTTCTTGACATTGTCAGGAGCCGGATCACTGATCTCCTCCTCTCCTTTAACTTCCACCACAAACACATTCTTCCCCTGCTTGATGAAGATGTCGGGACTGAACTCGCCGCGCTTGGGCTTATTACCCTTCTTCCAGGCATACTCTATTGAGTAAAACCCCATCGGCGCATTCTTAAGCCATGCTTCGAACTTCGGAGTATTCTCGCGGAGAGTCAGTTCACGAATGAACTTCCGCTCAGGTGTTGCGTCTGCGATGGCGAGATTGGCGGATGTTTTGAAATCTATGGATTTTTCGACTCTGACCCGGCCTCCCGAGAACTCTCCGTCATCATCATCTACTGCGTGGAAAAACTCCTTTTGGTCATCGACGAGGGTCATATCGCACCCAGGTGCATAAAAGACTGTTTTCGATCCCCGCCGCAACTCCGCAGCACTACAACTTTCGTCTTGTCGGTCGGCGGTGTTCATCGGGATAAGCGCCCTTGGAGACAGCTTATACACCACGCGTTTCGCTGTCTTGCGTCGGAGAGTACCGAGCGCTTGCCAAAACCGTTGTCGATTCTCATCGTTGATCTTCTTGCTCTTTATTTTGGCATGCTTGAGCGATGCCTTTACGATCTCCTCGCACTTACTGACGGGAAATCGCTTCGCATAACTCGTACGATCCTTAGGGTCGGCGGCGCCTTTCGACTCCTCGTCTATGGACCTAAACTTCTGGAACATCTGCTCTGCAACTTCTTCCACGGCCCACGTCTTGTGAAGGACGTTCGTCTTGAACTTAACGTGCTCTCCAGTGACAGCCCGCTCAAATCTGACTGTCACATCCTCGGTCTCTACCTGAGTCGGAAGGTCGACATAGCCGTCTCCAAACAGTTTATACTCACCCTTTTTTGCAAACTCCGTTACGTCCTCCGACCGCGTGTAATCGAGATGGTGTAGCTCAAAATTGAAAGAAGATTTCGGATTAACTGTGGAGGCCAGGCGACGTTCGATCTCAAGCACCTCGTTTACCAAATGCTTGATCCGGCCAGACCAAGCATCGTGATTAAAGACCGTTACTACCGGTTCCTCTCCTTTCCATCCATCTGGGCGACGTAGGCCGCGACCGAGCACCTGAGCGATGAGGAGCTTGCTGTTGAACGCGCGCTCTTCATGAGGCACGATCTGAAATACATTTTTGACGTCCCATCCTTCGTTCAGCATTGAGACCGATACGATCCACTCCACCTTGCTGGCCGGGCTATCCACTGTACGTAACTTGGCCACATTGGGCTGGTGCTTCGGCGCTGATGTAACACAGAGAACCTTCGTCTGTGCCTTGGTCGCGTTGGTGCCTTCCCATTCCTGCAAAAAGTCCTTTAATTCGTCTGCAACCCGTTCCGCGTCAGTTATAGTTTTTGTCACGATAATCGTCAACGGCCGAATCCCCCGCGACTTGAGGCGTTTCTTCCAATCTTCGTGCCGATTATAAATGAGCTGCCATTTTTCTTCGGGGTTCTCAGCGGCGGCCGGAAGTTCATCCACATACTCTACTTTTTTGACAAAGTTCTCCTCGATGGCCTGGCGAAGTGAGTAGCGGTGAACAACGTCCGTAAAATAATCATCCCCGACGTAGCAGGTGCCCGACACGCCGACGACGAATCGAAATCCATAGTCGGAATCACAGAGAAACTCTTTCCATCTTTTGGAAGCTTGCCCTGACTCGTTGGCTACATGGTGGGTCTCATCGTTGAGAACAGCGACTCTTGCCCCGTCTCCTTTGAGACTCTCTCGGATAGAGGATTTCACGTTCACTAAGATGGCGTGGTAATTCTCCACGCAGATCGAACCACCGACGATGCTTTCAGATGCGTTGATAATTCGTGGGGAGGAGATTTTGGTATCGAGCGGAAGCTCATCCCTTAGATCATTCTTGCTTGCAAGCTCCTTGAACTTGTTCATGAGTCCGCTTTCAATAGTATTTGACGGACAGAGAACAAGCACCCGGTCGACAGCACCTTCAGCCAACAGGATTGCGGCAATACCATACAGTAGATAACTCTTTCCAGTTCCAGTCGCCAGATCAAGAGAGCAACTGAGTTGGTCGGGTAGCTGAAGCTGACGCTCCATTGCTGACCATGATCCGTAGCGCTCCTGCAACTCTGGGTTCTGGTCGAAGTTCTCCTTCGCTAGGGCGCGAAGATTTATATACTGACTGCCCAGTAGGTATCGCAGGGTCGTCCGAATGGAATCCTTCTGGTATTCCCGATATCCGCACAGTTCATCGAGAAACGCCTCATACCTCCCCTCGTCCCACTTTGCTGGGTCAATATCCTCGGAGACTTTCAGTACAAGATCTTCATTACGAAATGTGCGGCGATCACCCTTGGTGCTCACTGATTCACTTCCTCTTCGTATCCTTCGTGTGCTTTAGTGCTGCCTTTGCTTTGTCGGCTCCGAACCTACTTCCGGAAATCAGCTCACGTGCCTCGTTACCATAAATATCAACAAATACTGCCATCACGTGCTTACCAATATTGTTAATGGGAAAGCGTGCTTCCCAATCCGTTTTCTCAATAGCTTCGGCATAGTAGACCGCATCGAAAGCAAATACATCGGTTTCACTATCGAAGTCGTAATCTAGCATGACCATCGATAAAGTTTCGCGGTTGCCCTTTTTTCGTATTGCTTCTCGCACAATCGCTTCGCTTTTGAAAGTGTTGATCTTGATAAAGCCTGACTCAAATAACTCGCCCTTGCGTTTATTTACGCCAGCCTCGTACTCTAGCTCAGGTCGGCGCACAAAATCGAAACCCACCGCATCCACAGTATCATTTACTGCAAGCTCGTCGGATGGCTGCTTGAGTGCCGCGAATTCGCGCTGATGCAACTCGTGAATGATCGAGTACGGAATACGAAGTGCATAGAAACGAACTCCGTCTAGCGTCACATAGTCCTGCTGGAAGTCGAATACAAGCCCGGGAGCGATAATGAACATCCGAGTTCCAATTTTGGAACCTAGCGCCTCGTGCATGCTATGAATGGTCTCTTCATCAATACGAGCACCCGGCTGCTTTTGGTGGTTAAACACCAACACACTGGATCCTTTGAAATAGCCGTCTAGCGAGATTCCGCCGATCCTATGTGGTTCATCGCGACACTGAAAAAGTTGCAGTGCAAAAAAGCGCCAAGCGTCCCACGGCAGTTCCTTGAGCTTGCTGAAGTCATAGAGGCCGGCGTTGTACAGAATAAAAGGCTTCGCGACGAGGGCCGCACCCTTGTTGCCAATTTCCGACCGTAGATTCAGTAACCGTTTTTGAATAGTGTAAATAGCAAGTTTTCCGCAATCGATGGCCACCCACCGGCGGTTGAGCTTTTCTGCAACCGACAATGTTGTGCCAGATCCAGCAAAGGCGTCCATGACCACATCGCCCTTTACGGAAAAAGCTCTGAGAACATAGTCCAATAATTGCTCGGGCTTTTGCGTTGGGTACCCAGTCCTTTCCGGAGATGTGGCACCGATGAAGGGGATATCCCATACGTCGTCGATCTTCTCATCGTTATATTCGTCATAAATGAGATCGCCGTTCTTGTCTCGGACATTGACAATTTTTCGGGTCTCTCCATCCCAGCGCTTACGTTTGAGGTATTTGGGTTTGTCTAACGCAGCCGTGAGCGGGTTGAAGCAGTATGGAGAACTTTTAGATCTTACATACCAATATAACCGCTCGCTGTTGTTTGTGAATACGCGTGTCCCGCGCATCTGAAACTTTCTGTAATACCAAACGACTTCTGCTCTGAAGTTTGCCTCCCCAAATACTTCATCGAGAGCAGCAATTTAATGTAATGGGACTTTCGCGTATCCAAATGGACGACAATCGCTCCGTCGTCTGAGAGAAGCTCCCGTAGCAATATCAGTCTTTTCCGCATAAATTCAAGAAAGCGAGCTCCCGCAATCTTGTCCTGATATGCCTTTTGATCTTGGCTGCCTTGAAACTCATGTCTCGTCGCAAATGGCGGATCGATATAAACAAGGCGGACACCGGCAGTTCCATCCGCACTACAAAGCTTGCCGCTCTTTTTCATCTCATGCAGGCCCTTCATTACCTGCAGGTTATCGCCAAAGATCAGCATGTTGTGCCAGTCGTCTCCATTTTTGCCGAAAGCGCGCATTTTCTGAAGCGGCACGGCGAGCGTGTTGGCGATGATGTCCTCTTCCCGTTCCTTTTCGTAGTAAACCAGTTCGTACTCGCGTTTTTCCGGCGGAAAAAGGATACGCGCCCATTCGGGCGATATCTCCTCGCCTTGCTGAAGACGGCGTACAAGTTCCTGTCGCTGATCGTCGTTCATATCACTGTCCTACTTTGAGGAGTTCGGAGCACTTATACGGTTTTAAAGATCCGGTTCTCAAAAAGTGAATGGCCATCCTTGCTTATAACAAAACACCTTTGCCTACTTCATAACGCGCGTGTACATAGAGCCATGGAAGCCCCCGTATAGTATTCTTTGCATCGAACAGATTTATCCCGAAGCATCATAGAAGACGGATGCAATTCGTCGTAGTAAATTCGCAGTAGTTATCCGTTAAGAACTGTTCAAATCGAGTATAAACGGGTCAAGAACGGTTCGTTGTAACTGCTTGAGGGATATCGTAAAGCCCACAATTCTCAGAACGGCTCAACACAGTCGCTCGTGTTTTATGAGTCCGCTGCTCTAACCAGCTGAGCTACGAGCACCACGCATGTAACCCGATGATTTTATAACATTTGTGAGATTCGCGCCTGACATTCAAATGCCCTAAAATGGTGCACTGTAGTAGATTCGTAGTAACTCTGAACCAGTTCTGCTTTTTTTCCTACTGCCGAAATGCTCCTTTCCTCCAGCCAGATAACGCCGGCCTCCGTGCGCCCCTGAGCGGCAGCCTCGTAGTAAATTCGTAGTACATTTTTGTCAGCGTCCGATTATGCGACCCATGAAAGCCGACGGAACCCAATGGGCGGTTTCACACGCGAAATGTATCGGCACGCCAAGTCACGATGGCTTTCTTGATATCTCGTGGAGGCATCTTCGTCGTCAGTGCCTTCTCCACGAGCGCGGGCAATTCTGCGTCCGACGCAAAGCGCAGGGCTATCAATTGCGCTTCGGTCAACTATCGAATGCGCGGCACGAATTCGGCGGAGAGCGCCGCTTCCAAACGAAGCCTCTCCTCCAACCGGATGATGCGGTCCTGTGCCAGCAGCGGATACAATCGCACTAAGAATAGCGCTGCGAAGAATAGAATCGCCATGAGCAGCAGGATCCAAGCGTCCAGCTGGGCATAGTGCCGGAAGACATTGATAATGGTGAGGATCAGCAGCACCATCGCGCCGGGCGCAAGAAAGAAGTGAAACGGTGGATGCAGTCGCGTGTGATTGGCGTAAGTTTGCGGAATTTTTTCAGCCATGGTCCCTCCTATGATGTTTTGTTTGCGCCGAGGCCCCAAGCCTCGGGTGGGCGATGTTTGTGGAAGAAGCAACGCTCCCTCTGACATCTCCCCTATCCGGCGTTATAATCGGGTCACTCGACATTCTTGTCGACATCGGCATTCCTGCCGAGAAGGAGGTGATCCAGTGAGGTACAGTTTACGATGACGCAGTAGAGGAGGCGCTTGTGAGGTTACCGAGCGCCTCTCTCCTTTTTTGTGCCGCCGGTCCGAATTCCCTGTGGATTTGAAGAATTTATTCTGCGTCTTATGCTTGGCTAGTTCCCAATAAAATGCGCTTCTCGAACAAGTGAAGTGCTACTTCAAGCGATACCATAACAATGCTGGCTCCCTCGA
>DATLST010000006.1:0-4784 GCA_035534055.1 Candidatus Acidiferrales bacterium | reverse complement strand
GCGGATTCCGTCGGCTACAAAGCGCTCGTGCGAGCGGCCAGCGACCTGGCTGCGAAGGGCGCAACGCCCAGACTCTTCCTTCTAACCCTTGCGCTGCCACCTTCACGGACAGGTGCATGGCTGGACAGTTTCCTGAAGGGGATGGGACGCGCGGCTCAAGTGCTGGGGATGCGGCTTGCCGGGGGTGACACCACGGCGTGCCCCATCGTCTCCATCAGCATCACCGTGGCCGGAGAAGCTCCCCGCGGTCATGCGATTCGGCGCTCCGGTGCCCGGGCGGGTGACATTATTTATGTCAGTGGTAGGCTGGGCCGAGCGCAGTTGGGGCTCGAACTCGTGCTCGGTGGATCCCATCGGATTCCCGCGTTCCGGAAACTATTGCAGCCCCACCTTTACCCGCACATCCGAATCGAATTAGGCGCTTGGCTGGCGCGTCATCGCGTCGCGTCGGCCATGACGGACATTTCCGACGGTCTCTCAACCGACTTAGGCCACTTGTGTACCTCGAGCGGCGTCGGCGCCCGTTTGTGGACTGACCACGTCCCGCGTGTGGAGATTCCCGCCAGAGTCACAGCCAAGCTCGGACGAACGCGCCTGGATGGCCCTCTGGAAATGGCTCTGCATGGCGGCGAAGATTACGAACTTCTTTTTTCAGTATCCCCGCGCAAAGCAACGCTGTTGCGGCAGGCGCCTGAATTCGCTGAGGCCGCTGCAATCGGAGAGATCACCCGCGGCAAGCAAATCTTACTGGTAGAAAGCAATGGGCGGGCCACGCAGCTCAAACCGCGCGGCTGGGACCCCTTCGGGAGACACTCGAGGCGATCCCGTTAATGGGCCAAGCCGGGTTGCCGAGCTTCACCGACTTGTATCGGAACCGGAGTTTTTTGCGGCGGCGCGGAAGTCTTCCGAGGCTGAGGCCCCGAGGGTTTCTCTACTGGCCTCGATGCCGGGGGCTCGGCCGCCTTCGACGGCAATTTTTTCGGCTCTCTGATCTCGGTCAATCCTTGCTCGGCGGCATCGGCAGGGGGAGCTGTATCGGGCGTATCGACCTGCACTTCTTGCGTCGGGGCGAGATCTTCGAGGGGCACCACGTTGGGAAAATTCTCGACCGGCATGCCCTGCATGGCCCCCTGCATGAATTCGAGCCAAATAGGGAGCGCCGCGCGCGCGCCGGTCTCCTTTTTGCCGAGCGAAATACGCTTGTCGTCGTTGCCCACCCACACGCCCGCGGTGATCTGGGGTGTGAAGCCAATGTACCAGGCGTCGGTGAAGTTGTTCGTCGTGCCTGTCTTCCCTCCCGAGCGGCGGCCGAGATCTTTGGCGCGAACGCCGGTGCCGAACTGCACGACGTCCTCCAGCATAGCCACCATGGTGCGGGCCACGTCGGGTGGAATCACGTCGGTAACGCTGGGGTGGGGCTCCTCAAGAAGCGCGCCGTCGTAGGACGTCACACGGCGGATGTCGTGCGGTTGGATGTGAATCCCATCGTCGGGGAACACGCTGAACGCCGAGGTATGCTCGAGCAGCGTCAGATCGGCAGCGCCCAAGGCGAGCGGCAGATAGGGTGGCAAGGGGCTGGTGATGCCAAACTTCCGGGCCAGCCCAATCACATTCTCGATTCCTACTTTGTCGAGCAGACGAACCGCGGGGATATTGCGCGAATCGGCCAGCGCGCGCCGCAGCGTAATGCGTCCTTCGAATTTCTCGTCGTAGTTGTGTGGCGAGTAGATATGGCCGCCGCTGCGAAACGATACGGGCTCATCCAGGATCGTGTCGAAGGGCGACTCGCCCTGCGCAAGCGCTTCCGAATAAACGTAAACTTTGAACGAGCTGCCGGTCTGGCGCATGGCCTGCGTGGCGCGGTTGAACTTCGAATCGCCGAAGTCATAACCGCCGACCATGGCCTTGATCTCTCCGGTGGAATTGTCGATCGCGACGAGCGCCGCCTGCGCGGCAGGCTCCTGTTCGAGCTGCACCTCCGCCGCTACACCGGAGATCTCCTTGATCAGAACCACGACCAGATCGCCCACTTTGAGCAGCCCGACCGGCGAAGCATGACCCGTCCAGGCAAAATCGGCGGAGGTAAGCATGGCGCGGTAAGGGCCGACCTTAATCCAGGCATAAGTCGGCTCGACGGCGGTGACCAGGCCGGTTACGTAATCGCCCTTTTGAATCGGCCCCCGCCAGTCGTCGCTTTCGTATTTTGCCAGCGTGCCAAGATGATCCCGCAAAATATTTCGAAGGTTGCCGCGCCAGCCGTGGCGGCGATCGTAAGCGTGTAGTCCGTCGCGGACCGCTTTGTCCGCCGCTTTTTGCATGGCGACGTTCAGGGTGGTATAGACGCGCAGTCCCTGCTCGTGAACCGCGGCCGTGCCATAGGTATGCTCGAGATATTGGCGGATGTCCTCGACAAAATAGGGAGCCAGGTCGTTTCGCGAAGACGCAATGTGCAAGCCGAGCGGCCCCTTGGCGGAGGCTTCGGCCTGCGCTCGCGTCGCCTTGCCGTCGTTCGCCATCAGCGACAACACGAGATTGCGCCGCGCCAGGGCGCGGTCCGCATGCGTGATGGGAGAATAGCTCGGTCCACGGATGATGCCGGCCAGCAGCGCCGCTTGCGCAAGCGTCACTTTTTCCACCGGCTCGCTGAAGTAATATTCGGAGGCCGCCTCGAAGCCGTAATTTCCGGAACCCAGATAAATCTGATTGCAGTACATCGTGAAGATCTGTTCCTTCGTGTAGTGGCGCTCGATCTGAAGGGCCAGAATGGTTTCTTCGATTTTCCGGTGAAAGCTGCGGTCGGAGCGATTCAGAAAGAGCCCGCCGGCCAGCTGCATGGTGAGCGTGCTGGCGCCCTCGGCGATCCGGCGATGGGTAAGATCGGTCCAGGCAGACTCTAGCACGCGTGGAAAATCGACGCCCCAGTGCTCCTCGAAATGCTGGTCTTCGGTTGTGAGAATCGCATCCCGCAGCACCTTGGGTATCTGGTTGTAGGTGAGCAGGATCCGGCGCTGGACGGCGAAGGTGCCGATGGACTGGCCATTGTCGGCGTACAGCTCCGTGACCACGTTGGGATGATAATCCTCGAGAGCGTGAATTTCGGGCAGGTCGCTCGTGTAAACGAAAAGAAGTCCGGCAGCCGCGCCCAGCGCGATCGCGCAAATCAACAGGAAGGAAAACGCCAGGCGCCCAAACAGCGTCCCGCCGCCAATTTTCATTGCTCCCCGTTGGAATCTCGCCATCGCCCTGCCATTCTATCGCATCCATCCGCGGCCTGCCGGGCCCCCATTTGGCCTATTGTTTCTAATTGGTTTCCGGAGAACTGGAAGCGCGATACGGCAAGGTGATGTTTCGATCGGCCATGGACCAATCCTACGGCAATACACTCGTCTGGACACCCGAACGGCAGCCGTTTATCATTAGGACCAGTTATTCAGCTACAACAAGACCTCGAGGAAAGACAAACTCGCCGGGAGTGCGTGGAGTCGATAATTGAGCCGGGGCAGGGTGCGGATTGAATCCAGCGGTCGATTCACTTTTCGAGGCACGGAAATGGCGGAGCAGGACTTCATGTGATGGGGTCGGAGACGACGCGGCCCTGAGGCTACAACTGGCCGGCCCATTGTACCAAGCCGGACGGTTTCTGAAGCGTCGCCAATCGTTCTGAGCGAGAACATCGGCGAGATCGCTGAGTTAGAAAAGCTTATCTTGAGGGCCCATGGCACCAAAAGTTGACGTTGTTGGAATCGGCAGTTGCGCCGTCGATTTTTTTGCGATCGTTCCCAGGCTCCTGGGTTCCGAGGAAAAAATCAACGCGACGCGAATGGAGATTCATGCTGGAGGCGTAACGGCCAACAATCTGACCCAAGTCGCCCGTCTGGGAACCACCACGGGCTGGCTTGGCCTGATTGGCGACGACGAAAATGGGCGCATCATCCAGAAGGCGTTCGCCGACGACGGCATGGATCTGTCCGGATTGGAAGTCGTAAAGGGCGAACGCTCCGCGCTCACCTGGATTCCCGTGAATCCCGAGGGAGAGCGCTGCGTCTACATGTTCCCGAACGTCACGGGCAAGTTGTCGGTATTCCACGTTCGCAACCGTTTCGCTTCCCATATCCGAGGAGCCAAACACTTTCACACCGAAGCCTCGCAACTTCCCATCCTGCCGTTGAAAGAAGCGATGCGCGTGGCCAAGGAAGCAAACGTGCGTGTATTTCTGGACATGGACGTAACCCCCCGCTTTTTTGCGCAGATGAACCTCGGCAGGCAGGAGGAGCTATGCGACTCTCTGAAGCTCGTCGACGTTCTGAAGCCGTGCAAGGCCGCCGCGCGAGAAATGACAGGCCTCACGGATTACAACCGGATGGCGGACATGCTTCTGAACCTCGGCCCCAAGATTGTCGCGATCACGCAGGGGGAAGACGGATGCTTGATCGCCAGCCGCGAGAAGCGGGTTCAGGTTCCTGCGTTTCGAGTGAGCGTGGTAGACACAACCGGCGCGGGCGACGCGTTTATGGGCGGCTTATCCTACGGTCTTTTGCAGGGGTGGGACCTCGAACGAGCCGGCTTGTTTGCAAACGCCTGCGCGGCACTGTGCTGCACGAAGGTTGGTGCGCGGGCGATGTCCAAGCTGGACGAGGTGCTCACGTTCCTCAAAGCCAAAGTGCCCATGGGAGCGCCGGCGTTCTAGCCGCTTGTTGAAAAAAGCGGTGCGCCTATCCGAAGATCGCTTTAGGCCCACAGTGCGGTTTTTCATCGTGCGGTGTTCGCAATGAATCTCTCTATTC
>DATLST010000005.1:0-2860 GCA_035534055.1 Candidatus Acidiferrales bacterium | reverse complement strand
CTTCTCGCGGCTAAGTACTGAGGATAGGAGTTTGTGATCGGACGTCTGAGAATGGTTTATGCAACCGCAGCGCTATTGCTTGCGAGCACGGGAATGACGGCGCGGGGCCAGTCTGTTCCGCCCGAGACGCCCATTCGTGCGGGCGTTAAGGCGCGACAGGAGAAATCCCGGAACCAGAAATCGCGGCGGAAATCGGATGCCCAGCAATTATCTGACCCGCGAAAAGCAAATTCGAATACAGCGTCCGATGACGCGCATGAGAATTCCGTGGGAACGCCACTTCTAAAACATCTGCTGCTGGATCAACGGGACATATGGACGAGTCCAAGACATTTGCGCTTTTCCGACGCCGACTGGCTGCTGCCCCTCGGCGTCTTAACTGGCGGCTTGCTGGCAACAGATACCTCAGCGAGCAAGAATCTCTCCAACTCGCCCAGCTTTGTGCAGCACAGCCGCGATTTTTCGAACTATGGAGTGGCGTCGCTGGTCGGCCTGGGCGGGGGTATGTACGTGTGGGGCAAAATAACCCACAACGAGCACGCTCGCGAGACAGGATTCCTGGCTGGCGAAGCGGCAATTGACAGCGTGGCTTTTGCCGAAGCATTAAAGTCCGCAACGGGCCGGGAACGGCCGTTTCAGGACAACTATCAAGGCAAGTTTTGGCAAGGTGGCACCTCGTTTCCGTCGGAACATGCAGTGGCAGCGTGGTCCATTGCGAGCGTAATTGCGCACGAGTATCCGGGCCCGGTGACAAAGATCCTCGCTTACGGCTTGGCTACTGCCGTGACCGCCGCGCGGGCGACTGGAAAGGAACATTTTCCGAGCGATTTGCTGGTTGGCAGCGCCATCGGATGGTTCGTTGCACAGCATGTGTATCGCACGCATCACAACCCAGACGTTGCCGGAGGTGAATGGGACACCTACACGGATTTTCATGACAAGTTAACCGATGACCACCCGCGAAGTTTTGGGTCACCATACGTTCCACTCGATAGCTGGGTATATCCAGCGTTGGAGCGCCTGGCAGCCTTGGGATACATCGATACGGAGTTTCTTGGCATGCGCCCGTGGACGCGGATTGAATGCGCGCAGTTGACGCAGGAAGCTGGAGACAAAATTGCGTCTGAGGATGGTGATTCATCGCCTGCGACCGTTGCGTACCGAGAACTCGCAGGAGAGTTTCAGGGCGACCTCAATGCGCTCACTGGCCAAAGCAATCGGTCGGCACGCTTAGAGTCCGTTTATACCCGCGTAACGAACATCTCCGGCGCTCCGCTCAATGACAGCTATCATTTCGGCCAAACCATCATCAATGATTACGGACGGCCCTACGCTGAGGGGTTCAACAATGTCACCGGCGTTTCTGGCTGGGCTTCGGCGGGCCGATACACGATATATGTCCGAGGCGAGTATCAGCATGCGCCCTCTTCACCGGCCTATTCGTTGCAAGTGCGGAACGCGATCTCCGTCGCCGATGTCAACCCCGTCCAACCAGCGACGCCTGTCGCTTCCGCGAATCAGTTCCGGCTGCTCGATACGTACATCGCGGCGGATGTCGATCATTGGGATTTGGCGTTCGGCAAGCAGAGCCTTTGGTGGGGTCCGGGAAAGGGGAGCGCGTTTTTGTTCAGCAACAATGCCGAACCAATTTACATGTTTCGCGCCAGCCGGATCGCTCCTTTCACGCTGCCGTGGATTTTCCGTTATTTGGGGCCAATGAAATGGGACTTCTTCTTCGGGAAGCTGTCTGGGAATGAGTTTCCTCCGCGCCCTTTGATTCACGGAGAAAAAATCAGTTTCAAACCAACACCAAACCTGGAATTCGGCTTCACGCGCACGGTTGAGTTCGGCGGTGTCGGTCGGCCGCTCACGATCGGGCGTGTCTGGAACAGCTACACCAGCCTCACCAGCATCACGAATGAGACTCCGGCGAACGATCCTGGAAAACGCACAGGCGGTTTTGACTTCTCGTATCGAGTTCCCTACCTGCGCAACTGGCTGACGGTATACGCGGATTCGCTTGCGACCGATGACCCATCGCCGCTGGCCGCTCCCCGCCGAGCTGCCATGAATCCCGGAATTTATATGCCCAGACTACCTGGCTTGCCGAAGCTCGATTTTCGAGCCGAGGCTGTGTACACGGATTTACCGGCCGCGGACAGTCACGGAGGGCACTTTGTTTATTTCGATAGCTTCTACCGCGACCTGTATACGAACAAGAAAAATCTCATCGGAAGCTGGATCGGCAGGGAGGGTACCGGTTTCCAGGCGTGGAGCACCTACTGGGCGAGCTCGCGCAATTCAATTCAATTCGGATATCGCCATTCGAAGACCGCGGCAGATTTCATTCCTGGTGGCGGGACGCTAAACGATGGCTCAGTTACAGCGAGTTGGTGGCTGCACCGAGATTGGAATGTTTCCGCTTTTGTCCAGTACGAAAAATGGAATATTCCCTTGCTCGCATCGACGCCTCAATCAAACTGGACGACGTCATTTCAGATAGGATTCTGGCCAAAGTCGTGGCCGAAGTAGGCCTCGAGCAGACGATCGTAGCCATATTTTGAAAGGATTTTGAACTGAAGACGAGGGCAGTTGAGACTTGACTAAGGAAACGATCCAACCGGAACGAGTGATCACCGATCAACCAACTGGTGAGGAGATTTATGTCCAGGAGCTAGAAAACGAGCTCACGCGTCATGAGCTGGCGAAGAAATTTCGTCTGCTATGGCTGAACCGGAGTTTTCTTTTTCGTGCAGCTCTGGCTGGCTTGGTCTGTGCGACAGTAATCGCCTTTCTGATCCCCAAGCGCTTTGTCTCCACGACTCGATTGATGCCTCCCGATTCTCAGTCGAGCAGCTCT
>DATLST010000004.1:0-22098 GCA_035534055.1 Candidatus Acidiferrales bacterium | reverse complement strand
CGGATAACCGGAAACAAGGGGATGTCTCCTCAGCACAGGACGTGCGCGAGCGGAGGAGGAACTTTCCATCCCTCCGCCCGCGCGCGCGGCGAAGCCCTTGCTTTTTTCGCGCTTACCGCGACGAAGCCGTTACTTTTTCGCCGTTGCCGCGGCCATGCGCGCCTGCATTTCCCGAGTGAGGTGCGGCACGATGCCTATGATCCGCTCGATCAACATCAGTTGGCCCCGGTGGTGCATTTCATGCTCTTTCACCGAGAGAATCATGTCGAAGCGTCCTCGCGACGCCGGTGTCGCCCCCGCGGGCATCTGCACGCGCTCGTTCAGGAAGCTGTCGTTCAGCCCGTCCAGCCATCCCGCCCATTTTTCGCCCGAGCTTTGCAGCAGCTCGATCGTCTGGGCCTTGCTTCGCGGCGTCTTTTCTTCCTCCGACAGCCGCTTCATCAGCGACGGAAAGTCGAATCCCTCGAGCGATGTCCGTTTCTCCTTGGCGTGAATCTGATATTGAAAATTGTAAGCCACCGCAATGTGCGATAGCAGCTCGCCCACACTGCGCGTGCCCTCGGCGGGACGGAAGCTGTAACGCTCTTCCGGGATTTCCTGCGCGATCGTCATCGTGTTCTTGCGGACAGTGCGAAAACTGTCGGCCAGTTCCTTTGCTCCGTATTGGCTCAAGCGATTTCTCCTTTTGCCTGGATCGAAGTGTATTTTTACACGCGATAGCAGCGGGGAAAGTCTAGCATGCCGTCCGCTGAATGGCATCCACATCCACAATCCCGCGATGCGCCGCTCCCCATTCGGCCGCACATGGCGCCGCGATGCCGTTCGGCGTAATCGTTCTGATCGCCCTGGTGTACAATTCAGGCAATTTTTCGCCGGCATGTTGCACCGATTGAAAGGATCCAATCATGGCGGAAACGTTGGACGTCGTTGTTGCGGGAGCCGGGCATAACAGCCTGGTTGCCGCCGCCTATCTGGCCAAGGCCGGTTTCCGCTGCCTCATTCTCGAAGGCCACGGCGTGATTGGTGGAGGCAGCCGCTGCGAGGAGCTGACCCTCCCGGGATTCAAGCACGATTCTTTCGCCACGGCGCACGTCATCACCCAGAACAGTCCCACGCTGCGCAACGATGAGCTCCAGCTTGGCGAATACGGATTGGAATACATCTTCCCCGATCCGGTCGCTCACATCGCCTTCGACGACGGTTCCTATATGACGCAGTGGCGCGATTTCGACCGTACCTGCGCCGAGTTTGCCAGGTTTTCTCGCAAGGATGCCGAAGCCTATCGCCGCATGATGTCCGAATTCGACGCCGTGAAATCCATTTTCAATCAGGCTCGCTATACCCCTGTCGGTTTTGGCAAAACTCTCAACGACCTGCTCGCCGGCCATCCCGATGGCAAGCTCTGGCAGCGGCGCCAGGCCATGTCGGCTTGGGAAATCATCCGCGACAACTTCGAGGAGGAACACACGCGCTGCTTTATGCTCTGGTTCGCGATGCTCAACGTCGTTCCCGCGGATCAGCCAATGACCGGCCGCCTGGCCTACGCCCTGATCAACGAGCGGCAACGCTGGAGCTGGTGCATCCCGAAGGGAGGAGCGCAGGCCCTGCCGGATGCGCTCGCGCGCCTGATTGAATCACGCGGTGGCGTCATTCTCGTCAACAAGCGCGTGGTGAGCCTGATCATCGAGAAGGGCCGCTGCATCGGCGTTGAGTGCTCCGATGGCGCGCAATACCGCGCCGCCAAGGCCGTCCTTTCCACAATTCACGTCAAGCACTTGATCGACATGGCCCCCGCCGAAACCTGGGGCAAGGATTTCATGCAAGGGGTCGAATCCTATCAAGGCGGGCCGAGCTTGTTTGTGGCGCATTACGCCACCTCCGAGCCGCCCCAGTTTCCGGTGAGCGGCGGCCACATCGCGCCAGTGGCCGCGGGCACGATGTCTTCGGTGAAGCGAGCGCTGAAGGTCGGATACAACTACAGCGTCGGAGCGGTGGACCTGGAAGACCCGCCGTTGCTGGTTCTGTGCCCCACGGTTGCCGATTCTTCCCGCACGCCGTCCGGCAAGCACACCCTCAAGGTGATCGACTTCCAGCCTTACGATCTTCCCGAAGGTCCGCTGCATTGGGACGAGATCAAGGACGAGGTCGCCGCCGCCAATCTGAAATATCTGCGGCGTTTCGCGCCCAACCTCACCGACGACAAAATCCTCGCCCGCCGCATCGAAAGCCCGCTCGACCTCGAGCGCGCCAACTTGATGGCGTGGCACGGTTCTTGCCACGGCGGGGCGCAGACTCCCTCGCAAATGGCGGCGATGCGCCCGGTGCCCGGCTGGGCGCAGCATCGCATGCCCATTCCCGGGTTGTACCAGACGGGCGCCACCACGCATCCGGGCGGTTCTGTATCGTGCGGTCCTGGCCGCAACGCGGCCATCGTAATGCTCAAGGATTTCGGCGTCAGCTTTGAGGAAATGATGGCCAAATCAAAATGAGGCGGTCGAAAAGAGCCGGAGGCTCCATGAAAAAAGCATCCTTGTTCGGTTCGAGTCTTCGCTGGATCGCGCTGGCCGCCGCGCTCGCGTCCACCATGGCGGCCGCCGGCGCCTATCGTGTGGTCAAGCGCATTCCCATCTCCGGCAAGGGAGGGTGGGACTATCTCACCGCCGACACGGAAGGCCGCCGGCTCTACGTGTCGCATGACACTGAAGTGGTTGCGCTCGATCTCGATTCCGGCGCCATCGTGGGAAAAATTTCCGGCGGCCCGGACATGCACGGCACGGCCATCGCCCGTGAATTCGGACGCGGCTACATCAGCGCCACCGATCCAGGCTCGGTCACCATCTTCAATCTCAAGACACTCGCCGTGCTCGGCAAGGTGCGCGTGGGCGACGATCCCAACGGCATCATCTACGATCCCTATACCAGGCGCGTTTTTAGCGCCGACCGTGGCAGCAAACGCCTCACCGCGATCGACGCGAAGACCGGCAAGATTGCCGGCGCGATCGACAATCTTGGCGGAAGGACCGAACACCTCGCGTCCGACGACGCCGGTCACATCTTCCTGAACCTGCAGGACCGCAACACCATGCTGCGCATCGATGCGCAGTCGCTGAAGGTGACCGATACCTGGCCGCTCCCCGGCTGCGGCCAGCCCAGCAGCATGGACATGGACCGCGCGCACGAGCGCGTCTTCATCGGTTGCCGCAGCGGCGTGATGGCCGTCGTGGATGGCGCTTCGGGGAAGGTGATCGCCACGCAGCCCATCGGCAAGGGCGTGGACGCCACCGAATTCGACGCCAAACGCGGCCTGGTCTACTTTTCCACCGGCGGCGGCGATGGCGCTCTCTCGATTTTCCACGAGGATAGTCCCGACAAATATTCACTCGTGCAAGAGGTGAAAACGCTGCCCGGCGCCCGCACCATGGCGCTCGATCGCAAGACCGGCACCGTCTATCTTTCCGTGGCGGATTTCGGACCGCGTCCCGCGCCCACCGCAGCCGATCCCCAGCCGCGCCCGCCCATCGTTCCCGGCACGTTTTCGCTTCTCGTCGTCGGACGATAGGTTCGCGCTCGACATGAGAACCTCGGCTTCCATGGTGTAAACGCGGTCAAAAAATGACAAAAAATGGCGCACTCCGGAGATCTTAAGTGGAATTTAAGTGCAAATAGTTACCATATTTGCCCAGTCGCTTTCCGTGCGCCGCTCTGTTCGATCATAAAGATGCAAGTATGGAACATGAGTAAAAACATATATTGCTATGAGATCAATCACTCCATATACTCGTTGCCTACGAGTGAGTTTTTATCGCAAAGGGAAGGTAGACAATGCTCAAGAAATTAACGATGTTTGCCGTGCTGGCCCTGGCGCTGTATGTGATGCCGGTGAAGGCGCACAACAACAACCAAAATAACAACAATAATTACAATCAATATAACAACGGTTACTACAACAATAACAACTACAACAATAACAACAATAATAATAAATACAAAAACAAGAAGAACAAAAAGGATTCCACGACCGTTCCCGAGCCGGGCACCCTGGCTCTCCTGGGCGTGGGTTTGGTTGGCCTAGTCGGCGTAGGTTATTACCGTACGCGTCAGGCCGAATCTCGTTGATTGCCACTGTGTAATTGAGTGATCAGCACCTGACGAAGCGGATCCCCGCTGCTTCGTCAGTACCATTGGATTTCTCTTGCGTGGTTCTTTAATCGGATCGTTTTAATTCCCATCAAAACACAGTAAAGCCCCGATGGTGTCTCGCTCGCCCTGCTGATCTAATCATTGGTTACAAGTCTAGCGCGGCTTTTGCCGTGTCAGCCTGTTGTCCTCTGAGAGGGGAATTCCATGACATCCGTGACTCGAATTATAAGCAAAAGGAAGCCGGACTCGCGGTCCGAACCCGCCGCAATGGGTCGTCCTCGGGGTTTCTTTATCGCGGTGCTGCCGCTCTTTTTGGCGATGGGATTGGTTTGGTGGCCGTTCGGCGGAGGGCACAAGATCGTAATGACCTCCGCTTCATCGGTTCCGAGCGCCAAAGGGACCGTGACCACCGGTCACGACCGCAACAACAACACGAAAGTCGACATGAAAGTCCAGCATCTCGCGCATCCCAGCGCACTGACGCCGTCCGCAATTGTTTACGTGGTTTGGATCCAGGCGAACGGCCACTCGGCGGAAAATCAGGGAGAGTTGATGGTTGACGACAACCTGAATGGTGAATTCAAGGGCTCGACTCCCTATAAACAGTTCTCCATTTTTGTGACTCCGGAGCAGTCGGCTCAGGTTCGCATGCCCGAGGGAGAGCAAGTGCTGACCGCGACCGTCTCGCAATAGCGCGAGGGGGGGCCGAACGGCAGATGTCTTTCTGCGCGATGGGAGGAGTGCGCGCGCGAACTGCGGGCTAGCCCAGGGCTGCGTTTCCATTTATTGTTGAATCTTTCTGGCTCCTCACAACTTACCTCCGCGGGAATGGCATTCATCGAATGCTCCCGCTTGCTTCATCAATCACCCACCCTGTAGTTGGGAGAGTGCAGCGGATGCGGCCCATCCAGCCCGCCGCATCGAGTGCGAACCATAATGGGGGGGGGGGAAGTCCGAGCTCCGGTCCCGGGCTGGTGTCCGTATACCCGTTCCGAAAGATGAAAGACTGTATTGCGGCCTGGAAAGAATGGGCGCAGAAAGCGGAAGAGGAGTTTCCATTTTACATTGGTGGCGGAAGAGATTATTCTCGCGCACTACAGGAGGATGCCCATGTCTCGCAAATTGATCGATTGCAGTCAATTGCCGAGCGAGAAGCAATGCACGCTGACCATCTCAGGCAGCGAGGAAGAAGTGCTCGACCTGGCGGTGATTCATGCCATCCTGACTCACGGCCAGGAAGATCCGCACGAGCTGCGCAAGCAGCTTCGGTTGCTGCTGCAAGATGCGCCGGAGGTCAAGAGCGCAACGGCATAGCGGAATGGGGCCGCGCGGCAAAACTATTTTTCAGACATCGTTGAAAGACCAAGAGCTGAAGACCAAAGAAAGAGGAGGAACAAATCGCAATGCGAATGAATGCGGTGCAAGGGCTCGCAGTGGCGGCATTTCTGATGGCGGCAGGCTTTGGCAGCGCGGCGGCTCAAAAGCCGGCTCCGCGGCCACCGTCTAAATTCCAGTTGACGACCCCGGCGTATTCCGACGGAGGCGCAATACCGACCCAATACACGTGCGCGGATCCCAACGGGTCCTCACCCGAGCTGCAGTGGAGCAATCCTCCAGAGGGCACGATGAGCTTCGCGGTAATCATGCACGATGCCGATGGAGCTCCCGCCAAGGGGTCGATGGACGTGACGCACTGGATTTTTTGGAACGTGCCCGCGAGCGCGACTTCCCTCCAGCCTGCCGTGAAACCCGGCACTTCGCCGGACGGAATCGTGCAAGGGGAGAATATCCGGAAGGTGAACGGCTATCAGCCGCCGTGCCCGCCTCCCGGCGCTTTTCCGCACCACTACATCATTGAAATCTTCGCCCTGAATACGAAGCTGGACCTGCCGGCTGGTTCCAGCCGCGCCGAGATGCTGAAGGCGATGGACGGGCACGTGATCGGGAAGTCCGCCTACGTCGGAACCTTCGGTCGATAGCAACCAGCTGTTGCAAGGGTGTTTCCTGGAGCGACGCGAAGGGGCAATGGCATTCCGCGGCTATTTCGCGCTACCGCAATAGCGCAAAACGGTGAATCCCGCGGGGGAATCCTTCGCGTTGCCATCCAGCGTAAGAATGAAAAGCTGGTCGTATTCGTCGCGCCCGATCGGCGCAATCTCCGGACCGCCCAGACTGCGCAAGATCCCCGGAAACGAATCGGCATGCCATACGACCAGAATATTCGCCGCCGGGTCCGAACGAATTGCATCCGCTAATTCGGCGGGCTTGGCGGAAGGAATTGCCACGGGCTGCAATCGCAATCGCCGGGCCAGCGGCGGCAGGCAATCCTGGCGGGAGCTTCGGGTTCCGGCCGCAGACGCCGGACGTGACCAGTTCCAACCCGGGTGCTTGGATCGGGCGGTCCGCGCGCGATGCAGCTGGGCTTGAGACTGATCTTCTAACGATCGGTTTCAAAAAAACTAAAGTAGTACAGAGGGGGCCGGAGGAAACTCCGGCCTTATTTTTTTAAGAGTTGGCAAGCCAGCGATTCCCGATGAATTCATTCGAGGCGTCATGGCGTGCCAAACGTCAAGCGGTTCCGTGCCGGGACAATATTCCGTTCAGACCTTTGCGCGAAAATAGCCGTTGAAGTGTAGCCGTGCGAGGACGTGATCCGTCCGCATTCGGGCCTGCAAGCAGTTCTGTTTATGTCAATTCTTCGTTGCGCGGGTCATGAGGAAGTCCTGCTGGATCGTATTCTCGTGGAAGTATTCGGCGACGATGGTGTCCCACTCAGCGCGAAAAGCGGCGAGCTTTTGCGGATCGCTGGCCGATAGCGTTTCGACCAGCTTAATGAGAGGGGCGGCGGTCCGTTCGGTGATGGTTTGGAAGTGCCGCGTACTGAGGGCCGGGCTGAGCATGGTCGAGGTGTCGAACGTGATGCCGCTCACCGCGCCGCCGAGGCGTTGCTTCACGATGGCTTGATCTCCCCATTGCACCGGCGGAGCGACGCCGGGAGGCGGAGGCGGCATATAACGGCCCACCAAAGAGAACGTGCGTCCGAAGAAGCGGTCCGGGGGCCACGTGGAGAAGGCGATGGTGCCGCCAGGCTTCAGCACACGCAGCATTTCCGCGAGAGCGACGGCGGGCCTGGGGGCGAAGATATGGCCGAATTGGCTTAGCACGACATCGAAGGCGGCGTCGGGGAAGGGCAGCTTCTCGACGTCTCCTTCGTGCCAGTCGATTTCCACTCCCGCAGTCTGCGAGTTGTAACGCGCGCGTTCGAGGAGTTCTGGCGTGAGGTCGAGCCCGGTAACCTTGGCTCCGGCACGCGCCGCGGTGGTGGCCACTACACCCGTGCCGCAAGCCACATCGAGCACTCGCTGGCCGGCACGAACGCCGGCGAACTTCACCAGACGCGCCGCCGGAATCGTGGTAGCCATCTCCAGCGGCGCGAAATGCGCCCAGCCTTGCTTCTGTACGGCCTTAAAGGCTTCGAATGAGTCCATGTTTGTTTTTTGTCCTGCCGCGCGCTCGGTGCAGGATGCGTTTGCGCGCGCGGTGATGTGCAGGCGACGGCTCCGCTGGATTCAGTGGGGAATAGCGTGCTGCGCCCAACTGACTTCGTTACAGAAGCTCTTATCGCCTGCCGCCGGAGGGTGCGGACCGCTCTGGCCGGAACGCCTGCCACTCGCGGATTTGTTCGGAGACTTCGGCCTTCTCGCGCTCGTCGGTTGCTGCTTCCCAGCGGCGTCGAAGCTCTTCGAGGCGGGCTTGCACGAATCCGGCTCGTCCCGTCTTGCGTTCTGGTTTCTCGCGGCCACCATATGGCATGTTCAAATTACTCCTCGTGTGATTTTGCGAATATTCCTGCCATCCCACCCGGCTGCTAAAACGGGGAATTCGCTGGTTCCATTCTACCCTAATTGCGCCGTTTCGGTCGCTGGGGCGTGTCGTTTCACCATCTGTTTTGGTGAAGCTTGATGCGAAGGACGCACTAACATCCGCCGAATCAGTTGGCCGGGTTTCTACTCCCGGCAAGTCGGATAGCCGAGACGTTGCGTGTTTAATGATTCCCGAGTGGAGCAGGTTACGAGAACTCATCTGCTTTCTCTTCCGAATAGAGCGCGTATGCGGCCGTCTGGAACCTGTGAAACGCCAGCCCCTTGCAGTCGCAGTAATGTCTTAGGTCAGCGAGGATGTGCGTGATCGCTAAATCCTTCGAACCACATATATGTAGCCTCTCGTAAGCTTTCACGGTGCGGGCGACACGCGCTGTGCGATTCATTCGTGCGCGTTTCTCATTTGCCATGTCGTCAGACGCCGGAATCAATCCGGCGCGAGCCTGGCGCACAAGAGCGGCGCGACGTGCGTTGCTCATCTGTTTTTTCATGGACATTGATCTCCTTTATTGCCATCCGAATCTCGGCGATGCCATTCGTTGCGATCTCCACCTCTGCCGTACGGGTGGCATTCGCAATGGCTGATTAGATTAGACGACGCGACCACCGCTGCCACGCTTCGCGGAAGCGGCCCGCATTGCGCTCCGCTTCCCGTAAGCCTTCCGGCCTACACATTGGCGAACCATGAAACTTGAACCATAACTCTTTCCTTCTTTCTAAATCTCAGACTACCTGAGAGTGGATTTTGGAAGATTTCATGAAATGGCGACTCTCGGAAGTTTCTTACGACGAAAAGGAAGAAGCGATCTTTCAGTGTCATCGCGATCTCATATTCTTTAGGCGTCAACGACAAATTCCCCGTTACCCCGTTCAAGCCCTTGACCTCGACGACCAGGAAGTCCTTGCTAGGCTCGGCCTCCAGCCGAAAATCGTACCCGCATCCAAGGCTCGTGGTGTTCCGCACAGCATATCCTTTGAACTCAGAAAGGCTGGGTCGAACTGACTCAAAGTATTGCTCCGCAGCCAAACCGGTTATCAATCGCTGAGCAAAATATGACTTGGGGCTACCAGACTTCTTTTTTCTAGGGTGGAACTCACTCCAAGCGTTTTCGTCGTATCCGACGAAGGATTCGACCAAGCCGGTAAATGATTCTAGGTCTAAGTTCCCGTATTCCTCAAATACTCTCAGGCAGTAGTTGCGAGTCTTACGCTTATGCCAGCCCTTCCGATGATTCGGAAATAACGGATCGAATTCGTCGCGATAGTTCTTTATGGACGCAGGCTTTGACCCCATCGCGTATCCAATAACATTGAACGCTTCTACGAAGCTGTCAAAACCAAGGCGCTGTAAGCCAAGCGAATCGTACTTGGAAAGATATAAGCCAACCAGTATTAGTTTTTCGCGAGTAGCAATTCTCTGGGAGCATAGTTCCATGTTTTAAAGGCAAGCCTCGCACAAGCCGTGCCAAAAACATCCATGCACGAGAATGGCCTTTCGTTGGCCGACTGTTACCAGGTCGGGTTTTCCCGGCAAGTTGCGCGGACAGCTACGGTATTTCACTCCCATTCGCCCCACAATACCGCGCACAATCATCTCGGGCTTTGTGCCACTGGACCGAACCCGGCGCATTATCTCGCTGCGTTGGTCAGGATCGAATGTATCCATATTTCGTAGGCCTAATGTAAGACAAACTTTCGAGCAATGCTACTATTTTGGGAATCGGCCTGTTCAATGTGGCGAGCCTGATCGGCATGCCAGGGGCTTACGTTACATACCCGACTAAACGATTGGCGGAGCGAGGCAAGCCGCAAAGCAGGTGCGCGCCGCGGATAGGGCGGGCTGCAAAGTGTTTGCGAACCGCGACGCAAGTGCGCGCTACAAAGAAGCTGCATGACGGAAGGAGTTGCGCGATGCGGACGGAAGGAAAGGGCTGATGGATCTACAACTGAAGAGCAAGAAGGCGCTGGTGACGGGCTCGACGGCGGGGATTGGCTTTGCGACGGCGCGCGCTCTCGCGGCGGAAGGCGCGCCGGTGATCGTGAACGGAAGGGGACAGGCGCGCGTGGACGCCGCCGTCCGTGAAATTCGGAAACTGCATCCCGGGGCGGATGTGCGGGGCGTGGCGAGCGATGTGTCGAACGCGGCGGGCTGCGAAAAGCTGGCGCAGGCGGCGGAGGGAGTGGATGTGCTGGTGAACAACATGGGCATCTTCGAGCCGAAGCCGTTTGAAAAGATTCCGGACGCGGACTGGCTGCACATATTCGAGGCCAACGTGATGAGCGGGGTGCGGCTTTCCCGGCACTATCTTGCGGGCATGCGCGAAAAGAACTGGGGCCGAATTCTATTCGTCTCGAGCGAATCCGCCGTGCAGATTCCCGCCGAGATGATTCACTACGGGATGACGAAGACGGCGCAGGTTGCCGTGGCGCGAGGGATTGCGGAGACCGTCGCGGGAACGGGCATTACGGTGAACAGCGTGCTGGCTGGGCCGACCCGCTCCGAGGGAGTGGAGACTTTCATCGAGCGGATGGGAGCGCAGAGCAGCGGGGATGCCGCGAGCTTCGAAGCGGATTTTTTTAAGACGGCTCGCCCCACATCTCTTTTGAAGAGATTTGCGACGATCGAGGAAGTCGCGAGCATGATCGTGTACTTGTGCAGTCCTCTCGCTTCGGCAACGACCGGCGCGGCGGTTCGCGTGGATGGCGGAGTGGTGCGGGCCATTCTTTAGCGGCCTGTTGAAAAATGCCGCGCATCATTCCGAGGGACGCCTTTGCCCCGAAGCATTTTTGCTTTTCCTAACATTTTCACGAAGAGGGATTGATTGCTCAAAAAGCGAGCGAATCGAAAACAGCACTTCGTTCCGCTCAGAATGACAATCAAAACGAGCTTTTAGGGTCAGCGGGGACAGCGGCGGGAACAGCGAAAGCAGATATAAATGCGGGCACGGCGGCCGCAAAGGAAGCGGGCACGGCAAAGCGGGACTCGGGGCAGGAACAACATGGGCGGCCGCAAAGGAAGCGGACACGGCATGCCGTACCCCTACTACGAGTAAACGCGCGTTCGCTCGCCGTATTTGGCGACGCTTAGGGACGAGTCGCGATCGGCTTCACAACCACCGCCCGCGGAGCGAGGTCCGGCTTGGGTTTCTGCTTTTTCGGCTTTCTTACTTCGCGTCTTCGTGCATCCTTGTTACCCATGCCGAGAGCTTGCCATAATTTGAACGTACGCGCCAGAGGACTGAGATTGAGCGGGATTGGATAGCTATCCGCGTGAATGCATTGCAGAAAGCGCGTATTTGTGATACTGTAGGTGCGCGTTTGTTGCTCATGAATCCCTTTTGACCCATGCAATTGGCTGCCGGGAGTCTGCCCTGCGGCCTTTTTTTGTGAAGGTCGAAGCGAATCGCGGCACGAACAGCCTTCCGGGTGGCTAACTGCCGCCCAGTGAATCAACTAGGAGCAGCAGAAGTGGCCAAAGAGCAAGGTACAGTCAAGTGGTTCAATGCAGCCAAGGGCTATGGGTTCATTCAGCGGCAGTCGGGTGAAGACGTATTCGTTCACTTCTCGGCAATCGAGGCGGACGGGTATAAAAGCCTGAATGAAGGCCAAGCGGTGGAGTTTGAAGTGAAGCAGGGCCCGAAGGGATTGCAGGCAGAGAGAGTCGTCGGCCTGTAACTGTTTTTGGCCGGGTTGTTCGTTATCGCGTCCCGCGTGAAGTGATGCGGAAGTTTTTTTCGGTTCGACGGAATGGCCCCAGCCATCGCCCGTGCAGAACCGGGGTGATTTGTCGGCTTGAGATCCGCTCCGCCCGGCAGCGGCGGGAGGCGCTGTGGGAGAATCCTCATTGGTGTCTTCATCGTGTTTATTTGCGTCTTCTTTGAAGGTCTTTTTCGTTTCCGTGGGAAGGAGGAACCGTGCAGATTTTGGTGGAAGGTCAAACAATTCGTCATCAACAGTATGGAGTCGGTATCGTTACCGAATCGAATAATGAGCGCACCACGATTGATTTCGACGATCACGGAGTAAAGAGGTTCGTCACCTCGATTTGGAGCGCCGAACTGATCGGGGAGCCTCCAGCCGAAAAGCCGACGCGCCGTCGCGGCCGTCGCAAGGCAGTCAAGAAAGCGTCCTAATCTACGTCTACCCGTCGTTCCGGCGGAGTCATCCCCGGCATGTACACATAATTGACCCTGGGATGATCTCCGCACAGACGACTCCCGCCGAGGCAAGATTTTCTCCATCGCACCGAAACTCAAAACGAAAGCCGTTCGCGTTCTAACAGCTTGTTGAAAGATGCCACGTATCATTCCGAGGGGCGCCTCTGGTCCGAAGAATCTCTGTTTTTTCCCAATATTTTCACGAAGAGGGATCGATCGTTCAAAAAGCGAGCAATCGAGGCAGCGGCAAAAGCGGACACGGCGAACGGCGCAACGACGGGAACGGCAAAAGTGGGCACAAAGGAGGGAACTGCAAAAGCAAAGGAAGCTACGGCAAAACGCGAGTCATGCGTTCCCGCCATGCCGTGGCGCGGGTAACGGGGCCGCGTCAGGGTTCGACGAGGTTGTTGCGGATAGCGAAGCGAACGAGCTCGCTGAAGCTGGTGAATTTCATCTTGTGCATGATGTGGTTGCGATGGCTTTCGATGGTCCGTGTGGAAACGCCCAGGGCGGAGGCGACCTCCTTGTTGCTCTTTCCCTCGGCCAGCGATTGCACCACCTCGATTTCGCGCGCGGTGAGGGGCGTGCCCGGGAGCAAACTCTCCTGTGTGGCGCTCGAAGGATTCAAAAAGTTATTGGTCATGGAAACGGTGAGCTGGCTGGTGAAATAGGGCTGATGATGGCGCACGTGGTCGACCGCCGCGAGCAGGTCGGTGTCCGCGTCGGACTTGAGCACGTACGCCAGAGCACCGGAGCGGAGCACCTCGCGCGCCAGCTCCTCGGAAAAGTGCATGGTGAGGATCAGCACGTCGGTGGCGGGCGATTCCTTGCGAACGATTTGCACCACTTCGAGGCCGTTCATTTCGGGCATGGTGAGATCCAGCACCAGGAGGTCCGGCTTCTCCTTCTTGACGTACTGCATCGTTTCGACGCCATTGGAAGCTTCCCAGCACACTTCAATGCCGGGTTGCGACTGGAGCAGCGCACGGACCCCACGCCGAACGATCGGGTGATCGTCGGCAACAAGAACGCGATAGGTTTTGGGAATCATAGTCCGCCTTCCAGGCAGGGCTCTTCCTTTGCGACCGGCCGATCCTGGCGGTCGTTTTGGTTCGATACGATCCAGGAGTCGGGCTCACCGTCGGGCGAGAGTGGAAGAATGGCGCGGACGGTGGTGCCGCGACCGGGAACGCTTTCGATCTCGAAGATTCCGTGGAGCTGCTTTACACGCTCGCGCATTCCGGCGATGCCGACTCCGAAAGGAGCGTTCCGCGGGGCCAAAGAGCCAGGCGAGGGCAGGCCGCAACCCTCATCCTCGATTGACACCAGAAGCCGGGCGCTCTCGAGGGCCAGCCGGACAGTAGCCGTCTGGCTGCCGGAGTAGCGATGCACGTTGGTAAGGGCTTCCTGAACGATGCGGAAGATGGTCATCTCAATTTCCTGGCGCTGGCGGCCGAAATTCTCCGGGACTTCGACCGTCGTGGCGATGCCGCTGCGTTCGGAAAACCCCTTGGAGTACCAGCGGAGCGCGGGCCCGAGGCCCGATTCGTCCAGCATGGCCGGATGCATGAGGTAGGAAACCACGCGAATTTCGCGGACGGCATCGTCGGCGAACTGGCGGGCGGTTTGCAGGATTTCGCGCGCCGCGCCGTCTTCAGGCAGCATCTCGCCAAGGTTTCCGAGGATCATCTTGAGCGAGGCGAGGGTCTGGCCGGCCGATTCGTGGAGTTCGTGCGCGAGCTGGCGGCGCTCGGCGTCGCGCAGGCGGATCAATTCCTGAGACAGCCGGTGCAGATCGTCTTCGACGCGGGTTTGCTCGGTGATGTCGCGGACCACGCCTCTCACACGCGCGGGCGTGCCGTCCTTCCCAGGAATTGGCACCGCCTGGCTGTGATAGATGCGCGATGTTCCGTCGGGCATGCGATAGCGCGCGACGAACTCGTACGGCTTGCATTCGGCGATGCCGCGGCCGGAAATTTCGCGCGCGAGTTCGCGGTCGCCCGGAGCCAGGCGATGCCAGTAGGCATCTTCGTCCCACTGCTGTTCGGATTCAAACCCGTACATGGCAAGAAGCTGGCGAGATAGCGTATATCTTCGAGTCTCGAAGTTATATTCCCAGCTTCCGAAATTGGCGATCTCCTCCGCCTGTGAGAGGAGATCCTCGCTGCGCCGGAGCCGTTCCCCTTCGGCTTTGCGCTCGGTGACATCTTGTGCAACGCCGACAAGCCTCACGGCCTTCCCTGAATCGTCGCGGATGGGCACAGCGCGGCGATGCAGGGCGCGGATTTCTCCGTTGGGAAGAATGACGCGAAATTCGCTCTCGATCGTCTCGCTCCGGGCGACGGCTTCGTCGATTTCAGCCACGACGCGCTCTCGATCGTCTGGATGGACCATCCTCCGGAAAATTTCCGGATGAATCGGGCCGGAGTCTCTGGTTAACCCCACGTTTCGGTAGAGCTGATCGGACCAATCGAGGGTATTCGACGGAATGTCGAGAACGAAGCTGCCCATTCGCGCGATTTGCTCGGCCTGAGCGAGCAGGGCCTCGCTCTTGCGCAGCCGGTCCTCCTCGGCCTTGCGCTCGGTGATATCCTGCGTCATTCCCACCAGGCGCACCGGGTTTCCCTCTTCGTCACAGACGGGCACGGCGCGGCGATGCATCGTGCGGATTTGTCCGCCGGGAAGCACGATGCGGTATTCCGTGTCGGCGATTTCGCGGCGGTCGATGGCGCGGTCGATGTCGCTCCACACGCGGGCGCGATCATCGGGATGGACGAGCTGCCGCAGGATTTCGAGAGTCACCGGAGGGTTATAAGGATCCAGTCCCGCCATGCGGTAGCGCTGCTCGGACCAAATCAATTCGCCCGTCTGAAGATTCCGTTCCCAGCTTCCCATGTTTGCAAGCTGCTCCGCCTGGGCAAGGATCGCTTCCTTGTGGCGCAAGCGCCGCTCGGCATCCTGGCGCCCGGTGACGTCCCGTGCGGTTCCAACGAGACGCACGACCGCTCGCTTTTCGTCCAGGACAGGGATCATGAGCACCCGCAGTGCGCGGAGGGCTCCGTTGGCGAGCACACAAGGGAACTCACTGGCGGCCGGTTGCCGGCTCGCAAGAACCTGCCGAAATAAATTCTTGAATGATGCGCAGGCCTTTTCGCCGATGGCATCGTCAAACCGCTGTCCAAGCAGGAAGATGTTCTGTTTTTTAAGAATGGCGTCGTTCCCGGTCCAGAGCGTGCGAATGATGCCCTCGGAATCGAGGACAAAGATGAACTCGTTGAGAGACTGGTCCAGCGGAGGCGGTGACGAGGGTGCAGGGCCGCTCGAAGCAGCCGGATTTTTTTGACGCGTGCCGCCGAGCGGATGGGAGAGTGGCGGATTGGTGGAAGGCCGGTTCGTGGTTGTCCCAGGATGTGAAACGTTGTGTTTGGATTTTTCCGGGCCTCGTCTCATGGCAACACAAGTGTTACGGACGCGATGCGATTTTCCCGCAGAGTGTTCATGCCTGGAGCAGGAAACGGCTGACATTACTACTCGGTAAAAATGGTGTCAAGGAAAATGGCGCAGCAAGAATTACTGCCATGAGATAGGAAAGACCGAAGTTGCATGCGTACTGTTCCGAATTGAACACCTCGAAACGATAGGCTAACTTCTCCATCAAGCTGGAAGGGAAGATGTATCTAACGTTGTGTACGGTGTCGCCCGATGAAGGCATATCGGGAGCCTCAGAGTGGTTGCTCGCCCAGCCGGGTTGCACGGCAGTCTCGCATTATGCGGCCGAAGGAATGGTTCGGTTTTGTTTGTAGGATACCGAACACATCTGCCGCAGGGTCCGGCTGAGCGAGACGCTCCTTTCACTCGGAATCAGCTTGCAAGTGACAGTAAGTCACAAGAGGTGTGGATAAATAGCACATTTTTTGGTTGTAACGGGAAGGATCATACTGTACGGTAGCGGACGGTCGCAGCCACCGGGTGCGGTGGCGATTACTATCATGGTAATGCTCATCATTCTCGCAGGCAGGACTACAGCATACGCCTCACGCATGGATCGCGGGCCAAACGAAGTTAGATGAAGGGCCGTTTGCGGAAACGCGTTGCAGGTGGAATTAGAGGCGGTTCTGACCGCCAGGACACGGAAAGTGGCATGAGGCGGCGGGTTCTCAATACAGAGACGGGGCCATAACCGACACGGCACATCACGACGACGATTGCCACCATGCCAGATATGATTGCCGGGGCTTTCCTCCACTGAAACCTTCGGTGGATGCGACGCGGCGAATTTCCCGCGAACTTCGCATCCGCCGGGCGGACGCCAGAGCGCGACACGAACGACAAGAAGCGGAAGGAGCGCGAACATGAAGCCGGCAATCTCGACCGTGCGTTCAATCCCGCGGCCAAAGCGCTCGATGCGCGACGGCCCCGCCGCGCTGTGGGAACGAGTGCCACTACGCGGCCTGACCGACTGTCTAAGCGAGTCCTATGAGTGTGCCTCGAGGCTGGCCGATGAAATGTTCCTGGCACGCGGGACGAAGTTCAGCACGAAACACGAGGACGCGCGAAGAATCGAAAGGGAGGTGATGCCGTGGCTCACGGTGAATTTCGAGGAGTCGGATGGATTCGTCCGCGCGCTGGCGAGCGCCCCAGGGTTTAGAGGCTCGGATATTCGCGTGGGAGTCGAGCCTTTCTGGCTGGCGATCCTGGCGAACCGGGAGGACGAAGAAAGCCCGGATGGATGCGGGTTCCATCCCACGATGGTTCTTCCGTCAGCGAGGAGAGAGGGCGGCAGCATCATGACAGAAACCGCAGACTCGCACGCTCGGGCGCTGTCGCAGACCTTCTGCGTGCTTTCGCTGCCTGCCGAGGTGAATCCGATCCAATCCATTGCCGTGCTGGCGAACGGCCTGCTGGCCATCCGCATGCCAAAGGCGAAGAGCGGATATTCGTTGCGCCGGCAAGACCGCGCCGCGGATGGCGCGTGGGACAAAGGCGTGGCGAGAAGAAAAATCCTAACGTGCGCGCCGGGATCGTGGTGGCAAACCGTCAAGACAAAAGCGCAGCGGCTTTTCGCCGCGCCTCTTTCCCCGAAATAATCCGTAACGCCGAATTCCCCGAAAACCATACTGCGCTTACGTCAACGCTTGCCACGACGGCGCTGCGACTGCTGCCGCAGGACGGGTGCGGTGGCGACGACACGCTGGTGCCTGGCGAAATACCACCACAATGCCGCACCGGCGAGCATCGAGAGGACGCCGGCCGCCTGCGCGTTGGACATGCCCAAAAACGATCTTGGGTTGATGCGGATGAATTCGACGAGGAAACGCTCCGCGCCGGTGAACAGCAAATAGGCGGCAAAGATTTCGCCAGGCGGATGCAACACAGTGCTTTGCGGAGCGCGAGCCGAGGCCGCGGCCCGACGGGCGGCGACCTGTCGAGCGCCCAAGCGCCAGAGCCACCAGGCAATCGCGCAGGCGGCGATGAGCTCGTAGATCGGCGTGGGATGGACGCGCTGCGTGGTGGGCACGAGTCCATTGGGAAAGCTCATGCCCCAGGGCAGCGAAGTGGGGATGCCGTAATCGCCGTCGCCCGAGAGCAGGCATCCAATGCGGCCGATTCCATATCCGAGCGCTGCGGCAGGCGACCCGGCGTCGAGAATTTCGAGCAGGGGAATGCGGCGAAGCTTCGCGAGCAAGACGAATGCCGTGAATCCCGCGAGCAACCCGCCGAACCAGGCGAATCCATAGGCACTGAAGAGTTGCTGGAACGGATGCGCGAAAAAATCGGCGGGCGATTGCAGGTCGTGGTAGAGCTTCGCTCCAATGATGCCGGCAAGGCAAGGGACGGCGATGAAAGCCTCGGCGGTGGCAGCGGCGGACGGCTTATCGGGCGCGAGTCCGCGGCGGAGAAGGTCTGCGCGTAGAACGAAATAGGCGCAGACCATGGCCGTGGCCACCATCAGGCCAAACGTGGGAATCAGAAGCCGACCGACATGCAGGAACGGAATCACGAACAGAGAGTATACACGGCGGCTGCGTTTCGCTGGCGACTGCTGGCGAACGCCACCGCAAGATTTTGATCTGGGCGCGGGCGGGAGGCTAGCGCATCGAACCGGATGAGGCTCGCAAACAGTGGAACTTTCATGGCATTCGATAGCACCTGCGAAGAACGGATTTTCATCCAGTTCCATGGCGAGCCCGATCGGTACATTGTCGAAGGGCGGCGCGAAGAGTACGAATGTACTAGGACTGAGCAAGAGTGCCGGAAATGTATGTCAAGAAGATAAGCGCAACTAAACAGAGCCGAGCGTCGTCTAATAAAGTAGAATTAGCACAGGCTGCACTCGAACACTTGGAAGGAGGGTGCAGAAATGAAGCGCTCCGTTCCTTACAGTTCGATTCTTCTACAAATTGCGCTTGGCACCGCAGCGGCGGCAATTTTGGCCGTCGCGCCGTCGCCACTCTGGGCGCAACATGGTGGAGGACACTTCGGCGGAGGACATGCCGCCGGGAGCGCGCCCCATATGGCCGCTCCCCCCACGCACTTTGCCGCGCCGCCTCCACACTTTAGCCCTCCGCCAGTGAGGATGGCTGCGCCTCCGGCAGCGCGCGCCGGGACGCGCGGTTTTGGAGCGAGACCACAACCATCGGTCCATTTTTCGGCCCGGCCGGGAGAAGCGCATCCGGTGATTGGCAATCACGTGGCCGCCCCGATCATGATTACCCCGCCGCACTTCGTGAACCCGCCACACTTCGTTCCGCCGCCGCACACGACGATTGGATTTCCGCCAAGCGAACGAGAGATGTGGAAAGTGAACGGCGGAAGCGCCATGAGCTTTTCCGGGGAAGGACATGTTATCTGGCAGAATTCACCCAGTTCCTCGGCGCGCATCCGCTCGACGAATGCCATTGCGGCCAGCCGAAGCTCCTCGTCCGCAGCCTTTGCGGGCAAGCCACCGGCCGGAGTGAATGCCGGCGCGGAGTACATGCCGCGACGGCCGCGTCCCGTTAGGCCCATCTTCAGCAGCCCCGTGATTTTTAGCGCGCCGATTTTTGGCTTCGGCTTCGGATTTGGCTCGCCCTTCCTTGGTTTTAACGGCTTCTACGGCGGATTCAATTCGTTGTGGGGGCCGAGCTGCGGTCCTTACTGGGCATGGGGCTTCGGATGCAACTCGCTGGCGTACGGATATGGTTATGGCGGGTACGGCTACGACAATTTCGGCACGTACGAGGCGCCGAATTACGCGCCCAATGAAAATTTCGAGCAGACGCAACCAGAAACGCAGCCGAACTACGGCCCGTTCGTCTACGAACCGCCGGCGGGGAGTTCGCAACGGGAGCTCGCCGAGTTAATTCTGAAAGACGGCACCGTGTATGACGTCACCGATTACTGGCTCGAAGGCGGGGAATTGCACTTCACAACTCCGAACGCGGACAACAACGGAACGACCGAGCAGGTGATCGACCTGGATCAGCTTGACATGCAGAAGACCGTGGACACCAATACGCAGCGAGGCTTCCGCTTCGTCCTGCGCAATGCACCAATGCAAGAGTACCTGCAAGAGCAAGAACAGCAAAATCCGCAGGAGAATCAGGAACAGCCGCCGCAGCCCGAACAGCCAGCCCCGTCGCCCGCGCCACAAGAGCAGCCGAATCCGTAGATGTAGAGCGGGAGCGCGCGGGCACACTCGAACGATGGCCTATGGCGGAAATCGCCTTGGACGAGTTTTCACCACACGAACAAGGACTTGAACGGAATTTCGCGGAAGCGTACAAAGTATTTCGTTAACCTCGAATTGTGTAGCAAGCCCCGCGGGAATTTTCAGCAATCATTTTAGAGCAGACCAAGAGAGATTCTTCAAGCCGATAACTGACCTTTAGGATGACGGCGCTGTGACGGTACGAGGCTGCACCTGAGTTCAAGACAGGCCAGACGGAGCGACCGATGGAACGATTCGGACGATTGAGAGAGAGGCGCAGCGCTTCCAATGGAACAGAGGCACACGAAACGATGGCTTGCGGCGGGAATCGCCTTGGACGAGTTTTCACCACACGAACAAGGACTTGAACGAAATTTCGCGGAAGCGTACAAAGTATTTCGTTAACCTCGAATTGTGTAGCAAGCCCCACGGGAATTTCAGCAATCATTTTCAAACAAGCGAAGAGAGATCCCTTCGGGCCAATAACGCCGGTCTTCAGGATGACAATGCGTGGAACTGACGCTTGACTGCAAGCGAGAACGACGAACCTTCCGTACGACGGCGCATGAAGCCAGAGCCTGAAGCAGCGCACAGACCAAATCATTCTTTCAGGTAGTTCCTTTTCGCCTCCGCGCGTTCGAGGGCCGGGGGCTGCCTAAATTTTATCGGAGGCAACATGCCGAATTACAACACTCAGGTACCGCCGTATTCGATTTTTCCTGGCGATGTGGCGCTGGCCTTCAACAGCGAAGGACCGTCGGCCGGGCAGGCGAGCCAGCAATATGCCTTGCCGAGCTATGCGGGGATGCCGGACAACGGCCGAACGATCACCTGGCAAACAATCTACGGCAGCGCGCCGTCGGCGGTAAGCGTGGCGCTGCAAACGGCGATGAACGATGTGGACGCGCAGTACGCGACGATCGACACGTCGACGGCCACGGGTGGGGAAACGCGCGTGGCGGCGAACGTGCGGGCGAGATTTGTTCGCGCCAAGATTTCGTCGATCACGGGCGGCTCCGGGATTACCGTGCAAGTGCTGGGCTAATCGTTCTAAAATAGAGATTGCACGGCGGCCATTTCGAAGGCGTGCGGCGATGAAACCTTTTGCGCTGCTGGCGGTTTCTCTGGCGATCGTCCCATGGGGCGGAAGCAGCCGCGCGGCACGGCGGCCGCTGGAGTGGCAGCCATCGCAATCGACGCACTCGCCGGCCGATTCGACTCAGACGACTTCTGCACCCACTCCGCAGGCAGTGCCTTCGCCCCACACACATACGGTGCGCGTGCAATTCGATTACGATTTTACGAAGAACCGGGCCTGCTCGACGAAGGAGAAGGCGAAGACGTGCATCAAGCAGTTCGACGTCTACGACGTTTCGGGAGGGAAGTTCAAGCTGTTCTCGATTCCCGCGCCGGCCGATGCGAAGGGAATCGTGAAAGGCATTTCCGGCACGAGCCCGCCGCGCGTGTTTGAACCGGGAACGCATTTCATCGCGGTCACGGCGGAGAATGCAGGCGGCAAGGAATCCAGTCTCCCTGCCGCGCGGACGACCGTGACGATTCCGCCCGCGACGCCAGCCGCTCCGCAGCCCGCGCCGTCCAAACCGTAGAAAAGCCTACTGCCACTCGATTCAACCTGAGAAAAATAATTTACGTGGCTCCGCCGGAGGCATCGTCCGCGTCCAGTGGAGTTCGTGCCGCTCCGCATCTTGCGATGAAGCCACCTTGTGCCGGGTTCATTCGTTCGCGCAATACCGATAAGGCGTGGGCCCCCTGCACGCGCCCCCGGATGGAGGGCGAACGATTTTGCCAGGAGCACCGGGATTCGCTCGATGGAGCGATCCTGGGGCTTTTCCATTCGACCGAGCCTTCCGATGAAAAAAAGAAAAGAAAGCGAAAAAGCACCCACGGAGCGAAACAAGGTGCGAAACGCGAAAGCAAAAGTGCCTGTATCGAGCGTGGGTAAAAAACAGGCACCGCACCCGGCGAAGGCTGCGAAACCGCGAATCTTTCCGGCGACGGAAGAGGGCGCGACCGGAACAGCCGCTAAGGCGGGCGACAAGAACATGCCGCGGCGCGCTCGGCGGCGGAAGCGAGTGCGGCTGGGCGACGCGATGCGAAAAGCGGGGCTCGATGAGCGAGCCATCGCGGAGAATTATGCAGGCGTGGTGGAAAAACTCACCACCGGCCAGAACAAACCGATCGCCGGAGCCGAGAAGTTGCTGGTGGATGT
>DATLST010000003.1:0-23893 GCA_035534055.1 Candidatus Acidiferrales bacterium | reverse complement strand
GGAGAACCGCCGTGAAGAGAAAGTACCACGTCATCGAGGGTAGGGGGAAGAGCGCCCAGCGAGCCTTGGCCGCTTTCTGCAGGGCCAACGGGCAAATGCTGCTGCCGTTGGTGGAGTTGATCGAGCAGGCGCGTCTGACGGGGCGTACTGTGGCGATCTGTTCCCGATTGTTCCCAATTCTGGGAACGGGAACATCAAAGCGGTGGTTCAATAAAAGGCAAGTGTTGTGGACTGAAGGAGCTGTTGGGGTGAGCGATGGGATTTGAACCCACGACCCTCGGTTCCACAGACCGATGCTCTACCAACTGAGCTACGCTCACCACCGAGGTGAAATCGAGCACTGGATATGTTTAACGGACGCTACGGTTGCGCACGAGCGTACGAACTGCGCGCTAGCTCGTCCATAACCATACTCTAGCACGGCGACACACATCCGTCACTACGCACTGCTGTGAAGGCGCGAGATTAGTTCGGCAGCCGAAAGGGAATCGGAGGAGTTTTCTTTCGCTTGGAGGAAAACTGCTTCAAGCGCGCCCTGGCCTGCTCGGCCCACGGACCATTCGGCGCATGGCGAAGGTACAGAGTCCAATGTTGCCGGGCGAGCTGGCGCTCTTTTGTCTTTTCATAGGCGAGCGCCAAATTGAAATGGACATCGGCGTGTGCCGGCATTGCACGAGCAGCACGTTGCAGGTGTCGAATCGCTTCTTCGAGTTCTCCTTGTTCTTCGAGAACGCACCCGAGGTTGTATCTCAAGATTCCGTTCAACGGTTCGAGTTGGACCGCGGCATAAAACGCATCTCGCGCTTCGTCGATCTGTCCCATCTGATACAGGGCCACGCCCCGATTGATGTGCGCTTCGATCCAATGGGGGGCGATATCGAGCACTCGCTCATAGTTCTCGACGGCTTGTGGCAAGAGCTCCGGCTTCATTTCGCACTTCAAGGCGGCATCAAATAGCGCTTCGGGGGTAGGCCCGGACATGGAACGAAGCTTTGGCGTCTCCGGGCACTGGCCAAAACGAAAAGCCCACTGGCGCTTGACGGGATTAAACGGCCGGGTATCGCCCGGCGGGATCACCAAAATGTTGCGGCCTTGTTCGAGAAAACGAAGCTCCTGCAGCGGAAGAGGCGAGGGGCCAAACTCCTGTTCCATCAATGTGACTGCGCGGCGCAATCGCCGAGCCGGAATTCGATTTTGCGTGAGGCGCTGGATGCTTCGCAGCGCAACCAGATCGCCAAAACTATAGAACCGTTCACCCCAGCGCGCCCGAGGCCGCACCAGCCTTAGTCTCTCCCAGTAGCGGAGACGTCTCGCGTCCAGCCCAAGGATGCGCCCAACCTCTCGCCGAGTATACCGGTACGTCAAGCTGCTTCAACCCCTCTGATAGCGCCCCGTTCTGCAGACGATTATGTACCCGATGTCAACTTTTCGAGTGCAGCTGTTTCGCGTAAAGATTGCCGCCGGGTCTCGCGCGACGTTCGATTACCAAAAGAAGACAGGCAGCAGACACTAGCGATTGCAGCTCGCGGGAGCTTGGTAGACTTTAGAAGGCAGCACCCTCCGCAATGTCTCTCGACGGCACGCAGCATTCATACCTCGAACACCAGGTCACACTGGGACGCGTGGTACTCGTGTCTCTATCTCTGGTCGACTTGCTGGAGACTTCCGGAGAGCCCGTGCGGCACGCCTCCGTCGCATTCCTTTCCGTGTATGTGTTTATAGCTTTAGCTGCCGCTCTGGAGGAACACTTCTTCAGCGAGCCTCGCTTCCGCATACCCTTGCTGGCCGATTTCTTGGCGCTGGCGGCGTTCTTATATCTCACGCCGTCTGTGTCGGCATTTTGGTTTCTTTTCCTGTTCGCAGTGTTTGCGCTGGCGAATCGAGGCAGCACACGAGCCATGCTCGCGCTCGTCTTCGCAGCCACGGCCGGAACCATCCTCCGTGTGGCTTTGGGGAATCCATTCCGCTGGCAGAGCGTCTGGCACTGGTTCGCCATCGGATTGGGCACGCTTGCCTCAGGCCTGGGGATGGGATTCCTCGGCGCTCGCGAGAGGGAACACCTCTCACGTCAGCAGTTACTGGAGAAAATCACGGGCCATCTCCGGTTCGACCGGGGATTAACCGAGTCCATTCGTCAGGCTCTCGGCGAATTATTGCTGGCCTTCGATTGCGAGCAGTCCTGTCTGGCGGTCCGCGACGAGGAACTCGAGCGGTTGTTCGTCTGGAAGGTTACCCACGGCGCTCGAGAGCCCGGCGGTCCTGAAGTATTGCCTCTCGCCCGCTGTGAAACATTTCTGCTGGATTCCGTGGAGATTGCCCTGTGCTGGGATTTCAAGGGCGCCGGTGGCGATGGATTCGGGTGGGATCGCAGCACTGGAAAGCGTGTCCGGACTGTGCCAATACCTCCGGAGTCCACGCGCAAGGAATTTGGAGCGCGATCGCTGCTTGCGGTCACGATGGAGGCCGGCGGACAACCTGCGGGAAGGATCTTGTTGGTGAATCCAGATGGTTCAAATGCATCGCGTCGACGCTTCAAAGCCAGGGATCTTCGCTGGCTCGATCAGATCGTTCGGCACCTGGGCCCCCCCCTTGAAAACGTTTTCCTAATGCGCAATCTAAGGGCCCGCGCTATCGAATCGGAGCGGAGCCGAATCTCCCGGGATCTCCACGATGGGATCCTGCAAACCTTGCTCAGCCTGATTATCCAGCTTGGTGTCCTGCGCCAGACGTTGCCCCAGGCGCCGGAGAAAGCTGGCGGGGAACTGGCAAGCCTACAAAAGATCGTTCAGCAGGAGAGCGAAGAGTTGCGGCGCATGGTGACGGACCTGCGTCCGGTGCGCGTCGAAAGCGCGGACATGCGGGAACTGATGCTGGGCTTCGCGGAGCGTTTTCGCGGCGAGTATGGCTTAGCAGTCGATCTGTTCATCGACGACCGCAATTTGCGGCTGCCGGACCGCATCTGCCGCGAATTATTCCAGATATATCGTGAGTCACTGCACAACATAAAAAAACATGCGAATGCCAGCCACGTCGTGGTAAAACTAACACAAGACGAGTCTAGGGTCTTTCTCGTCGTGGATGACAACGGTCACGGATTCAGTTTCTCTGGACGCTATACGAGCGAGGATTTGGACCGACTGCGTCTGGGGCCCATTTCGATCAAGGAACGAACAAGAGGCGTGGGTGGAACGCTTACGGTAGAGTCGAATCCTGGGCATGGGGCTCGTCTAATAATCGATATTCCATTGAATTGAAATGACGAAAGCGAAACAGGTAGTGCGCATCCTGGTCGCGGACGACCACGCTATCTTCCGCGATGGTCTTCGCAAGCTCCTTGAAGGAGCCGACGACGTCCAGATTGTCGGTGAAGCTTCGAATGGCGTTGAGTGCACGAAATTGCTCGCCAAGCTGAAGCCCGATATCCTGCTGCTCGATCTGCGCATGCCCGAAAAAGATGGCCTGGGCGTTCTGGAGGAGGTGAATTTCGATTCGCTTCCGACGCGAGTGATCGTACTGACAGCGGCGGAAGACGATCGAGACGTGGTGCGCGCGATGCGGCTGGGCGCCCGCGGGGTGGTGCTGAAGCAGTCGGCGAGCGATTTGCTCCTGAAAAGCATTCGCAAGGTTTCCGACGGAGAAATTTGGCTCGACAATCGCATGACCGCGGAAGTCATCGACGCCTTCAAGAAATCGGCGGAAGCGGGCCAGCGCCGCGAGAAGCCGCTGCTGAGCGATCGTGAGAAAGAAATTGTCCAGCTTGTGGCTCAGGGTTTTCGGAACAGGGAAATTGGCGAGAAGCTCTTTATCAGTGAACAGACGGTGAAAAACCACCTGCATAACATCTTTGATAAACTGGGCGTTTCTGACCGCCTCGAACTTGCATTGTACGCGATTCATCACCGCCTGATCGATCAAGCCTGATTTCTGGCATTTTCCAAGTACAGGAAGGCGGAGCCTGTCCCGGATGGGGTATTCTGCTGTCTGAATTCGGAAGGAAGCGGGAATTGGACATAGAGACTGCCAGCGGGCAACGCGGTCGAGCGGCCCTGGGTGAAATGCGTGCTGGGCGCGCGACGCGCATTTCCCGCGAAGGGGTTCTAATCGTTTGCTTGGTTTTGCTGATCGTAATGTTTGCCATCACGGCCGCCGTCTCGCGTTTGTACCATAGGAAGATTCATCAACTCGGAGACCAATGGTTTGCAAGGGGCGAAGCGAGTTTTCGCTCGCGCAATATTCCAGCAGCCCTCATTGATTACCGAAATGCCCTTGTCTATTCCCCGAATAATCCGGTATTTCAATTGCATCTCGCGCAAGCCCTCGCCGGTGCGGGGAGGGAGGAAGAGGCGCGTTCGTATCTGATCAATTTGCTCGCGGAATCCCCTGGGGCTGGAGAGATCAACCTGGAGCTGGCAAGGATTGCCGCGCAGGAAGGCTCGTCGTTCGAGGCGATTCGTTACTATCACAGCGCCATCTACGGCGTCTGGGAGAACGATCCTCTTCCAAGGCGCTTGCAAGTGAGGCGGGAGCTTTGCCAATACCTCCTTGATCGCGAGGATTTAAACGATGCACAGCCGGAAATCATCGCCCTGGCGCAAGAAGTTCCCGCCGGAGATATTCAACGGGAAAAAGAAGCGGGCCAGTTTCTCCTTCGTGCGAGATTGTGGGCGCGCGCGTTGGTTGAATTCCAACTCATTTTAAAATCGAATCGTCACGATGCGGACGCACTCGAGGGAGCGGGTACCGCTGCTTTTCGCCAGGGCCAGTACACTCAAGCTCTCATGTATTTCGAAAGCCTCTCCCGTGAAAAAGCATCCGCGCAGGACATTGCGGAGATGTTCCAGACAGCGCGGCAAATCAAGTCCATTGACCCGTTCTTGCCTGAACTATCGAATGATGAGAAGGCGAAGCGAACGGCGAATGCACTCGATCAAGCGGCATCGCTCGCCACAAACTGTGCCCAAAGGCGCGGCGACTCGGTCTCCGGAACACCACCGGCAGACGACCTTCAGAGGTTACTCGCGGCTAATCGCGATATGTCGAAGGATTGGAGCGAGGCAAATCTAAGGCGCCATCCCGACCAAGTGAATGCTGCTATGTTGCAAGTCTTTGAAATGGAGAACATCGCATCCCAGGAATGCGGAGAGCCAACAAGCGGCCCCGACAAGGCTCTATGGCTCTTAGGCCACAGCCGTGGAGTTCCCGGTCGATGAGCCAAGTCGCGTCGCCTACGCCGCATGCGCCAGATTCGAGTGGGGCTACCGCAGTGGCGGGTGTTACTCCGGGGCGGATTCAATCCCTATGGCAGTACTGGACTCTACAGATATTCTCCGGCAGCGAAGACCGCCTGTTCCTGTTTCTCGCGATCCTCATCGGAATTTTCTCGGGTCTCGCCGCAGTCTGCTTCCGGGTTGCAATTGAATGGACCCAATTCGCGCTGTTGGGGTCAAATCTGTCGCCGACAATTCCCCGGGTTTTCCTGGCTCCTGCGATTGCCGGAATAGGCATCGCTCTGCTGGTCATTCTCGCATTTCCTCGTGCACGAGGCAGCGGAGTCAATCAAACCAAAGCGGCTGTGTACGTTCTGAACGGCTACATTCCTTTCAGCACAGTCATCGGCAAATTCATTGTCTGCGCCCTGGCGATTGGTAGCGGGCAATCGCTTGGCCCGGAAGATCCATCGTTGCAAATGGGTGCTGGGATCGCTTCGGCGATTGGCCGTGCGCTGCGCCTTTCACAAAAGAAGATCCGCTTGATCGCACCCGTAGGCGCCGCGGCCGGGCTTGCGGCAGCGTTTAATGCGCCGATTTCCGCGGTGGTTTTTGTAATCGAGGAGGTAATCGGCACCTGGAGCGCTGGAGTGCTGGGAGCGATCGTCCTTGCGGCTGTTTCAAGCGTCGTGACCATGCGTTGGTTCCTCGGTCCTGAACCGCTGTTCCGCGTTCCGCCGATTCGGGTTGCGTCTCCCTCTGAGTTTCTTGCGTATGCGGTTCTGGGCGTCGCCGGTGGCGTTGCCTCACTCCTGTTCTTAAAATGGATCGCGCATGTCCGGCCTCGTATCCAGACACTCCCCGCGTGGACGAGGTTCTTTCAGCCTGCCGCGGCGGGGCTCATCATCGGCTTGATTGGCATCAAGCTGCCCCAGGTGATGGGCGCCGGCTATCCAATTATTGACCAGGCGCTCCATGCGCAATTCGCGTGGAAACTGCTTCTTCTTTTAGCGGGCATGAAGATGCTGGCAACGGGAATTTCATTTCTCAGCGGTACGCCAGGAGGCATGTTTGCTCCGACGCTGTTCATTGGAGCCATGCTCGGCGGTGCAGTCGGCGCCATTGAGCATCATTTCTTTCCCGCCTTAACGGCGACGGTCGGCACGTTCGCTCTCGTCGGGATGGGAACATTCTTCGCCGGGTTTCTGCGGGCTCCCATTACGTCGATCTTTATGGTGATCGAAGTTTCGGGAAACTATTCCGCTGCGTTGCCCGTAATGGTTTCCAGTCTGATTGCCTATTTCATCTCGCGCCGGTTTCAAGACGTGCCTCTGTTTGACATGCTGTCCCGCCAGGAAGGCCTGGTTCTTCCATCAATTGAAGAGCGACGCGAACAAGTATCGCTGGTTGTGGAGGACGCGATGCAGACCGACAGCGCTATCGTGGCGGACCCAGCCGAGCAGATTTCCGCTCTGGTTGGTCGCTCCGAAGCACGTCCTCAAAGTCCCATTCTCGTGAGGGTTCGTATGGGCGAGTGGCGTCTTCTCAAGCGCGAAGAGATACAGCTCCTTACGGCAGATCCTTTGAATACCCACACGGTGGGCGATGTGGCCGCCAAAGGCCCTCTTCCCATGATTTTCCCAGATGAATCGCTGGAAGAGGTTCTGCGCTGGGCCGGAGATTGGCCGGTCCTTCCTGTCGTGAACCGTGCCGACCTTGGAAAACTTGAAGGGATACTGTCTCTCTCGGATATTCTTCACGCCTTTCGTCAGGCCGCCGAATAAATCACAGCTCGTATACCTGCAACCGATTAATATAATTCAACTTATTTACGAATCGCCTGCGGGATAAAGGTTGGTTGCACGGTGCAGCGCCAGGATTTAGGCACGCAGACTATGGCTAATCACTGCTCCTTCAGATGGCATTTTGCACTCTAGTACTTACGTGCCCAATTAGTCCTATTGAATTGGCCCTTCCGCTCTATTGGTTTATATCGAGCCTGTCCCTTAATCTAGATAGGAATTTCAGAGGCAGGTGCCCCGTGGCATTGAAAGAGAGACGTGCATCTCGGCGGTTTCTGATGCGATTACCGCTGACGGTGCGCTGGACGGATGAAAGCATGGTCGGTGAAGCCGCAACGGAGTCGCGCGAAGTCAGTTCTCGTGGGCTCTATTTCCATTTGCCGAAAGGATTGAAGAGTGGCTCGCCGGTCGAAATTGTCATGACCCTTCCTCACGAGCTTACCCAAGCGGGGCCGGTCCACGTCCGCTGTCTGGGACGAGTGCTGCGCAGCAGTCCCGAGCATTCCGGCGAAGTGGGAGTAGCGGCAGCTATCGAGCGATATGAATTCATGCGGAATAGTGAAAGCGCTGCATAAAAAGTTCTTACCCACACTCTGCGGAAGCGGGTGAGAAAAAGCCGGGCGATTCGGGTTCCTCAGCCGGTATCGCCCGGCTATTTTATGTATCGTTGCCGCAGTGTTTCCTAAAGCTCCTTCCTCATTGATCTGCACGTTTGCCAGCCTGCGAATACGTTTCATACCGATTGTGGCATCCACGCGAGGATGCTTGTTTGGCTGGCCTTACTAGTTCGGCGAATTTCTATAGATGATCGTGTTCCTTACCATCGGGCGTTAGGATCTTTGTCAGGCGCAAGGTCGTTGATCCGTTCTTGGCGCGATAACCGCTCGCCGTGATCACGTCGCCCTGCTTCATCGTATTCTTGTCCCAGCCCTCGCGCACCAGCATGTTGGGACTCGTCGCTTCGCAGATCCAGTGCTCCACATTACCGTCGGAGCCCTTCACGTCTATGGAAACCTGTACGTGAGGATTGATGAACTCGAAATCGGCCACCGTGCCTTTGATGGACACTGTTTTCGTCGTGTCGTAGTTGGCCTCTCCATGGTGCGCCCAAGTCGAGCCGGAGAACATAAGGAACAAGACTGCCGCACCGAGCACGCCCACTAGCTTCACTTTCATCCCGCCTCCCCATCCGTTCTTAAGTGATTCCGAAAACTTGCTGGGAAATATGTCATTGGCCTTCCGGAAATGTCAACGTCCAAATCATGGACGCTGGACCCCGCCCGGTGGAAGCGCTCGCGCCGTCATAAAATACCGCCCCTTAGTTCTTGCCACTGCCGGGAACGGTTTCCTTCTTTTCGAACTTTAAAAAAGTGTCATTGTCTTCGCAGAACTGTTCCATCAGCTTCCATGTCGGCTTCAATTCATAATACAGATGAGCCGTCCACGGCTTTGTGTATGCTTTCGGATCTTCGATGGTGATGTCATCCACCAGCGTGTCGTGATCTGGACGTCGAATACGCTCGACAAGGTGCAATTGGTCGCTGTGCGGATGGCCTATACGGTCGAGCCACGTCTTGTCGTTGAAATTCGTGGTATCGACCACCAGCGTATCTCCCTCCCAATGGCCGATCGAGTCTCCCATCCAGGTTGGGCCTACACTGGAGTCGTGCGGGCGGCCGTCGATATAGATTTGACGTCTCATCTGGTCGTATTCAAACAGCATCACCACTTCGCCGCCTGCCTGAATAATCTGCATTGGGAAGGGATGCAGATAAATGCGCGGTACTCCCGGGGGAAAGCAGCCGTGGTAAACAGGGTCATTCGTCTCGGCGATCGAAAACGAATGAGGACCGAAGGATGGCTTGGCCGCCTTATATTGCTCCTCTCCCCATGGCGTCATCGGAGGCTCTTCGGGGCTAAATTCATAAACCCAATATTGGCCTGCACTCGCTGGTGGTCTGCGCTGTCCCCAGACGCCGCTAAGGTCTGGTGTTTGAGCAGCCTGGTTCTTTGTCGCTCCCGGTTGCTCGCTTTGGGCCCGTACAATGGCTCCGCAGCCCAGTCCAAGCAGCAAGCTAATCAGCAAACTCATCATTCGATTTTGCACTCTGCATCCCTCCCAGTTCGATTCGGATTCTAGGCATCGTTTAGTTCCTTGTCGTCCACGTCGCTTGCGTGCGCACAGCAGTGTTTTGCAGGATGCGCGCCCCGGGGTAATAATCTGCAATTTGCCGAAGCTATCCTGCGCATGGCGAAAGCCCGAATGCGCGGTTCGCTAAACGCGCCATAATAACCCGCATTTCGCCTATTAACCATGATTTGCCACCCCGCCGCAACGTCGCCGCAATTTTCAGTTGCTGACTTTACAGTAGCGTGAGTAGCTGTAACACAGGAAGGTTCAGTGTGTAACTTGCGAGTACCGGCTTCATGCTGAGCGGAACAATGTGAAATGGCGCAGCGATGGTTGGAGTGCCCATTGGGCCAACGCGAGCTCAAATCCACATCCGCGGCTGCGATAATGCAAATATTAATGTGTTCCTTTTTAGACGGTAGCATTGTTACCCAGCGGCTAAGATGTTGTCTTGGATCACTTGCGGTTGAGTTTTTCGCCGTCAGTAGATGAGCCTATGAATAAAATAAACAATTCGTCCACAATCATAATTTTCACTTCGGCGAGCTGAGCTGCTTCTAAATCGGCGAATTGGCAGCGTGTTCCCGTTAGTCAATTTTAGGGAACTAAGCAGTACGCATCTGTGGATGTAACTGGGCTTTCGTCTGTCGGCGGGTTTTTCTGGCCTTCCAGTTACCGCGTTCTTTTGCTTTGCCGGTCGAAAATAGCTGCTCGTGGCTGCCCGCCGTTGGGGGAGAACGGCTGCCGCATCGCGAGTCAATTGGACGGTTTTCAACGCCGGGGCGAGCAACCTTCGCGAAGAACGGAATCCGCCTAAACGATGACCTTGTCTCTTCGAAAGCAGAAATAAGACTTAAGACTATATTCCACGGAAAGAAGGAAGCCATGACACAGCATTCTTCGCTCACGCCATCCATGAAAGACGGCATTGATTTGAATCTCGTATCGGTCCATGAATTGTTCGAACATACACAAGACGTATTCCATCTGATTGCCCGGCGCGCCTTTGAGATTTTTGAGAGCCGCGGAGGTGTGCATGGAAATGACCGGGAAGATTGGTTTCTCGCGGAATCCGAACTGCTCAAGCCTGTGAAGTTCCACATCTCGGAATCCGGCGAACAGATTACCGCCCGCGCCGAAGTTCCAGGTTTCAACAGGCAGGAGATCAAAGTGAGCATCGAGCCGCGTCGGCTGAGCATCAGCGGAAAAGCCGAATCCCACGAAGATCACCAGTCCAGAAAACACATCCATTCGCTCAGGCACGCGCAACTGATGTTCCGAGTGATCGATCTGCCCGCTGAGGTGGATCTTTCGAAGGCCAAGGCGACATTCAACGACGGCACGCTCGAGGTGGTGCTGCCAAAAGCGGCTCCTGCGAAGAGCGTCCGAGTGGAGACGAAGCCAGAGTTACATGCGAAAAGTGATACTTCCGCCCATAAAGTAGGAGGAATTGAAGACGCAGGCAGCTCGCCGGATGCAGCTGGAGCCAGCGAGCCGATCGCCAAGGTGCAAGCAGCATCGTCGAAGAAATAGCATTGCCACACCGAAATCAGTTGAAGCGTTGAAATGACCCAGAGTGCAATTACGAGAAGGCAAGCGACACTGAATAAGCCCACAAAACTTCTCATTGTCGTGGACGAATCGCCCGCATCCCAAAAGGCATTGCGGTACGTGGCCCAAATGGCCGCGGGGCGGCCGGATTTCCAAGTCTGCCTCGCGCATAATATTCTGTCGCCTCCTCCCCAATTGGTTGAGTTCAGAGGCGCGGAAAAAGAACGGGCCAGGGCCTATAAGTCGCGGTGGATTTCCGCGGGTGAGATGACGGAACAGCGTGCCTTGGAACGCGCGAATGCAGTTCTACGCCGAGGCGGTCTGGCACACGGGGCAACCGAAGCCCATTATTGCTACCTGGTGGATGGGAGCCGGGTGGTCGAGGATATCTTGAAGCTTGCACGAACGCGCAAGTGCAATACAGTGGTTATCGGGAGGGCGTCCCTCTCCTGGCTAGGTAAGCTCATTCATGAAGACCCCGCGGAAGAGTTCGTTCGTCAAGGCAAGGGATTCACGATCTGGGTCGTCGAATGAAGGCTAGAAATTCTCCCCGTTAACGTTCGAGAGAGGGTGCGGAAGAGTCGCCATCCAAGTTTTGGAGAATCCGATCGATGATTCCTCTTGATTATCCGTTATGGCTGCGGGCGGCGCATTTCTTCAACTTTCTTCTTCTGTCGCTTCTCGTTCGGAGCGGTCTCGAGATCTTGAGCGCGCATCCCCGGCTTTACTGGAACGATCATTGCACTCCTGGCAGTGAATGGCTCAAGTTCACGAAGAAACAGCGGCCCGAAGACCGTCTGTGGACGGCGAGTGACGAGGAAACCTCCTTTCCGTCCGCAATCGCTTTGCCAGGCCATAAAAATCTCGGCCTCGGGCGGCACTGGCACTTTCTCATGGATTTCGCGTGGCTGCTGACGGGCTTGCTATACGTGGTGATGCTCTTCGTCACGCCGGAATGGCGGCGGCTGATTCCAACTTCCTGGCAGATTGTCCCGGACGCATGGAGCGCATTGCTTAGCTATCTGAGTTTTCACATTGTGAAAACGCCGGGAGCATATAACGCATTGCAGCAGTTGAGCTACGCGGCCGTCGTATTCTTGCTTGCACCGTTCAGTATCGCGACCGGGATCGCGATGTCCCCGGCAGTCGCCGCCCGTTTCCCGAAATACATCAAACTCTTTCACGGGCGACAGGGCGCACGGAGTCTGCATTTCCTCGCTCTTTGCGCATTTATCGTATTCTTCGTCGGACACATCGCGATGGTGGTCTTGCATGGTTTCCGGACAGAGTTGGCGATGATCGTTTTGGGGGAGACGCAAAATCCGCATCTGACGCGCGCTCTGGCGGTCTGGCTGTCCGGGTTGGCGGGCGTCGTGGTCATCCATATCGTAACCACCATCTGTTCGCGTCGCCGCCCGCGGTTTGTCCAGAAGATTACGCAGTCGATCGCCGATCCGCTGCGCATGGCGCTTTTCGGCCACGAAATCTCCGCGCAGCGTTACTCACCTGCGGATATCTCGCCGTACTTCTGGGTGAACGGCCGCCCACCGAAAGAAGAGAGTTATTTGGCGATGACGCGCGAACGGTTCGCAAATTACGGTCTTGAGATTGGCGGATTGGTTGAAAGGCCGCTGCGCCTGACGCTGGCCGATCTCCGCGCAATGCCGAAACAAACTCAAATTACTAAGCACTGCTGCATCCAGGGCTGGTCGGGCGTGGCGGAGTGGGGCGGTGTATCTCTGCGCCACATCGTCGCGCTTTGCCATCCGCTTCCCTCCGCCCGCTACATCATATTCCATGCATTCGACAATAAATCAACATCGGAGCCACATGCCCAGGGGCCGGGGTATTTTTACGGCACGATTCGCATGGATTTGGAGGAAGATCCGCAGACGATTCTCGCCTACGAAATGAACGGACAGCCGCTTCCTATCAACCACGGTGCGCCGCTTCGCCTTCGCGTGGAAACGCAGCTTGGATTCACAATGGTGAAGTACATCCGGGCAATCGAGTTTATCGAGGATTACAAAACCATTGGCCAGGGCCAGGGCGGCTGGCGGGAAGATTATCAATATTTCAGCCAGGAGGCGGGAATCTGATTCGCTAATCGCTGGCATGTTGCCGCTGCTTGAGTCTTTCCCCGCGCGAACTCCTCCGACGGGATTTGGTCGCGAAGCTCCGAAGGTTTGCCTATTCTTATTCTGGCGCGACGTTGGCCGCGAGTTGGGCGTATCGGTCGGAAAAGTTCATCCCGTGGTTGAGAATCGTCATAAATTGACTCGATGAGTTTCTTGGAACACGGCTCCTCCAGGGGGAGAATAGTAGAGTGGATATGATCGCTACTTCCCGCGTGAATCTTCTGAAGGAGGTGTTATGTCTAAAATCATAGGATTCGTGTCATGGATCCTCGCAGCCTACGGGATATTTATTCTTCTTTTCGGAATCTACGGATTGCTCTCCTCAAAATAAGGCACTATTGACGACGGTAAAACACAAAGCTGCGCGAGACTTGTTGATTGCTTGGAGCCGGAATCTCATACATGCGGCTTTTGCTTTTCGGAAAACAGATATTTTCTGAGATTAGGATACTGCCACCGGTGAGAAATTCGTTGTGCGAGGCTGGGGAGAAGAGCACGATGCGCGGGAGATGCCTTCCAATCGAGGATCCCTGTTCGCAAGGAAGTTCTGGTCCGTGTTCACCCTCTCGTGGTGAGGAATGAACGCTTGGCAACAATGGGTCCACCGCCCCCAACATCTATGGGTGCGGAGGGCGCTCTTCCAAGTTCACTTGTGGATCGGGATAGGAATCGGATTATACATCGTGCTTGTCAGCGTTTCCGGCAGCGCGATTGTTTACCGCCCGCAGCTGGTCAAAGCTTTCGCGCGGCAAGAGAATTCCGTGGCCGTGTCGGGTGCGAGATTGAATGATCGGGCCCTCACACAACGTGCGCAACAGGCGTACATCGGGTTCGAAGTGGAGAGTATTTTTCAATCTAGAAGGCCGGATCGGCCGGCCACGGTTTTGTTGAAACGCGGAAATAAACATATATCACGGCTCTTCAATCCCTATACGGGCGAGGATCTGGGCGATCCTACTTCGCCTATGGAGAATGCGGTCGATTGGCTCGTCGACTTCCATGACAATCTGCTGTCCGGGCCCACCGGACGATTCTGGAACGGAATCGGCTCGATTCTTGTGACCCTCACTTCTTTAACTGGACTCATTCTTTGGTGGCCGGGAATCAAGAATTGGCGGCGCAGCACCGTCATCAACTGGAAGGCGAAGTTCCCGCTCTTCAATTGGACGCTGCACAGCGCGATCGGGTTCTGGTGTTCCGCAATTGTGCTGATGTGGGGATTCAGCGGCATCTACTTCATCTTTCCAGCCCCTTTTGACGCTCTGTTCGGCAATAGCCAATTCCTGTTCTGGCTCGCGAGACTTCACTTCGGCAGGTTTGGCAGGATCGGCAGGGCCACTTGGTTCGATTGGTCTCTTTCGATGCTCTGGGTTGTTTTTGGGCTCATTCCTGTCGTGTTGGCTGTCACCGGTTTTCTGATGTGGTGGAACCGAGTGCTGCGCAAGAAAGGTCCTTCAACCGGGCTAAGAGAGTCGATTATTGCCCGGTGAAGGATTCCAGGGGCGGCAGGGAATCAGTGTGAATTCTACGGCATCGGGGTGTAATATGCTTTTTGCTGCTTCAATGACGAGGGGGTATTTGCGATGAAAAAGTTATTTCTGGGTCTGGTGCTTTCCGCGCTGGTTGGCTTGCCCGCTTGGGCCGCGCTCAAGGTAGGCGATAAGGCGCCCGATTTCTCAGCCAGGGCTTCCTTAGCCGGAAAAGAATTTAACTTTTCTCTACAAGACGCGCTGAAAAAAGGCCCGGTTGTGGTCTATTTCTATCCGTCTGCCTTTACCAAAGGCTGCGATCTCGAAGCGCATACATTCGCGCAGGAGAAAGATAAGTTCGATGCCGCCGGCGCCACCATCATTGGTGTGTCGGCCGACAGCATCGCACGGCTCGATGCGTTCTCGGCAGACCCAAACTATTGCGCCGGAAAGTTTCCGGTAGCCTCCGACGCGAGCCGCAAGATTGCTTCCTCCTACAATCTGACGGCGAGCGCCTCAAAACCTGGCATGACGGATGTGCGTGGTGTCGCGATTGACCATGACTTTATTGAACGCACAACTTTCGTCATTGGCAAGGACCACAAGATCATTGCCACGTTTTCATCAAAGGACGACCATCTTACGCCCGATGCGCATGTGGAGAAATCGTTGGCGGTCGTGCGCCAGCTAGCTTCCAAATAGCGCGGCTAGATTTTCTGATTCGTAGACCGTGACCGCCAGTGGCCGACCGATTCTAGCGGACAACCAGTTCAGGCATGGGCGCTGCCTGAAATAATCGCAGGCACGGTTTCGCCATCCATCGTGCCCACCGGCTAGCGCGGTTTCCCCGCGCACTGTCGGTGGCGATACCAGTGTTCGCATACATCTGGCGATAGAGTTTTGAGATCAATACAAAAGCAACGCGGCTTCGTAAGGATTTTACGCAGTGGGCCCGTTTCCAAATTGATCGCAAGGAATAAAAACGGTCCCAAACCTCCTGGCTTCGTGAGCGGATCTCTTCGCCAGACATGGACGGATGGGACATATAAACTTTGGGCCGAAGATTCTGAGGAATTAGCCAGTATCGCGTCAGAGGAATTCCGTCAATCCGTGTAGGATCGTTCTCCATCAATTTTTCCCAACGTTGAAAATCCACCGTTCCCGGAAAAGGAGTCAGCATCACAAATTGCGCAAAGGTCAAATCGGCGTCCGCTGCCAGCGAAGCAGTGGCCTGGAAGGTATCGGGGCGGTCGGTTGGAAGTCCAAAAATGAATGAGCCCAAAACATGAATGCCATGATTGCGGAAACTACGAAGCCGCCCTACAAGGTCGATTCCCGCAGAGTTGAATTCCTTATAGACCGCCTTGAGACCTTCTGGAGTGACGGATTCAATTCCTACCAAGGCTCCTTTGATCCGGGCTTCGCGCATGGCATCGAGGAATTCGGGATCGTCTGCCGCTTCCATGGTGATCTGTGTAAAAAACACCATGTCCTTTGGCAGGGTTGCCATTCGAGCCATTAGCTCAAACCGCTCGTTGCGCGTAGCCTGAAGTTCCGCCAGCCGCTGCTCGGAATTTCTGCTCGCCAATTCCAAATCTTTGAGAGTGACAGGATAAAAGTTGTCGTCGGCCAGAGCGATGAAACGAAATCCTCGGCGACGCAGGTCTACAATTTCACGGATAATACCATCGGCAGTCCGCTGACGCGGGCGCTGACCATCGGTGCGCCAGACGGAGCAAAACGAGCAGTGTTTGGGACACCCACGTACCGTCTGGACCGAAGCCCACATGTACTTATCAGCCGGCAGCAAATCCCATCGTGCGGGTACAAATCGGTCGGCATCGATGCGGCCGCCCTCATAGACGTGCTGGAGCAATCCGCTCTCGCAATCGGCGAGAACCTTCGCCCAAACGACGTCTCCGTCGCCCTTCACAACCGCATGGGCTCGTCCTAATTCGAATGATTCCTCGGGATAGAGGCTGGTATGAATACCTCCGAAGATCACATGTGCCCCGTGCTCTCGCGCCATACGCCCGATTTCGTAACCCCGCAAGCAATTCCCACTATGTATTCCGATGCCAACAACGTCCCCGCGTTGAATCTGAGTGATGTCGATTGGAGCAAGGCTCTCGTCAACGAGCACCGGATCTCCAAAGGAACGCGGAGTAGCCCCTGCAAGAACGTAAAGCCATCGCGGCGTGATAACACCAACACCAAACGATAAGTGATTAGGATTAACCAGAAACACGCGCATTAAACGCTCTCTGTCGAAATAGCAATGAACGAATATCCGGGCGATATAACGAGGCGGGAAGACTCGCGCACCGAAAGTATAACCGCCGAGGCCTGAGTTCCACAATCGCGCTTCCTGGGCATCCGCTAAATAGCTCGTGGAAGCGGAAAACGGACCAGAACCAGCACGGGATGGATAATGCTGGATGAACATGAAATTTAGATGAAAGGAGACAGCCGAGGAGGGGAGCTTTCAAAATTGAACTGCTTGATGCTTAAGAAGATACGAGACGGTGGGATGGAGCCGAGGGCCGGAATTGAACCGGCGACCTGACGATTACGAATCGTCTGCTCTACCAGCTGAGCTACCTCGGCAGTGCCGCCACTCGACTCTAACATTGCTGCAAAAAAACTGTCAAACTGCACGCGAATCTCTCGTCCTGCTGTTCCACCGCAGCTGCCGTTTTTATCGGCGTTCACTAGCCTTCTCGGTCTATGCTAGTTCAGCCGCGGTAACTCAAGGCAGGTCGAGCACGTCTTTTTGTGAGTGCTTTTTAGCGGAATATCTTGAGGGCTACTCGGTCGGGAAGGTTTTTGTCCACATGCACGTCCGGGGCAGGAGTTCCATCGAGCTGGTAGAAGTCTTCCGCGTTGATGGGTTTGCTCATTAGCCCGAGCTGCAACACCTGGATCTGGCTGCTTCGGTCGAACACTCTATTAGGCAACGCACGTTTGATAACCAGCCGAAACCCGCCAAAAGCGAGAGCGGCAATCAGTGTAAATCCGCAGATAATCCCAGTCCCTACAATGCTTCCCACAATCATGTTCTCAATCGTGGGTTCTTTGAATTGAAAAGTTGGCTCGTTCCAGGTGAGCTGCGTGCCGGACTCAATCTGGCTCAGCAGCGTATTTGCGGCAGCCTCGTTGGGCGCTCCATAGACAATGCTCAGCATGGTCACGGTTCGCTTTGCAAAAAGTGGTGGTGAATTCCCGCCCGGGTTTGAGCCGTTCACATTGAATCTTTTCTGCAACCGCGAGAGTTCGTCCGCGGCAATCTGCGGGGTAGGGAAGTCCGCAATCAGCAAGGTGGCGTTTTGGCCTCCCACTTGATATTGGGCTGTTTCCGCCTCCGCGCCGTGCGAGAATCCCAGCCAGTCGTCCGCCCCCAACGGGAAGAATTGATTCAACGTCACCGGGCCGAGAATATAGTGATCCGATCTCTGCACGATGTTGTCGGTCGGAAGACGAGCCTCAATCCAGGGCAGCGGCCCCGTCTGCGCTTTCTTGGCTACTGCGGCGACCAGCGTCTTCAACTCCGGACCGAGCTTCGGAATATCTTTTCCATGGATGTCGACCACCATATTTCCAATAAGCGCCAGCGCGCGTTCGTGCGAAATCGACGAATGATCGGTCAGGTCCGCGCGTGCCATATCCGGAGTCCGCAAGTAGGAATATTCTCCATAGGCGCCGCTCGGGTCGGCCATCTGGTAGAGCGTTACACTGAGCGTTTCGGGACCATTCGCGTAGGTAGCCTGCTCGCGGGCCGTTAAACCATATTCTTTCGCTATGGTTGCCGCGGTCCCGTCGCCGCTGGCGCCGGAAGAGAAATTGCCCTTCGCGCTTGTGGTCCAGCCCGCGAACGAGTTAGGCAAAGTCCCTTGAGCGAAAGTTGCGGAAGCGGCTAGCACTAAGGCCACGGTAAAGAGGAATATCTGGCGACGCATAACACCCCTCATCTTAGATGCCGAGATTCTACTTGGGGTTCCCGTTGGACGCCACTGTTCCTGCGCTCAAGGGATCGTCGGAGGCCAGTTTCTGCTGGTTATTGGAAATGCTGTTCAGGCTTGCAAGGTATGCGCGGATTCCCCGATACAGCCCGTCGGCGATCCGCTCTCGCTGAGCGCTCTTGCGCAATAGCCGCTCATCGTACGGGTTGCTGATGAAGGAAACCTCCGCGAGCACCGAGGGCATGTTCGCACCGATCAGAACGATAAAGGGAGCCTTTTTCACGCCACGGTTCTTTTCACTGCGGCTCACCAGCTGAAGCCGCTGCGTGAGTGCATCCTGGATGTCGCTAGCGAACTCCTTGGATTCCTCGATCTTGTCGTTCCGCGCGATTTTCTTGATCAGTTCCTGCAGATTGTGCAGAGGCTCCTGGGACAGGGCATTCTCCCGGGACGCCACGTCCATGGCATCCTTCGTTGTAGCAAAGTTCAGGTAATATGTCTCCACGCCGCGAGCGCCCGCGCTGGGACTCGAATTCGCATGGATGGAAATGAACAAGTCGGCGTGCGCCTCGTTCGCGATTGCCGTCCGTTCCTCCAGTGAAACGTACGTGTCGTCCTTGCGGGTATAGATCACGTCGGCGCCTGGCAGTTTTTCTTCAATCAAACTTCCGAGCCGCAATGCCACATCCAGACAAAGATCCTTTTCCATCAAACCGTGGGGCCCGATGGTTCCTGTGTCGTGCCCGCCGTGGCCGGGATCGATGACGATCCGGCTGATTTTTAGGCCGAGAGCTCTCGTCAGGGAGCGATCCCCATCGTGCGTTGGCTGTGCCTCAGGCGGAGGGACAAGGGCAGCCGTCGTTTTCGTGCCAGCTTTGGTTTTCGGTTGGGCGCTCTTAGCCGGTGTCTTTGCATCCTGGGTGGGGTGGGCAGCCATAATATCGACACGGGGCACCGCCGCGTCGGCTACCGTCGAAGTTACAGGCGCGGTGGCCCCTGTCGAGCGCGCAGGCTCAGCTACAGAAGTTGTGAGCGCTACTGCGGGCGCAGCCGAATCCGGGGTCGACTTTGCCATAGTGACCGCGCGAGAATGAACGTCGATCACGAGCCGGTAGGGATTGGCGAGCAGAAATGTGGAATAATTTTTGTCTCCGTTCAGGTTCAGCACCAACCGCACCACATCCGGTTTGTTCTGTGCTATCCGCACGGACTTCAATAGCCCGTCATCGACTTCCAGGGATTTATGCGCCAGCTTGGGACTGATCCATGCCTTATACAGATTGAAGTAGATGCGATCCGGCGAACTGATGAGAGCGGCATCGTATTTGATCGTGTCGCTCAGGGTCACGATGATGCGTGTGGAGTCCGGTGAATTCCAGGTTTGCACGTTCTCCACGATGGGCGGCGTGGGCCGATTGCTGATGCGCGGCTCGACTGCTTGGCCCTTCAAGTCGGGCTGCGTTTCGCTCACTTTCTCGGCTTGTGGCCAGCCGTTTACCGCCGGTTGCTTCCGGCCCGTCTGAGCTCGCTCCGCTTCACTTACGGCGGGCTGGCTGCGATTCATCTGGCCCGGTTTGTCCGGCGTGGTTCCCAAGGAAGCCGACTTGACCGGCTCTGGATTTCCGCCCGAAGCGGCCGCTGGTGCGGACGCGCCTGCCGATAGCCCGGCAATTTCCTTCAACGCCTGCTGCGCCGCGTTGGCCTTGTCCGAGCGCGGATAATGTTTCAGAAATTGCTTGAAAGTGGCTTCCGCGTCGTCGGGCTTGTTCAAATCGTCTTTCTGTATCTGGCCGATCGCGAAAAGCGCCTCGGCGCGGTAGCGCGTTCCGGGATATTGTTGCAGCAGGAAATTGTATTTCTCGATCGCGGACTCGAAATATTTTGCATCGAACAGGCGGCCCATTTCTTCATACAGCTCAGCCTCGGCCGTGAGAGCCTGCGTCGCGTCCTCGGCCCGCGGCGTGATCATGTAAACCTTGTGGTAGGCCAGAACTGTCTCTTTGTAGTTGGAGAGCGAGCGGTCCTTTTCCAGGTAGCCTTCGAGCATCGTGCGCAGTTTGACGGCTTGCTCGAACTGCTGGCGGGCCTCGGCTTTCAGGTCCGCGCGGGCTGGCGGAGCGAACAACCCCGCGAGGGTCACGATAAACCCTAGAATGAGCACAGATATTCGCGTGCTGCTTGCTCTTCCGGAAAAATGGAATCGTTTCATTCGTTCGTGAAAACTACGCGGCCATTGGGCTCGATTTCCCGCCGCACGGGATCTCTTGGTGGAGTCCAGAGCGTTGAGGTGCGACCCGAGCCGGGCCGGAAGTATGCGTGAGTCACCTTTTGCACGTAATTGCGCGTTTCCGGATACGCCGGAACGCCGCCGCTTTCATCGACAGCTCGCTCCCCGGCGTTGTACGCCGCGAGTGATTTCGTCAGGTCTCCGTTGTATCGACGGAGCAACGATTCCAGATATGTGGTCCCACCCTCCACGTTCTGAGCGGGATCGAAAGGATTGCCCACGCCAAAGCGTTGTGCCGTCGCTGGAACCAACTGCATAAGCCCCAAGGCCCCCTTTTGGGAAACTGCGTGCGTGTTCCATCCGGATTCCGTGCTGATCACGGCTTTGATCAGAGCCGGATCCAGTTGGTGGCGTGCCGCCGCAGCTTGTACGATGCGCTCCAGCCGTGCATCGGCTCGAACAGGAGCCTTCTCAGTGCCCGTATCGCCTGGGGCGGAGGATACAGCTCGAACTTTCCCGGTATCCGCTCCCGTGACCGGCGGAATGCTAATAGTACTCCCACGACTAGGCTTCGGGGAATCACCGTTCATGTAAACCAGCTTTCCATGCGAGTCCACAGCTGCAATCTGGCCACGGACCGGTGTAACCGTGGAGGAGAGCCAAATTCCCGCCGCCAATACCGCGATAGTGACGCCTCGTGTGTTCATAAGCCTCTGGGAAGGCAAAATCTTGCTTCAAACGCGAACGAATTTTTGGGCATTCGCGACAAAGCCAGATCGACGAGATTCTCCGGCTAAGTTTCTGGCACTGCGGGAATTATAACAATCGATCGAGAAGGGGGTAAACGTTACGAATGGCGTTTTCTATGGCCGATGTGTCTTTACCGCCAGCCTCTGCCAAGTCGGGCCGGCCGCCTCCCGATCCGCCTACAAGCTTGGCGAGTTCTTGAACGATCTTGCCGGCATGGAGCTTGGCGGCCAGGTCCTTTGTAACCGCTGCGATGAGCGAAACTTTGCCGTCCTCCGCAGAGGCTAAAACAACCACCCCGGAGCCGAGCTTCTGGCGCAGCGCGTCCGTCATTTGGCGAAGGGCTTCACGGTCGAAGCCGTCAACTTTTGCCGCCAACACGCGCACGCCCTTCACATCCCGAACTCCTTCCAGTAATCCTTCCGCCTGGGAGACAGAATTCCTTCGCACAAGCGCCTTTAACTGTCTCTCCAGATCCTTAATTTGGTCAATTTGGCGCTGAATGGCGCCGTAAACCTGGTCTTCCGAGACGTTCAAGAGCCCTGCCGCGGCCCGAAGTTCGCCCAGAGACCGCTGATACTCGACCAGCGCGCGGTCGCCCGAAATGGCCTCGATCCGGCGGACACCGGCGGCCGTGGACTGTTCCGAGAGGATCTTGAAGACGCCGATTTCGCCGGTGCGCGTCACATGCGTGCCCCCGCAAAGCTCCTTGCTGTAGAAGCCGCGCGGCGTGGAGGCGTCGGGAATGGTGACAACGCGAACGTTCTGCTCGGGGTATTTGTCGCCGAAGAAGGCCAGGGCGCCCGAGGCCAGCGCGTCGTCGATATTGGTAATGTCGGTTTGCAGCTCGATGTCTTTCCAGATTTCTTCGTTCACCTGCTGCTCGATGTCGGCGATCTCGCTCGAGTCGACGGCCGCGAAGTGCGAAAAATCGAAGCGCAGATGATCGGGCGCGACCAGGGAACCCGCCTGCTTGACGTGTGCACCGAGAATGCTGCGGAGCGCGGCGTGCATCAGGTGCGTGGCGGTGTGGTTGCGCATGTTGCGCGCGCGGCGCTGCGCGTCGGCGATGGTCGTAACACGGTCGCCCACGCGCAAGTCTTCCTTGGCCAGGATGCGATGTGCGATGAGGCGGCTGACGGGATAGTACGCGCCGCGGACTTCAGCCAGATCGAGGGAGCCGGAATTGTCGTGGAAGCTGCCCACGTCGCCCACCTGCCCGCCAGATTCGGAATAAAATGACGTGCGGTCGAGGATTACTTCCGCTTCGGCGCCCTTGCGAATTTCGTTGGCCTCGCCTTGCTTAGTGACAATGGCTTCGATCCGGCAATCGCTGGTGCTCGTGCCAAAGTAAAAATCGGGTTCGGTCTCGAACGTATCCGCCAGCTTCGCGTAGATGGGATTCGCTACTTCCTTGTGCACGCCCGTCCAAGAGGCCCTGGCGCGCGTACGCTGTTCCTCCATGGCGCGGTCGAAGCCGGCCCAGTCGACGTGGACACCGGCATCGCGCGTGACATCTTCTATGAAGTCGCGTGGCAAACCATAGGTGTCATATAGCCTGAAGGCCTGCTCGCCTGGCAGGACTATGCCGAGGCGAGGTGCGTGCCCGCGTTCCTTCTTAGCTTGGGGCGTCGTTTCGATCTCACCATGCAGCGCCTGAAGGCCTTCTTCGAGTTTCTTGAGCCCGACATCGACGGTTCGCGTGAAGCGACGCTCTTCCTCATCGAGGACGCGCGTGATGCGGGCGGCGCTTTCCTCGAGTTCTGGGTAGGCATTCTTCATTTCGGCGCGAACGGCCGCAGACATGTGGGAAAGAAACGGCATCGGGGCATCGAGCATACGCGCATGACGGAGCGCGCGACGGATGATTTTGCGCAGGACGTAGCCGCGGCCTTCGTTCGAAGGAATTACGCCATCGGAAATCAGGAACGTGGCGGCGCGGGAATGGTCCGCAATAATCCGCAGTGAAGACTGATTTTCCAGATTGTTCAAATCGACGCTAGCGAGACGGGCAGCCTCGCGCATGAGCGGCTGGAACAAGTCGGTATCGAAGTTGCTGATTTTGCCCTGCAGGACGGCGGCGAGGCGCTCAAGGCCCATCCCGGTATCGACCGAAGGCTTGGGCAGGGGATTGAGTTTGCCGGAGGAATCGCGATTGAACTGCATGAAGACTAAATTCCAGATTTCGACGTAACGGCCGCAGTCGCAGGAGAATTGGCAGTCCGCGTGGCCCTGATCGGAAGCGGCCGGTCCCATGTCGTAGTGAATTTCGCTGCATGGGCCGCAGGGGCCGGTGTCGCCCATGGCCCAAAAATTCTCCTTGAGGCCGGGAACTTCAATCACGCGTTCCTTGGGCGCGCCGATCTTGGTCCACAGCGCGTGCGCCTCCTGATCGCTCTTGAGCGTTTGTCCGTGCCCGATTTCGGCGCCCCCAAACACGGTGAAGAACAGCTTCTCGATCGGAATACCGAACCATTTTGGCGAAGTGATGAGCTCCCAGGCAAAAGCGATGGCGTCCTGCTTGAAGTAGTCGCCAAAAGAAAAATTGCCGAGCATTTCGAAGAAGGTGTGGTGCCGGTTGGTGAAGCCGACGTTCTCCAGGTCGTTGTGCTTGCCTCCCGCGCGAACGCATTTCTGGCAGGTGGCGGCGCGCGTGTAATCG
>DATLST010000002.1:0-14114 GCA_035534055.1 Candidatus Acidiferrales bacterium | reverse complement strand
GTCAAGACGGCTTGGTAGAGAGTGGAAGAAAAAATATCCGCAGCGTCGCGAGCGGCCGAAAATGCGGGTATCAAGTCCGTCGGAACAACCACGTAACCCAAGCGCAGAGCGGGAAACAGGACCTTGCTGAAAGTTCCGATGTAGATGACCCTCGCTTCCGAATCAAGACCTTGAAGCGAGGCAATGGGGCGGGTTCCAAACCGATATTCGCTGTCGTAATCGTCTTCAATAATCCAGGAACCCGTTCTTGACGCCCAGTTAAGCAACTGCATCCGGCGCGTCGCGCTCATGGTGGTGCCAAGGGGATATTGGTGCGATGGCGTGATGTAGACAGCACGCGCTTTGGGGCAGCGGCGAATGCCCTCTTCGATGTTTAACCCTTCGGCATCAACAGGGACAGGGATAAGGCGAGCACCAGGTTGACGGGCTCGGGCTTTTCGTACCGTTCTGCCGCCAAAACGATGGCTTCAGCAGCATCCTCCACGTAAAGAAACTCGCGGGTGACATTGGCAGTTCCCCAAGCCATGATCCTCTTGTCGCCTCGGAGTTCGCAACTTCAGCTGCACCAAGCATCACTTCCACAGATCTCGATCAGAGGAAAAGCATCTTGCTAGGTAAGCATGGCTGCGCCAGCGTCCCCCTGCCAAGGCAAATGCTGCAACCATCGCACGTAGCTGCTGTGGTGGAACTGGCGAGGTTCAGATGTGCGCGCATCGGGTACGCTGAGCAGTATCCCCATGGGGAAGGAGGAGGAGGTCTGACACGTGTGGCCGGGATCGGAGCGGAACCGTGGGAAATGGATAGAGGATATCCCAGTTTCAAAGGAGCGGGAGGGCGGTTTTATTTGAACCAGCTGTAGCCAATCGTGAAGAAAAAATTCGCGACCAATTGGGGATTTTGAATACCCAAGTCCGCATTTGAAATGTGCATCCAATGAGTTTCGAGCGTCATGGCACGCCCGCGCTTACGGAAAATGTAGGCTCCGATGGATCCCCCGGCCATGAAATTGAAGGTGGAGGTATTACCCGGTGGGATGTTGCTCGTCGTGGCCAACCCGCCTCCTGCCAGCATCATATAGGGAGCAATCTTCGAATTTGAGGTGAAATTCCATTTCAAGATGACAGGCACAAAGCTGCCCCCATAAACCTTTTGGCCCGGCTGGAAAACTTCGGACAACGGCATGAAGTCCGCCGCATATTCCAAATTGCCGCGCAACAGACCCGGCAGATGGTTGCCGGTAAGAATGCGGCCTACGCGGACGCCGGCGAGCAAAAACCGCGTATTCGAAGCAGCAAACAGACCGTTACCGCCGCCCACGAACGTCCCGAGTTCCCAGGTTCCGCGTGTCAAAGATTGGGAGGGCAGACCTTGTGCCTCGCTCAACAAAGGCAGACATAGCACGAGGCAAATCGCAGCGGCGAATCTCATCTGCATCCTAAGCAACTGTCTTACCTTGCAGGAGCGTGGATCAGAGCCGTTAGTGGAGGCATGCCTCAGAGGGGCCCCGGCGAGCTTCTTCTGACACGCTCGACCTTCCTGCGGGACGGAGTACGGCCTCTGTGAAGAGCAGATAAACTGACTGACAGATCTCCTCACTCCGCTCATTCCTGCAGACGACCGAATCTGCCGATGCAAATCTTCAACAGAAATGCCTTGCCCGATGGTGGTTCTGAGCTTGAGTTCTGGCTGCACGAAGTTACTCGTCTTTGCCGCCCTGTGGCATTCATTCGCACTCCGGGATCTCGCTTCTTTTGGGCAGAGGTTCGAATCTCGCGACATCGAGGATCAATCGGGAGGCGAGAGCGCGAAATCGCTACTGATGGCGGAATCTTCCACAAACCGGAAGAACCAAGGAAACACTTCGCCTTTAGTGCCGGGCAATCTGGGCTTTTGTGTGGGCAAGATTTTTGGAGGAATCTAACTGCGTAAAGTAATCTTTTTCTCGCGGATCCGGCCGGCCGTCGCGATACCACGGGGCTTTGAACCGGAGGAGATTCGCAAATCCGCGACAAGGATTTAAGAACTGGATGGAAAAAAGATATAGAGGATTGTGGCTCTTCCTTTCCAGCCGGGTAATTATGTGTTCATCCACGAGATCCTCGGCCACAGACCACGCCCAGCCTCCGACCGGCGTTATGACAAGGCCGACTGTGCCCGTGTCGTTGGTAAACTTGTGCGCGTTCTTGTCGTAGTAGAAAAAGCCCCCTGTATTCCCCACGGAAGCTTCGCTGACAGGGCCCAGTTTCCATTCCGCGCTGTAAATCGCTGACCAGATGAACGCCGGCAGACGGCTGTGCCAGTACACCCTGGAATTCTGGAATTCCAAAGACATCCCTCTCGGATCGTTCTGGACAAAGATGTCCATCGAAATTGCGCCCATCATGGGATGGCCGACATAATCGTCGATGAAGGGATTGTCATCGTTCCAGCGAGAAAACCGAAAGCCTCCCACGGCATTGAAGTAATCCTGGACGAAGTGCCCGTGGAATGTGAAGTATCTGACCCAGTGATTGTCCCCGAGATTCCATGCGGTCTCGATGGCTAAGTACTCGCCTTGTTCGCGGAGCGCAGGGCGCCAGTGGAATCTGCAGTTCTTGCTGTCCAGCTGATGTGCCCAGCACTTCTCGCTGGTTTGGAAACGGTCAAACTGCAGACGAGAAAAAGACGGGCGACCTTTCCCGCCTGCTTCTTCCGTTTTGCTCTGAAGGGCAGCGCGAAACCCGACGGGATTCTGCCGATTCATTGCCAGGTGAATTACGAGGCTTTCCGAGAACACTGGCAACGGCGACATGGACTGCGCCTCTGCAGAAAGAGCCAAAAGCGTCAAAAGGCAGGACGAAGCAATGGCAAAGGTTTTGCCCAGCGAAGATCCTACAAATCGCTTTCGTTGATTTTGGACCGCCGGGATCCTCGATGGACGCGGCCTAAAATGAAAATCTTGGATCATTGCGGCGCATCGCGAACAGCACGAGAGCAAGGAAGAGGCAAGCGTCGTGGAGCGATCCCGAAATTCAGGCTCACGCGGTCTCGCGAACGCCGCGGCTTTGCAGCATGTTCTCATACCATTCAATTGTTCTCCGCAAGCCTTCGCGAAGATCCACCTGGGCCTTGAACCCAAATTCGCGTTCGGCCCGGCTGGTATCCAGGCATCGCCGAGGTTGGCCGTCGGGCTGCGATGCATCCCATTCAACTTCTCCTTCAAAGCCGCTCAGCTCTCGAATGAGATTCACAAGCGCGCGGATGGTTATTTCCTTTCCTGAACCCAGGTTGACGGGCTCGGGCTTTTCGTACCGTTCTGCCGCCAAAACAATGGCTTCGGCAGCATCTTCCACGTAAAGAAACTCGCGGGAGACATTGGCGGTCCCCCAGGCCACAATCCTCTTGTCGCCCCGCAGTTTGGCCTCGACGCATTTCCGAATAATCGCGGGGATGACGTGAGAGGTTTCCAAATCAAAATTGTCCCGAGGACCGTACAGGTTTACAGGCAACAAATAGATTCCGTTGAACCCGTATTGCTGACGGTAAGACTGCAATTGGACCAGAAGCGTTTTCTTCGCCAAGCCGTAAGGAGCATTGGTTTCCTCCGGAAATCCGTTCCAGAGATCTTCTTCGCGGAACGGAACCGGAGTGAATTTCGGGTATGAACAGATCGTACCGAGGCAGATGAATCTTGGAATCGCAAAGCGACGGGCTTGTTCGATGAGCTGAATCCCCATAATGGCATTTTCGAAAAAAAACCGCCCGGAGTTCTTGCGGTTTGCCCCGATTCCACCAACCACCGCGGCGAGATGGATCACGATTTCCGGATGAGTTTTCTCGAGGAGGCGAATGATGTCTTCCTTTTCGCGGAGATCGTATTCCTTGCTTCGAAACAAGAAGAGTTTCCGGCAGCCGCGTGCGCGGAGCTTCTCGACAACGTGCGAGCCTAAGAATCCGGCTCCTCCAGTGACGAGCACTTGCTTGTCCTGCCAGAAGCTCTCCGTTCTCTCCTCTTCGTTTTCTCTCATTCGACGGCCTGCCGTTCCGCGTCATGCACCGCACGAGACACTACAGTCCGCGGCTGATGCCACCGGTCGAACTTTTTCTCGAGTATTGTTTTGCCTTCTCCGAAGGAGGGAAGGCCCAAGGCCTCGATATCTGTATCCACCATGATGCGTACGATCTCGTTGAAAGTGATCCTCGGTTTCCAGGACAGTTCGCGCCGCGCCTTGGAGGCGTCGGCGATCAAGCAATCCACTTCCGTGGGTCGGATGTACCTCGCATCGATTTCCACGTGTTTCCGCCAATCGAGCCTCGCATAGCTGAAAGCTTCCTCCACGAATTCCCGAACGGAATGCTCTTCGCCGGTGCCTAGAACAAAGTCGCCCGCTTCCTCCTGCTGGAGCATCTTCCACATCGCTTCCACATATTCCGGCGCGTATCCCCAGTCACGCTTGGCCTCTAGGTTGCCCAAGTAGAGGTTCTTTTGCTTCCCTGCGAAAATGCGAGCGACTGCCCGGGTGATTTTGCGCGTGACGAAAGTTTCGCCGCGGCGCGGGCTCTCGTGGTTAAACAGAATCCCATTGCTTGCAAAAACTTTGTAGGCCTCCCGGTAATTCACTGTCATCCAGTACGCATAGACTTTCGCAGCTCCGTACGGACTTCGAGGATGGAACGGAGTGCCTTCGTTCTGGGGAGGAGGAGAACTCCCAAACATCTCTGAGGAGCTGGCCTGGTAAAACCGAGTCTTGATCCCACTACGGCGGATAGCTTCCAAAATACGAGTAGTGCCGAGACCGGTGGTATCTCCGGTAAACTCCGGCATGTCAAAGCTCACCATTACATGGCTCTGAGCACCCAAGTGGTAGATTTCATCCGGTTCGAGATTGTAAATCAAGTTGTTTAGTTGCTCTCCACTCGAGAGATCGCCGTAATGCAGAAAAAGCCGCGCGGCCGGATTATGGGGATCCTCGTAGATGTGTTCCAAGCGAGTTGTGTTGAACGTACTGGCGCGCCGGATGAGGCCGTGCACCTCGTAGTCCTGGGAGAGTAGAAATTCGGCGAGGTACGAACCGTCCTGACCGGTAATGCCCGTCAACAGCGCGCGCTTTGGCATGCTCGTGTCTCCTTAATGGAACCGCTTCAGCCCCAAGACTTCGAGAGATTCGCAGACGATGAATTCGGAGTTGTAGAGCAGATACCGCCGCCAAAGTCTCCGTGGTTCGGCCAACAATCGGTAGAGCCATTCCAAACCATGCTCGCGTATCCAAGCAGGAGCCTGTCTCGAGCGCCCAGAATGGATGTCAAAGGCTTGTCCCACGCCCACCAGAACTGGAACGCGGAGCCGGTCACGGTGCTCATACATCCAGTGCTCTTGCTTCGGACAGCCGAGTCCCACCCAGAGAACGTCAGGGGCTGCCTGATGTATCATTTCGATCTGCCGAGCGTCTTCCTCCGCTGTCAAGGGGCGAAACGGTGGCGAGCAAACTCCAACAACGTTCAATCGAGGGAATCGCTCCTTCAGTTTTTCCGCCAGTGCCTCTGGAACGCCCGGCGCCCCCCCATAAAAGAAGTGGCGATAACCCTCTTCGTGTGTTTCGCGGCAGAAATCCAAGAGCAAATCGGGACCGTAAACTCTCCGCTCAAGCGGATGGCCTCGCAGTCGACCGACCCAGACAAGGGGCATGCCGTCGGGAACGCACAGATCAGCGGATTCGAGTACCTTCCTGAAGGAGGGTTTGTGCCGGGCTTCCATCACCACATGGACATTCGTCACCGCGATGAAACGCGAGCCGTCTCGGCGTGCAATCCAAGCTTCCATCCGCTCAATGACATCGGGGATTTGCAGTGCCGCAAGGCGCACGCCGAGTACACGAAACGTCTCACGATTATTGGCAGCAGGAGCCGAAGCAACTCTCATATCGATGTGATGGTCCGGCATGCAACACGCTGAGGGTAAGCTCCCCTGTTCATTGCTGCCTCGCGAACGAGAGGTCCCGAGCCCAAATCGGGCGAGATTCAACAGGATGGCTATGCAGGAAGGAATCCGAAGACCTGAAAGACATATCCATTCCGGACAAAATGGTCTTTCCGCTTTCCTGTTTTAACCGATCGATTGCCAGAGGGATTCCCATCTGCATGCCCAGAGCATGAACCGACCCCGAAATCTGAACCCGAGTCTGACCAAAGCCAACGGCCGTAACTCTCCAGTCATTCTGCTCAATACAACTGGGAACTTCAGATAGTTTTTTCTGCGGTGCGTTTCTCCCCACTTTGCAGCTGGCGAAAATATGAGCGCAGAAGTGGCTGTAGATGGGAGTCCTCCATTGCGATTTCGACGCTGGCCTTTAGAAGGCCAAGTGGGTCGCCCGCATCGTAATGAGTGCCTTCGAAACAGCATCCCGAGACGGCGCGGTCACCGCACAGAAGGTTCAGTGCATCGGTGAGTTCGATTTCTCCTCGCACGCCAGGCCGGGTCTGGTTGATGGCTTCAAAGATCGTCGGTTCGAGCAAATAGCGTCCGAAAACGCCGAAGCGCGAAGGAGCGTCCTCGACAGGAGGCTTCTCAACCAAAGAAGCAATCCGTAGAAGACGAGGATTCCCGTTGTCTGCAAGCCCAGCGGCGCGGACGATACCATGACGGGGGATGTCGGCAAGCTCGACTTCCCGAATTGCAATGATGCTTCCTGGTTGACGCGAATAGGCCCTAATAAGCTGCTGGGCGGCGGGCTCGGCAGCGCGAATGATTACGTCGGGGAGCAGGACCACAAAGGGATCGTTTCCGACGAGACCGCGGGCACATCGGATGGCATCGGCAATGCCGAGGGGTTTCTGCTGCTCAACGAAGCGCAGTCTCGCAAGTTCGGGCAACTGCCGAATCATACTGGCTTCGGCCAAGTGACCTCGGGATTCGAGAAAACGCTCGAGTGCCGGATCGGGTTCGAAATATTTGCGGAGAAGCCTTTTTCTCCGACCAATAACCAGAATGATTGTTTCGATTCCGCTTGCAGCCGCCTCCTCGACCGCGTATTGGATGAGCGGTTTGCCGGAGACGGCAAGCATCTCCTTCGGGACGACCTTCGTCGCGGGGAGCATGCGCGTCCCCAGTCCCGCCGCGGGGATCACCGCTCTAGATATTTTTCGCACAAACTGATGATCTCGCATAGTGTCGTCTCGACAGCGCCAAAAAAGCGCGTTCAGCAAGAGCGATTGCCCAACCAAGCGGGTCTTGGGTCACTCGAGTTAGACGCCCGCTCCGGGTTGAAGAGACTCCCACTTCATTTCGGTGGCTTTAAGTTTCGGATGGGATACAAGCATGTGCCAGATGAGCGCCTGAAAAGACTCGGTGTGCGGGGTGATTGTCGCCGGATTCACCACCGGCACCACAACGCAGGCGTCGGCCACCCGCGCGGTGAATCCGCCGTCGCGCCCTACCACGCCGCAGATCCGGGCACCCACCTGCCGCGCATATTCGAGCGCGCGAACCAGATTCGCGCTGATGTTGCGCTCCAGATCGCCGCCGCCCACCGAGAAAACGAAAACCGCGTCCTTCGCGCCCAGGCGGCTGCCCCGCAGCCAGTTGGCGTAGGCGGTCTCCCAGCCGTCGTCGTTCACCCGCGCGGTCAGTTCGCTCACGTTGTCGGCGGGCGTGTACGCCTCGATTTGGCTGATTTTCCGGAAGTCGCAGACGGCGTGCGAGGCGTGGCCAGCGCCGCCGCCCACTCCCAGAACGAACAGGCGCCCGCCACGCTCGCGCAATTCGGCGAGCTGGCTCGCGATGCGTTCGATCGAAGCCCGGTTGATACGCTTCAAAATCTCGATGGCTTCCTCCAGGTACAGCGTCACGTAGCCCGCCGACTCCTCTTCCCACGCGCAGGAGCCTTTCGTCTGGCCGTTCGTCGGCTTCCCGTGGTGGTTCGCTTCCGTCTTCTGGATCAATTCCGCCGCCTCGGCCAGATTCGCAACCACCCAATCCGGCCACACGTTCCGCTTGTTCAGTTCCGAACAGACGTGGCATTTCCGCGCGCTGACGAAGATCGTTTTCGTACCCGCTTGCCGCCCCGCCAGCACGTCCACGATCCCGTCGCCCACCGTGTACGAGCCGCCCAGATTGATGTGCCAATCCCGCGCCGCCTGCTCGAAGAGCCCGGCATTCGGTTTGCGGCACTGGCAGCGCTGGCGGTAGCCGTCGACGGTGCCTTCCGGATGATGCGGGCAGTAATACACCGCGTCCAGTTTCCCTCCTCCTTGCTCGACGAGTGCTTTCATCTTCCCGGTCATCGCTTCGAGCAGTGCGGGCGTGAATCGCCCCTTCGCCAATCCCGGCTGATTGGAAACGACGACGGTGAGGAAGCCCTCCCCATTCAGTTTCGCCACCGCTTCCGCCGCGCCCGGCAGCAGAGTGAATTGCTCGGGATGCGCCGGCGAATCGAACGTGCCGAACTCGCGATCGTAGGTGTACGCGTTGATCACGCCGTCGCGATCGAGAAACACCGCCTTGCGAGACATGGGCTTCCTCCGGACTGCTGGTTTTCTGGTGCGCCGCAAATACTGAATCGCCGAAAGGGGGTGGAATCGGTTCAGGAGGCGTGTCGCGCGCGAGCCGCCCTTTGCCGCGGCTCGGCTGGCTCTTCGAGCAGGCGCTGGTTGTGCGCCAGCCGCTGATCGCGCGACACGATGTCGAGCACCACCTTGCTGCCTTCGAATTCGAACCGGAAATTCAGTTCCCGCAACCCGGCGCCGCGCATCGCCTCGCGCAGTCGCCGCTTGTCTTCCTCGCAGTAGAGCATCAAAAAGCCGCCGCCGCCCGCGCCGGAAATTTTCCCGCCACTCGCGCCGTTGCGCCGCGCCAGCGTGTACCACGCGTCGATTTGCGGGTTGGTGATGCCGTGCGACAGCCGCTTTTTCGTCTGCCAGTGCACGTCCATCAGCTCGCCGAACCGCCGCAGGTTCCCCTTGACGATCTCGTCGCGGATTTCGAGTCCGATGTCCTTGATCTCTCGAAGACTCCCGACGACGCTCGCGTCCTTCTCTCGCGCCGCGCTGTCCTGGCGAGCCAGGATTTCCGTCGCGTCCCGCGTTTCGTGCGTGTAGAAGAGCAGCAGATTGTTCTCGAGCGCTTCCACCAGTTCCGCCCCCACCGGTAGCCGATCCACCTGCACCGCGCCGTCCCGATCGATCGTGAGCGAGGTCAGGCCGCCGAAAGCGGCCATGTACTGGTCCTGCTTACCAATCGGTTTTTTCAGGATGTTGAGTTCGATATGGCAAGCCTCTTCGGCAAGCTCCTGCGGCGCGACCGGCTTCTGCATCAGCGCCCGCAGCGCATTCAGCAGCCCCACCAGATAGCAACTCGAAGACCCGAGCCCCGTTCCTGAGGGAATATCCGCCACGGAGACGATTTCCACGCCTCTGGTCAGCGCAAACGATTTCATCGCTTCCCGCGCCAGCGTGTGCTCGACCTTATCGACGTGATCCACCAGTTCCGATTTCGAATACCGCACCCGTATTTTGTCGTCAATGATAGGGGTATTCACGTTGACGAACATGTACTTGTCGATCCCCACCGCCAGCACGTACCCGCCATGCTCGCGATAGAACGACGGAAGATCCGTGCCGCCGCCGCCGAGCGTCAGTCGAAAAGGAGTTCGAGTAATGATCATGATCGCTCCGCGTCGCAAGAAGGAATCTCGATCCAGGCGCGTTCCCCGGCGCTCCGATACGCTGCCTCGACGAGTTGCTGCGTCCGCAGGCCCTGCTGAGCTGCGTCCGAGGAGTACACGCCGTCCTCGATTCGCTCCAGAAATTCCCGCCACTCGCGATCCCAGGAAATGTCGGCTTCGTCGAAAGTGAATACTTCCTCGACGGGCCGTCCATGACCTGGCTGCCGCTTGCCCCACGTCAAGCGCTGGGGGCCGTAGTGGCCGTCGCGGCCTTCCAGCCGGAGATATCCGTCCCGGCCGAAAATTTCTATCTCGAGGATATTCTTCCATTGGGTCCAACTGACGTGCAGTTGAGCAAGCTGGCCGGCGGCTGTCTCAAACAGGCAAAAGCAGTTGTCTTCCACTTCAGGGAAACCCCAGAAATAGCGCCGAGTTTCCGCCATCACTCTGACCGGCTCGTCGAGGAATACGCGTACTAAGTCGACCATGTGAATACCTTGCTCCTGCAGGACACCGCCCCCGGAAAGGTCTGCATCGGTGCACCAATGCTCCTCGTAACGCGGACGCCCGCCGTGGCCATAGCGACAGCGCAGAAAATAGGCGGGCCCGATCGCTCCGCTCCCCAGCAGTTCCTTGGTCTTTCGGACGTGGCCCATCTGGCGGTAGTTGAACCCAGTTTTCAGAACGCGCCCGGCACGCCGAGCTGCTTCCACGATCCTGCAGGCCTCATCCACCGTGCGGGCCAGTGGTTTCTCGCATAGGACGTGCTTGCCGGCTTGAAGAGCTTGAATGGCGATTTCCGCATGGAATTTGGTCGGTGTAGAAACGACAACGACATCGACCTCCGGGCGCGAAACCGCCTCGCGCCACTCCGTCGTGGCGGCGGCCGAGCAGAGCACGGCCAACTCCTTGGCCCGTTCCGCGTTGACGTCGGCAACCCACGACACGCGCCCCTGTTTTGAATCGAGAATGGATTTCGCGCGGATGCGCCCGACGCCGCCCGCGCCGACGATGGCGACCGATACCATGGCTAATCCAGCGGCATCCTTCGCAGCGTCCACGCCTCGGACCCGGCAAGTTTTTCGACGTGGGCTTCGATGTTCTCCCAGTCATCCCAGAGCGCGCTGATCAACTTGCCAGTCACCCGATTGGATCGATCCGAAGCCAAGAAAACGGTGAGCGCAGCGGCGCGATCGGCTGATGCACCGCCGGTCTCCTCCATCCGCTTCAGCTCCTCGATCAGCTTTGGCCCACCGGCGCTGCCCGCCGACCGCATCTCGTCCCACATGCGGCTTCTGATCGGCCCTGGCGCCACGGCATTCACTTGGACGCCCGCGTCCTCGACTTCCTGGGCCAGACTCTCGGTGAACCGCACGAGCGCGGCTTTGGCGCTGCTGTAGGCGGAGAAGTAGGGGCGTCCGTAGGCGGCCCCTCCTCCAGAAAAGAAGATGATCTTGCCGTGGCTGCGGCTCCGGAAAGCTGGAAGAACGGCCCGTGCCAGATTGACCGAGCCGGTCAGGTTGACCTCCAGCGTTCGGTTCCACTCCTGCGGATCGGTATCTTCGAGCCTACCAATGGGCCCGATAGTTCCGGCGCAGTTCACGAGCACGTCGATGCCCCTGAAATCCATTTCCACTTGGCGCAGGGTCGCCTGAACCTGTCCCCAGTCGGTAATATCGAGTGGGTAGAAGCTGGCACCGCGCCGGTCACCGGATAATTCGCCACCTAGCTCTCGCGGCCGCTCGGTGCGATAGGTGAGCGCGAGGCGCGCTCCCTCCTGAAAGAAACGCCGAACCATCGCGCCGCCAATCGCCCCCGACGCCCCGACGATCACGCAGACCTTGTTCTGTAATTCCATGGCGCTTGTCCCGCCGGGTCTCCCTTCTGGAAAGCGTCAGGCCATCGCTTGACTTGCGTTGCCCGCCGACTGTTGGAAATAACGCACGGTGCGCCGCGCCCCTTCTTCGAGCGAAACGCGCGGTTCCCAGCCTAGCAGGCGCCGCGCTTTCGAAATATCCAGGTAGATGCGGTCGATCTCGCCCGGGCGCTTCGCCACACGGTCAGGTTCCAGGCCATCGATGCCGAGCCCGTCCCGCACCCGTTGGAACACTTCGTAATCGTTCGTTGGCACGCCATCGCCGATATTGAAAATCTCTCCCGTCCCGCGTTCGAGCGCGAGCAGATTCGCCTGCGCCACGTCCTCGATGTAGACGTAATCCCGCACCTTGCTCCCGTCGCCGTAAATCACCGGTCGAATCCCCGCTAGCATCTGCTCGCAAAAAATCGCGAAAACGCCTGCTTCCCCTTTCGAGCTTTGCCGCGGCCCGTAGACGTTCCCGTAGCGCAGCACCACATACGGCAGCCCGTAGAGCACCGAGAACGTGAAAAGATAATGCTCGACGGTATGCTTGGTGATACCGTACGGCGTGATCGGATTGATCGGATAGGTTTCCGGCACCGGCAGGTCGTTCGGCTCGCCATACGCCGCTCCCGCCGTCGAAACGTAGACGAACCGCCGCACTTGATGCGCCACCGCCGCCTCGAGCAGGTTGATCGATCCCAGAATGTTCACCGAGGCATCAAACACCGGCTCGCGCACCCCGCGCCGCACGTCCATCTGCGCCGCGTGGTGATTCACCGCTTCCGGTTTCTCCGTCGAGAAGGCGCGCTCGACGAATTCCCGGTCGCGAACGTCGCCCTGGTAAAACCGGGCTCGCGGATTCACGTTGCTCATCGACCCTCGCGAAAGATCGTCCAGAATCGCCACGTCGTGCCCTGCGGCGATGTACGCGTCCGCTACGTGCGACGCGATAAACCCGGCTCCGCCGGTCACCAGAATTTTCATTTGTCCCTCCCAAGCGGCCGCATACCACCCTTATCGAGCGGCACCACTCAGCTCGGTGCCCGGTCGCGCGCCGCGAGAACCCTCTCGTGTATCCGCATCAGCAACTGATAATTACGTTCGGGGGTGTACTTTGCCTCGTATTCGGTCCGCGCGTCGCGGCTCATGGAGTCAATTTCCTTCGGATGCGTCCATGCCCATTCGACCTTAACCGCCAGAGCCTCGGCATCACCCGACGTAAAGTGGCATCCCGTGCGTCCATCCTCAACGATCTCTAGCATCGAACCCATCCGAGACGCAATTACCGGAAGCCCGCATGCAAACGCCTCGGCGATCGTGAGCGGCAGCCCCTCGTACCATTCGCTCGGAAACACGAGGAATCGCGCCCTCTTCATCTCGGCCAGGACGCCATGGCCGTCCAGCCGCCCCAGGAACGTGACGCCGCGAATATCGCGCTGCCTGGCTTCCGCTTCCAATTCGGGTCGCAAGGGGCCGTCACCGGCAATGCGTAGCGGCATTCGACCGCCCAAGCGCTCCCACGCCTTCAGCAGAGTCCGCAGTCCCTTCTCTGGCGAGAGCCGCCCGACGAACAATACGTTGTCGCCTCGCCCGTGGCGAAGCCCGGGGTCGAGTTGCACAAAACACGGCTTGACCACAACCTTCTCCGCTGGCAAGCCCCCTTCGATGAACTTCTGCCGGGCAAACTCCGTGCGCGCGATATAGCAATCAACTTTCCGCGCCCACGTTCCCATCGCTCGGTGGCTGGCAAGCATCAGTGCGATCGTGCCAGTCTGCGCGGCGGACTCGTGGTAGCAGCGGTACCGGACGCTGCGAAACAAACTGTGTTCCACGCATTCCTCGCAAATTCGCCCTTCGCGCAACAAAGTTCCGGCCGGGCACAGAAGCCTGTAATTATGCAGCGTCTGCACCACAGGCACTCCCGCTTCCGCGCAGGCGTAATAGGCCGACGGGGAAACCAGTGGCACGATGTTGTGGAAATGGGCCACGTCCGGCCTCTCGCGGGCGAGCAACGAACGAATATCGCGACCGGTTCGCCGCGACCAGACGGCTTGAGTGCCTAACCTCATCCGGCTGGGAAGCCCATTGAGCACGATCTCGTCACTCGAGCGGCTGTATTCCACAATGCGGTGCCCGGCTCCGGCGAGCAGGTCACGTTCTTGTCGCACCCCGGCATCCTCACCACCGGCCTCCCGGTAGTAGTTATGCACGTAAAGGATCACCATCGGGAGCCCAACCAAGCATCACCACGCGTCCCACCGGCCGAGACGCTCTTGCCCTCAAGACCCGCTCGACGAAGCTCCCTAGCTGTAAAGAATCTCCCGCGCCGGGGCTTTGGTGCCACTGGAGGAAAAGTCGCGCACATGTTGTTGTCCAGTCCGACCAAATCGAGGCCCTGAGCCGCGAAGAATCGGACTGCTTCCGAGCCGATGAGCCCGGCGGATCCTGTCACCACAACGATTGACATTACCTACCCCTAACCCGGCGTAGCCGGAACCAAACAGGAAGTTGGACTTTCCCAAAAATGCCCTCGCACCTGCATAAACATTGGTCGAAAACCACCTCACCAGAAATTTCTTGCCAGAAAAAGCAAGCATTTATGTATACAGGTACTA
>DATLST010000001.1:0-3703 GCA_035534055.1 Candidatus Acidiferrales bacterium | reverse complement strand
GCGGTCGGAATCGCGTATTTCGCGGAGAAAGCCCCAAAGAATCCTGTCCCTCCGTAAATGCGTCCGGAACGAGCTTTTCCAGCGGCCCCCGGGGACGGGACATCCATCATGGAGAACATTCGAACTGCTGCCAGGATAATTTTAGGACCCGACCTGGAACTCAGCGACCGAGAGCTTCCAATGGCGGGCTACCTGACGAAAAAGCATCGCCATATGGAAGCGGAGCCCATGGGCAGGAAGCCCGCAAAACTGCCTCCCCCGCTAACAGCCCCAGGTCTGCGCCGTTTCAGAAAGCCGAACGGCAAACGAACCCATCAAGCGGCAGTTGCCGTCGCGCTGCTCGAAAAACCATTCACGACTTAGCGGCTCCCGGCTGATCCAGTCGAGAACGTAGGCGTGCTCATCAAGCTCCTGCTCCTCAGCCTCAGCCGACTCGTTCTCTTCCTGTTCCTGAGGGAAATCAATACACCAAATCTGGCCATTCCAAAGCGTTGGGCGCGGGCCAACAGATTCCAAAGGAAGCGCTATGCTTTGCAATCTTGCCAGCCGCGGGCAATATCCTGCCATTGAGCCGACGGAAGACGGTTCAAGAGCCTTGCAGAAGCATAGGACATTCGCTCAACTGGGAGTCTGGCGCGGCGCATCGTGCCGTGCAGAGCAAACGGTCCAAGAACGCGGACGAAGGATTTGAGAAGGTTAAGGAAAAATACCGAAAAAACGAAGGTATAGAAAATCTCGATTTCTTCGCTCGGTTTTGCTGGCAAGCCGCTCCGGATTAGGAAGCCGCGAAAGCGCGAAAGCTTCTGGAGGTCGCTCAACAGTAGGGAGAGCCACATTAAGGCAAGCTCCTGCCGCTGCTTGCGGAATCGCTTGGCCACTCCCGTCAATGCCGGATTTGACCGGAGAATGCGATATTCTGCGTCATCGAACACCTGCGTTGGGTTCTTTAGGGATAGGCCTTCGAGCTCCACCATTTCGCTCACGGCCAACAGCGCTGACGACATCGTAACTTTCTTTGGAGTTGTCTTAAGTGCAACAACTAGGATGCTGATAAAGAGCGCTACGGCCACCAGCACGGAGAGGATGAGTAACGTCATGGATGTATGGTCCTCCAAATGGCGGAGATTGTGCGACGCCAATTGTCTGACCACGAACTTAGTGCTACATCCAGTGCTGCTGCGCGCCCTACAGCAATCGGTGGATTCGGAACATAAATCCACACGGCCCATGTCCATGTCGCGAGCATCGCGATGAAGCTCAATGGCCGTAGAACTTGCATGTATGGAACGAACAAATTCGTCACATCAACCAGCCCAAAAATCGCAGTAGAAATGGAAACGTAGGCTCCGAAGCCCAGCGCGATTCCCCAAACGTTTCGTCCCAGTGACACGTGGTAGTACTTGGTTGCCAGCAAAGTTGCCAGTACCAGGGCACTTAGGACAAATCCGAAGCTCCGCTCAAAAACAGGATATAAGTAATGGAACTTTGCATACGATGCGAGTGCCCAGAATACAGAAAAGGTAAATATGATCGGAATCAAGGCGACTGTGGCAAATCCCTTAGCAACAACCGCCCTTAGGATTGAGCCCTTCGGAAACGTATGTCGGAAGATCTCCCAGACCACAAGGAATCCAAGGCTCATGCTCACGATCTCGCTTTTCCAGTACAGTGAGCGGTACAGGTGTGGACTGCTTCTGAGAATCCCAAACAATACGCAAGTCGCAATCAGGTCGTAAAGAACGTAAGAGAAAAGGCCGGGATACTCGCGCCACAATGCCTTACGAAGCAAACGCCAGAGAAGACAGACATCCAGTGTCATGCCTGCCGTGAGAATGGCATAGGAAATCTTTGACACAGTGAGCCGAATTGTACTGCGAGCAGGCGATTGTGCCAAGAGGGGAGCCGGAGCCCCCCTCCTCCCACGTTAGTTGGCACAAAACTGCGGCGGCTGAGGGAGCTGGGGGGGCGGCCAGGGTGGGGGCAAACTACCTCGCAGTACCGATAAACACACAATTGTCATTTCCTTCATCTTCGTTACCTCCGTAAAGTGGTGAAGCAGTGGCAACAATACGGAGGCAAATCGAAAGACGGCCGCTTTTCGTCTATTTGTTGCGCCGACGCAACAAAGAGATTGTCTGAACCTGGAACTTAGTTTAGAATCGCGCGGCTTCGATGCTTTGGGAAGATCAACTCGCAAGTTACTTAAGTCATGCGTTAGCCTCTCTGCCCGGTCCGTTTGCAAAGCTCGTGTTTCTTACCTCTTTGCGAGACCCGTACACGGGCCACTATATTCACGAAGGATGGGCTAGCTGCGCTTCGTCCGACGAAGTGCATGCGATGCTTCGTGAAGCTCATCGCATTGCATTTGAATCCGCCCTGGAACTATCGCTGATTGCGACTGCGCGAGAGTTGCGGAAACATTTTCAGGCACTCGGGGAACCCGACGAGTCCCGCGTGGCGGGCCTCTGGCTGGAGCTAGAACCCTATCGGGAAATGATCCCAGAAGGATGTCCTGCGATTTCACGCAAATTCTTCACTTCACAACTCCGCTTCGGGCTAGAAGTTTTGACGCACGCTCCTCATTGGTCACATCTGCAGGAACCAGTCTCATCGCCACTCCAACCACTTGGCCCACAATCCCCGCATCAGTTGGCAAATTGAACGTCTGAACTGGAAGACCTGAAATCGGATGTGGGATCAAGAGCAGTTTGGAACCTGCTATTTGACACCACGCGCATCGATATCCGTCGCGCAGCTCGACAAAGTAAATAGGCCGCTCGAATTCGTTTTGATAAGGCTGGTCGATGATGCGGCGGCGCTCAGGATCGATCATAATGAGCGAACCAGGCCGGATCAAAGGAAGCATCGTCTTGTCAGCGAGGCCGACGAAGCCGTATGTATGCCGGCGCGGGTTACAACCAACCAGAAATGATGCGGGAATTTCGCCCCAAAGAGCCACAATGCGGTTGACGAGCTGGGTGGTTTCCCATCGGAAGCTGGGATCGAGGCGAACCGGCACCCATACTTTCTCGTCAAAACCGTAGATTTCCGAAGACGCAGGGCGGGTAACTGCGGGCAGAAACCTATCCCTGTATAGCCGCGTCCGATTACCATCGATTCCATACCTTCGCAATGCATCGTGAAAATCAAGCCCGTAGACGGCACACAATGCGAACAGCTTGAATGAACTCGGAATGGAGCTACCGTTCTCGATGCGGCTAAGGTGCCCGGGTGAGATGTAAAATCCCCTCTGGCCTTCTTCGGAGGCAATTACGGCGCTCGCTTCCTGCACATCGCGGACGCTGATGTTCAACCGTTCCCGTACTTCATTCAAGTATTGACCAGGCGTTGTTTTCATGTGCCGAAGGCGCGCGGACTGTGCGCAGCAAAAACGCCAAACTCCCGTCTCAGCACAAAACAGCCCCCTCGCAGCCGGATGTTCAGCGATTTTGTTTCATGGGCGAAACAATGCACGGAAGTTTACTTTTTGTCGAGGCATTCTGCCAAGCAAAACCACTTGAGTCTCGCAATTTGCTTCCCGACGGGCAGGGGGTGTCGGGGCGAAAAAACAAGCAATTCCAAGGGCGGAGCGATCGAGGGAAAATCTGACTTATATACCTTGATTGTATGCCCTCACTACTGAACGAGGAGAATTCTCACGCTACGATAACAAGGACCAGATTGCCTCAGCCGTTGCCGCACA